>JBEIUS010000097.1:0-12740 GCA_040374235.1 Leptolyngbya sp. | reverse complement strand
TGCTACTGTGATTGATTCACCTGCACACCGCTATAATCTCCCCTTGGGTGAGCTGGGTGAGGCGGTTAGCCAGGAAATTCTCCAGGGTTTCCAGAGCTTTGCTGAAGCCCTTGATGCCCTCCTCTAGTTTCTCTGAGGCCATGCGATCGCGATCGTGCAGGGACCGGAAGGTGGCTTCGTCCATGATCATGGCCTCAATGGCCATGGACGAAGCTTGGTTAGGGTCCAAACGACGGGGCAAGTCCCCCGGGGTAGCCTCCAACTGGGCCAGTAACTGGGGCGAGATGGTAAGTAGATCGCAGCCCGCTAGTTCGGTAATTTCGCCGATGTTGCGGAAGCTAGCCCCCATTACCTCGGTGGAGTAGCCGAATTTCTTGTAGTAATTGTAAATCTGGGTGACGGAGACCACACCCGGATCCTCCTGGGGAGGGTAGTCCTCCCGTCCCGTATCCTTTTTGTACCAATCCAGGATCCGTCCTACGAAGGGGGAAATCAGGGTGACCCCGGCTTCGGCACAGGCGATCGCCTGGTGGAGCCCAAACAGCAGGGTAAGGTTGCAGTGGATACCCTCCTTTTCCAGCACTGCGGCAGCCCTAATTCCCTCCCAGGTGGAGGCAATCTTAATTAGCACCCGCTCGGGGGAAATACCTAACTGCTGGTACTGGTGAATCAGCTGACGAGCCGTGGCGATGGTGGCCTCGGTGTCGTAGGAGAGGCGGGCATCCACCTCGGTGGAGACCCGACCGGGAACAATCTGCAGAATTTTATGGCCAAAGGCCACCGCCAGGTGGTTAAAGGCCAGGTTTGCGATCTCCTTTTGACTGGCACCAGGTCCGGCATCTGCCTTAGCCTGGAGCAGGGTTTCGTCCACAATTTCATGGTATTGGGGCATCTGGGCCGCCGCCGTAATCAGCGAGGGGTTGGTGGTGGCGTCCCGGGGGGTAAATTTCTCAATCGCCTGCAGGTCACCGGTATCAGCAACCACTACCGTCATTTGCCGTAGTTGGGCTAAGAGACTGGCCATAGATTTCTCCTAAAGGCTGGAGGGAGCTTCGATCAGGTAGCTCCATTTTAATCAGGGGATAGGCGGAGCATATTAACCTGGCATTAAGTCTGTCCGGGGGTGGGGGCCCTGAGCAGGCACAGTTGGTAGTCTAGATTGCAAAATACCCCGGTGTGAGGTGTGGTAGGCAACAAAAATTTATGGTCTGTTGATCAGATCTTAATCTGAAGGGGAGGTTTTCTTAATTTTCGCCTAGCACCATGGGTTTGATAACCCATCTCTTCCTAGGTATAACCGTGGCTGCGATCACCTCTGCCTCCATCGACCGGAGTGGGTACCCCCATCAAACCTTTATTGATCTCCTGGAGCAACTCTACCGGGATCGGGCCCTGTTGCCTTACCCCATGGGCCAGACTATCCCACTGCAGCGGGATGAGGTACTGATCGTTTGCCGTGGTATTGTGCAACTATTTACTATTCAGCCCGATGGCGGCGAAACTCTGCTGGGGCTAGCTGGCCCCTCCATGCCCCTGGGGCTGCCTCTGACCGTAGTCTATCCTTACTGGGCCACGGCCCTAACCGATGTGGATGTGCTGGCCCTGCCCATGGCAGAAATTGAGGCCTCGCCAGTGTTGATGGCGGGCATTTACCGCCACCTCACCCTGCGGCTGCAGCAAACTGAGGCCTGGTTAGCCCTGGCGGGTAAGCGACTGGTGGCCGATCGGTTGCAACAGTTCCTGTTGATGCTAGTTCAGGACTTTGGCCAGGTGGAGCCCCAGGGGGTGCGCATTCCCCTCAGGCTGACCCATTACCAGCTTGCCACTGCCATTGGCACCACCCGGGTAACCATCACTCGTCTATTGAAGGATCTGAAGGATCAGGGATGGTTGCGCTTTGACCAGCGCTACCTGGTGTTACAGGTTGACCCCAGCGCCCTGCCCCGTCAGTAAACCCGCCAGCATCGGTAAACCCTCGAGGCTACCCAGCAGGGCATCGGCGGCCCGCTCCGGGTGGGGCATTAGCCCTAACACATTGCCCTGAGGGTTGCAAATGCCAGCGATATGATTGATGGAACCGTTGGGGTTAGCCCCGGGCTCCAGCTCGCCATCTGGGCTACAGTAGCGCAACACCACCTGGCCCTGATCTTCTAAAGTTGCCAGGGTTTGGGCATCGGCGTAGTAGCACCCTTCCCCATGGGCAATCGGTAGGGTAATCACCTGCCCAGGTTGGTAGCCCTGGGTCCATGGTAGGTCGGCCCGTTCCACCCTGAGGCTGACCCGATCACAGATAAATTGCATACCTCGATTCCGCACCAGGGCCCCCGGCAGCAGCCCAGCCTCGGTCAAAATTTGAAAGCCGTTGCAGATGCCAATCACCGGCTTACCCCGCTGGGCATGGGCCAGGGTGGCCTGTACCGCTGGGGAAAACCGGGCGATCGCCCCACAGCGTAGGTAGTCGCCGTAGCTAAAGCCGCCGGGCACCACCACCACATCCAGGTCGCTGAGGTCGCTGTCGTCGTGCCAGACCATGCGGGTGGGCTGACCTAGCAGGTCGCGGGTGACGTAGGCCACGTCGCGATCGCAGTTGGCACCGGGGAACACAATTACACCAAATTTCATCACCAGCTCCAGGGCAGGGGACTCACCGTTACGCTACAGGGTACTAGCCGGGGTCGCCCCAGTCTGACTGGGGACCGTAGAGCGCTCGCCAGTCAGACTAAAGGGGCGCACTTCGGTAATTTTAACCGACACCTGGTGTCCCTTCAGGGTGGCCAGGTCCCCGGGGAAAAAGGTAAGGCGATTGCCCCGGGTGCGGCCCATCACCTGGGTGGGATCCTTGGGGTTGGTGGCCTCCACTAAAACGCTCTCAATTCGGCCCTGGTAGCGTTGGGAGCGATCGCTGGCCCGGCTAGCCACCAGGTGGTTGAGGCGTTGCAGGCGATCGGCCTTGACTTCCTCCGGCACCTGGTCAGACCAGTGGGCGGCGGGGGTGCCGGGCCGGGGGGAATAGGCGGCGGTGTTGAGTTGGTCGAAGCCAATGCTGTCCACCAGATCGAGGGTCTGTTGGAATTGGGCTTCGGTTTCCCCCGGGAAGCCGACAATGGCATCGGCGCTAAGGGCGGCATCGGGCATGTGCTGCCGCAGGGTGTCAATGATGCGGCAGTACCGTTCCCGGGTGTAACCCCGAGCCATGGCCTTGAGGATGGCGTTATCCCCGGATTGGAAGGGGATGTGGAAGTGTTCGCAGACCTTGGGCAACTCGGCACAGGCCCGGATTAGCCGCTCGGTGAAATAGCGGGGGTGGCTGGTGGCAAAACGCAGTCGCTCAATCCCAGGGACGTCATGGATATGGTAAAGCAGATCGGTGAAGGTGTGCTGGTGTCGGCCATCGCGGGTACTGCCGGGCAGGTCCCGACGTAGGCATCGATGTTTTGCCCCAGCAGGGTCACCTCCCGAAAGCCCTGGCGACCCAGTTCCTCAATTTCGGCGCGGATGGCGCCGGGTGATCGGGATTGCTCCACCCCCCGTACCCCCGGCACCACACAGTAGGTACAGCGCTCATTGCAGCCGTAGATGACGTTCACCCAGGCGGTCACATCACTATCCCGCCGGGGTTTAGTGATGTCCTCCATGATGTCAATGGCCTCGGTGGCCACCACCTGGTTACCGGCAAACACCTGTTCAAGGAGATCCTGTAGCCGGTTAGCATGCTGGGGCCCCATCACCAGGTCCAGCTCCGGCACCCGTCGCAGCAGGGCCTCCCCCTCCTGCTGGGCCACACAGCCCGCCACCACCAGGGTGAGGTCCGGGCGCTCCTGCTTGCGCTTGGCCTGGCGCCCCAGGTAGGAGTAGACCTTTTGCTCGGCGTTGTCGCGGATGGTGCAGGTGTTGTAGAGCACCACATCCGCCTGGTAAGGGTCATCGGTCCAGGTCAGGCCCATGGTGTCTAAAACCCCCGCCATCCGCTCAGAGTCGGCCTTATTCATCTGGCAGCCGAAGGTGGTGATGTGGTACTGGCGGGGGGTACTGGTCATAGGGGGCAAGCAAAGCAGATCGGTATTGATGCAGGTAACCGGTCAGGAATACCGTGGATTTTATCTTAGCGCGTTCCCCGTCAGCGTAGAGACAGGTAGCTGGGGTTAACCTGGTCAGGCAAATGACTCTGAACAATAAGAAAGGCTGGCGGGCGATAACCCACCAGCTTTTTTCTGCTTATCTCTCTTCTATGGAATTGGACTAAAATCGGCATTTTCCCATGGGTTAAAACAACGCCATTAGGTTGGAAAAGCCAACACTGACAGAAGTGGGATAGGGTCTCAGGCTACTGCTGCTGACCTAGGCTGGGTAAACCTGCAGTAGGCGAGCGGCCATATAGCCATAACCCAACACTTCCTGGGAGCAGGGGTGTTGGTGGGCGCTGACATTCGCGATCGCGGCGATCGCGTAGAGACCGGGGGTTAGTTTCAGATCCTCAGCAGTACCGGTCCAAGTGAGGGTGTAGTCAAAATTATCCTTAACGGTCACCACAGACACGGTAACGTCGGTTTCGATGGCCCGACCACCTACTCCTTCGAAGGCAAATTGAATCTCCACCTTCATCCCCAGGCACAGCAGTAACCGGGTCAGGGGGCTGTTATTGAAATGCACATCAACGCTAGCATTGAAGGTCACGTTGCTGGCCGCAATATAGGGGGAGTTGCTCGGGGCAATCACGCTGGGGGGCACCGCTGGCGCCGTAGAGGCTTCAATCCGCAGATTGCAAAGATCAAAGAAAACTGGCCCCAAAACGTGGGTTGAGCGGGTTTCAGTGTCAGTAAACAGCGGGGGTTGGGTAGCTAATACAATAGACATGATTTTTCCTCATGGGGTTTAGGTCAACTGAGTCACCTCTCCGCATGGCAACAGCTGGGTTGTCAGGCGGTAGAATGGGGTTTCCGTTGACTTCTATAGAGTGCCTTGTCCCTAGAGGAAAGGTATATTACCCGTGGGGGTAAAATTGAAGAATGAGGCTGATACGCTGCCGCAGGTTAGGGCCAGGGCAGTAGCAGCAGGGGCAAGGATCTAAACCACCATGACCAGGGCCGATCAACTAATGGAGGAGTGGTTGGGGCGATTGCGCCAGGATCAACCTGACCAACCGGAGGGGCTATACCGGAGTTTGGTGGGCTGGCTGCTGGGGGTGCCACCGGATCGCTTTGAGGACTTAGCTCCGGAGCAGTGGGCCCTGGCCCGCCAGGGTATGGAGTATCGCTACCGATTGTTTTTAGAACGCTACTGGCAGGTTAGCCCGGAGCAGGGCTACCAACGGCTGGTGAAGCGGTTGAGTGGGGTATTCCTGATTCGCCAAAAGGTTAATACCTGGGTGGCCCTGAGCCGCGATCGCCGCCGCACGGTGGTGGAGGTGGTGCAGGAGGTGGTGCAGGAGATGATCCAGAGCGATCGCCACCTGGCCCAGGAGCTAACCTCTATTGCCACCTGCACCGACAATCCCCGCCTCCGTAATCTGCTACTGCTAGCCAGTCTAGAGGAGTACTGCCTGCGATCGGTACGGAACCAGCCCTTGATTCTCTACCGGCTTCTAAACCACCTGCGGCGGAGTCAGCGGGGAGGTATGACCCAGGTGCCCACCGGGGAGTTGGTGCAAATTCTCTCGGAGGAGGTCACCGTGACGAACGGAGAGGAGTCTCTCAGCCGACTGGATGGGGAGGCCTGGCATCGCTACCACCAGGAGCAAAGCGAGTTAGACCAGCGCAGTCAACGGGCCCAGGTAAAGAGCGCTCTGGTGGCCCACCTGCACCGCCACCTGGGGGAGGTGGCGGTGCGGTGGCTAGAGCTGCACCTGCAGGGGTTAACCCCGGAGGATATTGCCCAGCGGCTTGACCTGTCGGTAAAAAAGGTTTACCGACTCAGGGAACAGGTTACTTACCACGCCCTGAAAATCTTCGCCCTGAAGGAGCAACCGAGCCTGGTGCTGGATTGGCTGAAAACCTCCCTACGGGATCATGACTTTGGCCTCACCCCGGGTCAGTGGCGGCAGTTCTGGCAGGGGCTGAGTGGAGATCAGCGGCAAATTGTAGAGGCCGGTCGTCGGGGCCAGTCCCTGGAGGATATTGCCCAGGGGCTAGCCCTGAAGTCGAAACAGGTCAAGGCCCAGTGGGTTGATCTCTACCTACGGGCTCAGGATCTGCGCCGCCAACCCCACCAGCCCCGTAACAAGGGTTTAGAGGTTGATGACTCCAGCCCTGGGTAGCGGGTTGCCGTAGGTTTTTGAGGACTACCATCCTATGATGGTAGGTGGATAGGGGGGAAGCTGGTAACTATTGCCGTGGCTCCAATGATAGAAGCCTGATCATCCTCCTCCCCTTTTTGCTCCTGACCCTACTGGCAACGCCGATGACCTTCCCTGCTCCCTCCGCTTCCGTTCCATCCCCCCTGCCGATGGGCACATCAGCCCGTCCTGACAAGCCGGAGGAAGCCTGTGGCATTTTTGGCGTCTATGCCCCCGGCGAAGAGGTGGCCCGTCTGGCCTACTTTGGGCTATTTGCCCTGCAGCACCGGGGCCAAGAATCCGCGGGCATCGCCACCTTTGATCAGGGGCAGAGCCACTGCTACAAGCATATGGGGCTGGTTTCCCAGGTGTTTGATGATCAGATTTTGAAGTCCCTACCGGGGCAGATGGCGGTGGGTCACAACCGCTACTCCACCACTGGATCCAGCCATGTCTGCAACGCCCAACCGGCGATCGTCGCCACCCGCCTGGGTAAGCTGGCCCTGGCCCACAATGGCAACCTGGTGAACGCCTCCGACTTGCGGGAAGAGTTGCTGCAACGTCACCATGATCTAAACACCACCACCGATTCCGAGATGATCGCCTTCGCCCTGGCGGAGGCGGTGAATGACGGCAATGACTGGGTGGCGGCGGCCCACCAGGCCTTTAACCGCTGCCAGGGTGCCTTTAGCTTGGTGATCGGCACCCCGGAAGGGCTGATGGCTACCCGGGATCACCAGGGTATTCGCCCCCTGGTACTGGGGGTCTTGGGGCCGCTGCCCGAGCAGCTGGGGGGAGCGGCCGCCTACGTCTTGGCCTCAGAAACCTGTGCCCTAGATATCATTGGCGCCACCTATCTGCGGGACATTCAACCGGGGGAAGTGCTCTGGATTACCGCTCAGGGGCTCACCAGCCACCAGTGGGCCGCCCCCACCCCGCGCAAGTTGTGTATTTTTGAGATGATTTATTTTTCCCGTCCCGATAGCATTGTTAACCAGGAAAGTCTCTATAGCTACCGTCGTCGTCTGGGTCACCAATTAGCCCGCGAGGCGCCTGCCACCGTAGATTTGATTATGGCGGTGCCCGATTCAGGGGTGCCAGCGGCGATTGGCTTTTCCCAGGAATCAGGCATTCCCTACGCCGAAGGTCTGATTAAAAACCGCTACGTCGGGCGCACCTTTATCCAACCCACCCAGTCCATGCGAGAAGTGGGGATTCGCATTAAACTAAATCCCCTCAAGGATGTGCTAGCGGGTAAGCGGATTTTAATCGTGGATGACTCCATCGTGCGGGGTACCACCAGTCGCAAAATTGTGCAGACCCTGTGGGATGCTGGGGCGACGGAGGTTCACATGCGCATTTCCTCACCCCCGGTCACCCACCCCTGTTTCTACGGCATTGACACCGACAGTCAGGATCAACTGATCGCCGCCACCCTATCCAACGCAGAAATCGCCCGACAAATTAATGTGGATTCCCTTGGCTACCTGAGCTGGGAGGGCATGCTCAAAGCCACTGAGCAGGACCCCAATAGCTTTTGCTCCGCCTGCTTTACCGGTCATTACCCGGTGGATATTCCCGAACCCTTCAAGCGTTCCAAGCTCAAGTTTGAACATAAAGAACCTGTGGCACCCTAGGGCGTTATCGCTTTTAACAATACCTGGCTGAGACAAGCAGGGGAAGTAGGGGTGGGGAGGATCGCCCCGGGGTTTAGGGGTGCAGTTCTCCCAGAATTTTAAACCGCATGTGATTCACCGCCAGGTTGCCCAGGCGAGCCTCGGGACTACCCTCCGGGCGAATCAACTTCTCAAAGGGCACCCCCTTACCCATTTCCACGTGCCACCAGGGCAGACCCATAAAGAACCGGGTGGGATAGGGGCCGCCCTCCTGCACGTCGTCAGGGTTGGATTCCATCGGTAACCAGCCGTAACCCGGCAGGTAGAATTCAATCCAGACGTGGTTAAAGTCGGGCTCCAGGTAGATGCCGGGGCGATCGGCCTGGGCCGGACATTTGTAACGGCCAACGGTGCGACAGGCAATGCCGTTCAGGCGCAGCAGGGCCAGCAGCAGCCCCACGTACTCTCCGCAGGAGCCCCGACCCCGTTCTAGCACCACATCGGGGGGATCGATGGCGGGGGTGACGGCGTAGGTGAGTTTGTCGTAGACGTAGTCGCGGATCCTCAGCACCTGGCGCAGCAAATTGGTTTCCGTTCCAACACTTTCCCGGGCCGCCGCCTGGATCAGGGGGCTATCCATGGCCAGCTCGTCATCGTCGATCAGGTAGCGCGGCCCAAACTCCACCGGTAGGGGCGGAGCCCCCTCCACCTGACGGGGGGTGAGCTGGTATTTGATGCCGTAGACCTCCACCAGGGCCCGCCAGCCAAACAGGTGGCGCTCCTGGGGGGTGAGGGAGGGAAAGTGGAAACTGGCGATTCGATCGCCGTTCTGGCTGATTTCCTGGAAGGGTAGGCCCACGGGCTCCACGGTTTTCACCCGCTGGCGATCGCTGCTGGTGGGAAAGGCAATCCGCCACTCCACGTCCTGCAGGGCCACCGCATCCTCCAGGGTGTCGGTTTCCTCCACGTAGGTCATCTCCAGCAGGAACCCGGTGGTCAGGCAGTAGCCCCGATCGCGGTGCCAGTGAAACCGCAGGGGGTGGATCAGGGCCCGATCTCGAAAGGTTAGTTCAAAGGGGGTGGGGCCGTTGGGGTCTTCCCGGATGTAGGGCTCTTCGTTACTGTAGGCCACCCAAAGCAGCCCCTGATCGGCGCCAGTGTGGGGGGGCACCGCTAACCCCGTCGGGGTGGCGAAGGGGGTTAGCATTTTCACCAGCAGATCTCCGGTGGCCCGGTCTAAGCAATAGACGGTTTGCTCCATCTGGTCGCAGACCCACAGGTAATCCCCCCAGACGGCAATATTTCCAACCCCAATGCCGGGGGCAGGAAACTGAGTGATGCGCTGCCCCGAATCCCGATCGAAGACAAAAATGTACCCCGCCTTCTTACAACTGACGTAGAGGGTATTTTCCCAGACGGCGACGCCATCGGCGGTGTAGGGCAGGGTGAGCACCGGGCTGGGGGCAATATCCCCCAGGGCGGTGACCAGCACCCGCTGGTCGCAGGTGATCCAGAGGCGATCCTGCCAGCGGGCCAGCCCCGTCGCCAGTTGGAACTCATGGGCATGGCGGGGGTTGAGGATCAAGGTGTTACTGGTTACCGGATCGATGCGCAGCAGGTAGCCCCGAAAGGGGTCCACCGCCAGCAGGTGATCGCCATCCAGGGCTAGACCGTAGAGGGCTTTTACCCCGATCGGTTGGATGGTGGTGACGGTTGCCGCTGGAGCATCGGCGCTAGACAGGGAGGGGTCAGGCATGGGCAGCGATCGCACCGGCGCTAGGGAACATTGGCTCTATCCTAGGGCAAGGGGAGCCTAAAAACTGTAGCTTGCCTATCCCCCCAGGGCAACCCCAGGGCGACTACTCCCCGGTCTGCCCCAGTTGTTGTTCCACCGTGGCGATGGCGGCATTGAGGCCGGCCAGGCGAGCCTCCAGGGAGTCGCGAAAGGCCTTCATCATCTCCAGCTTGTACTCCTGGTACTGGCGGCGAGAACTGGCGCTAGGGGCCAGGCAGCCGGAGGGCAGACAGAAGGGGAAAAACATGGTGCTAAAAGGTGGTAGGGGACTAACTTTAGTATAGCGTTGGCCAAACTACTCAGGATCGAGTAATAGCCGGGTATCCACTTAAGCCGGGACGGGCTGATCGGTCAGGAATTCAGGAGCCAACTGTCAAGACTCAGGAGTTTGGCGGCAAACCATACCTGGGGCAACCCTTTTCAGACAACCTCCGAGTTGGTCTAACTTTTCCTGTCCCAGGCTGTGATTTCGTTGTTACACTCATTTCGTTGTTACACTCACAGACGATCCCCTAAGTTCCTGTTTGCCCTGCCCATGGTAGAGCCTCGTCGCTATCGAACCTTACCCCTGAAACGTCGCCAGAGGCAACGACGGGTTACCCGACTGTCCGTCCTGTTAATTATTGCCCTGGCCAGTAGTAGTTTCCTACTGGGAGCCTTCCGCAGTGTCAGCGGCCAGTGGCAACAGCCGGTGTTGTTTAGCCAGCGCCCCATCGGACAGGTGGTCAACCGGGCGGAGGTGGCCACGGGGCTACGCCAGATTCAAACCGCTAATGGCCGCCCCACCCTTTTCCCCCTGCCCCTGGCGGAGGAGGTCTGGACCTGTGACGTGGTGGTGATTGGGGGCACCCTGGGGGGGGTGGCGGCGGCCTCCCAGGCGATGAAGGCGGGGGCCACCACCTGTCTGCTGGAGCTCTCCCCCTGGTTGGGGGGGCAGATTAGCGCTCAGGGGGTATCGGCGATCGATGAATCCCGGGCGATGCGCTGGCGGCAAAATTTCTCCCCCAGTTGGCAAGCCTTTAAGCAGCTGATTAAACAGCAACCGGTCTACCTACCTCGCTGGACAGGGTTGCCGGCAGAGCGGTTGGTCAGTCAGGTGAATAGTTGTTGGGTGGGGGATTTGTGCTTTAGTCCCAGGGCCGGGGCGACGGCAGCGGAACTGTGGCTGCGCCGGGCCGCCCAGGCTGCTCCCCAGAGTCGCTGGGCCACCTCCACTGCCTTTAAGGGGGCCAGCTTTGATCCCACCGGCCGGACGATCACGGCTATCTACGGGGTGAAGCGCATTCCCCGAGACCCTAACTATGTGCCCAGCGGTCGCCTCTCCACAGAACTGGAGGAGTGGTATAGCTGGTCAGATAGCGATCGCTACAACAAGATTCCCCTGCGGCTGCAACCCACCAGTGGGGGCCGCATGATCGTGATTGATGCCACCGATACCGGCGAGCTGGTGGGCTGGGCCAACTTTCCCCACCGCCTGGGGTCCGACTCCCAGTCCTTTACCGGCGAAGTCAACGCCCCCCTGCAGGATAATCCCGATTGCACCCAGGCCTATACCTACCCCTTTGTGCTGGCCACCCTAAACGATAAGGGGGGCAGTCTGCGGCAACTGAAAACCATCCCCCCCGCCTTTACTAAGGCGGAGCACCGGCGGGAGTTTAACCTGGAGGGCTTTAAGTTCTTTAACACCGGTAGTGTTTTTAACTACCGCCGCATTGTCAGCCAGGTGCCGGGGGACAGCAACGTTAACAAGACTCGCCCAGGGGAAATGACCCTGATTAACTGGAATAAGGGCAACGACTGGCACTTTATGGACCCCCCCCTGGTGCTCACGGAGGAAGATATTCAACTGTCGGGGCAACGACAAAACTGGCTGGGGGGGGGTGTCTACCAAGTCTCTGAACTATGGGGAAATCCACGCCCTGATGTTTGCCGAGTGGCTGATGGAGAAGCACTCCAGCCGACGGCTACCCCTCACCTTTCTGCAGGGGGCTGAGGCTCCCCTGGGCACCCAATCGGGCCTCAGCATGGTGCCCTACCTCCGAGAGGGACGACGCATCCTGGGGCGCTCGGCCTACGGCCAAAAGAACTTCATGGCGGTGGAGGTGGACCTCAGGGAGGACATGACCGGCGGTCGAGACTTCAGCCCTACCGCCATTGCCCTGGCCCACTACGATATCGACATTCATGGTTGTCGTTACCGGGCCTGGCGACCTTCCTACGAGGCCTCTGGGGCCAGCATCAAGGAATTTGTGGTACGGCCCCTACAAATTCCCTTGGAGGCGATCATCCCCCAGGGGGTCGACAATGTTTTGATCGGTGGTAAGAGCCTGGCGGTCAGCCACATTGTCAATGGTATCACCCGGGTGCACTACGGCGAGTGGAGCATTGGCGGTGCCGCGGGCAGCACCGCGGGCTGGCTGCTACGCCATAGCCAACCCCCTAACCTCACCCCTGCCCAGATTATCGTCACCGGACAAATGCCTGCCCTGCAAAAATTCCTGGTGGACCAAGGCCTGCGATTTACCTGGTGAGGAAACCATCATTCCCCAGCCCTAAGCACCGCAGTGAAGGAAGGCTGTCCAGTGGGCATGAATAGGAATTTATGCCCTTCAAGTGACGGATAAGGTGGTTATCTGGTCCGTCACCCCAGGGGGTATGTGGAGGATAGAGGGTTCAATTACTTGAAGATTCGGTATGGATGAGCTAACCTGCCCCGGTCCTGGCTGGCGCCAATAGAAAGCTCTGTTACACTAACTATTGAAGTTTTTAAAACACTTGTGGTTGCAGCCGTAGCCTGGCGGAGGCAAGCCAGAATGTTTCCCGCTGTCAGCTTTGACCGATTTGCTATGACCTAAGCGTTCTGGCCAAAGCCATATTATTCGACCTAGTTCCTGGAGAAATTACTACCATGCCTAAGCTCGATCAATCCGTTCATCCCGCGGCACTGGCCCTAACCAATGGCAAGGATATTGCTGAAACAGGCCTGCGCCCTTGGGGGTCCTACACCGTTCTGGAGGAAGGGCGTGGCTACAAAATTAAGCGCATCGAAGTTAAACCC
>JBEIUS010000225.1:0-3897 GCA_040374235.1 Leptolyngbya sp. | reverse complement strand
GATGCGCTATGCTCATAAGACATTTTTTGTTTGGGTGCAAGGACTATTGTCCATGTACCCTCTTTTTTACGCTAGTCCCCCAACTGCTAGATACGCCCGGTGGCCAGGTTAGGCTTTAGGCATGGCAACTGGATGCCCAGCCGATGCCCGGAGTCATCATTGCCATAAAGTCGAATCTGGCCGCCATGGTGGCGCACCAGATAAACCCCCAGTTGGAGGCCCAACCAATTTTTCTGGTTGTTATCTTGATCGATATCCAGGTGTAGCCCTGGGGAGATGTCAGTTTGACTGGGGGTCTCCAGGCTGTGGCAGAAACTGACCAGACTCGGGGGTAAGCCATCCCCTGTCCAGGGGTTGGCCAGCCACAGGGCCATCGCTAGGGTGTCTTGCTTCCGGGAGGTATGAATGCGGAGGGTGCTGTTTTCCCCGGCTATGTGCATGATGCTAAACAGGGTGTAATAAAGCACCTGTTTGACCAACTGTTGATCTAAAATCCAGAGGTTTTGCTCCGGTTCAATGCTGAGCTTGACACTGAGGGAAAGTTTTTCCGCCAGGGGGCTGAGCATGGTGATCACCTGCTGGACCACTCGCTCAATATCCACCAAGGCCGGTACTAAGGTACCGATGTCAGCGTTAACCAGGCCCAGATCGAGGATTTCATTCACCTGGGCCATCATCGCTTGGCTACTACGCCAGGCGATTTCGGTATATTCCCGCTGTTTTACCGTCAAGGGGCCATAGACCTCCTGGCTGAGTACGCTGGTCATGCCCAGCACGGCGGTGAGGGGGCTGCGCAGGTCTTCTACCAACTGGGCCAGGAGATTTAACCGGACATCTGCCATGGCGGTGGAGATACTGGGACTGATCACAGGATCGGGAATCTCACCCTCTGGCGTGGGTGGCAGAGATTTAGGGACCAGGTTAGGCACCAAGGGCGATCGCGATCGCTCGTACTCCGCCATGCCCCAGCGAGCCGCCATAGCCAGGAAGGCGATATCCCGTTGGCTAAACTGGCGGGGATGGCGATCAAGCACCGCTAAAACCCCGATACACTCGTATTCTGAGGTGATCAGGGGGACTCCACAGTAGGCGGCCAACCCATAGTCCGCCATCAGTGGGAGTTGGGCCAGGGTGGGAAATTGGCCCATATCAGACAATACCAGGGGCTGCTCACTGTGAATCACGTAGCTGCTCAGGCCAGCCTCCAGGGGCAACTGGCGCTGGCTAGCCAAACTATTGGCCAGACCCAGGGAGTAGAGACCGTAGGCCCCCTGCAGCCATTCCTGGTCGGCGGTGGCCACACTCACCCAACTGACCGGGGCGGTGAGGAACCGGGCCGCCATCTG
This sequence comes from Leptolyngbya sp., assembly GCA_040374235.1. Classification (GTDB taxonomy): domain Bacteria; phylum Cyanobacteriota; class Cyanobacteriia; order Phormidesmidales; family Phormidesmidaceae; genus Nodosilinea. Next base: position 2,551 of record JBEIUS010000225.1, on the reverse strand, counting down.
GGCAGCCTCCTCAAACGCCGGTACATGACGGTTAGCCCCCAGGTCTAGTCGGGCGATCGCAGCCAACCTGACGATCTCGGCATTAGCCTGATCGGACTGACGTCGCCGACAGCAGGGCCAACCCCCGATCACGTCACCATCGGCCGGGTAAAAAACCTCTGAGAACAGGGAGCCTATCATAGGGACAGGAAACGCATCTGGAGCAACATAGGTAGGATACCCAACCTCACGTCCTTGAACATCGCCGGGAAATGCAGCGGATCCGCCCAGATGACGGGTTGGGTGGACGGAAAAGCCTTGTAGGAGCTATCGGTTATTGATCGTGACGATTATCAATCAACATTATAGATAATTTCTGGGAATGCCGTACCGGTATGGCCGGATTACAGAAGTTTGGTCACCGGTGCAGCCCGCTGCTCCACCGGGGGTATTGCGGCGTCCATCCCCTCTAACTGCTGCCAAACCTGTTGTAACAAGTCCGTCAGACCGCTACCGGTAGCGGCGGAAATGCAGTGGATGGGGCCAGGGTTGAGGGCTTCAAACTGGACACGGAGTTCAAGTAGCTGATCTGGGGAGAGGCTATCAACCTTGTTTAAGCCCAGAATTTGGGGGCGCTGGCTCAGTTGATGCCCGTAGGCCGCCAGCTCCTGCTGAATAATCTGGTAGTTCTCCAGGGGGCGCTCAGCGGTGGCGTCCACCAGGTGAAGCAGCAAGCGGGTCCGCTCAATGTGGCGGAGGAAATCATGGCCCAACCCCAAACCGGTGTGGGCGCCGGCAATTAACCCGGGGATATCGGCAAAGACCGTACCGTCACCGCTGGGGCGCCGCACCACCCCCAGGTTAGGCACCAGGGTGGTAAAGGGGTAGTCGGCAATTTTAGGCCGGGCGGCGGAGAGGGCGCTAATCAAGGTGGACTTGCCCGCATTGGGTAGGCCGATAATCCCCACCTCCGCCAGCAATTTCAGTTCCAGCCGCAACTGACGTTCTTCCCCGGGTAGCCCCGGCAGGGCGTGTTCCGGGGCGCGGTTGCGATTGCTCAGGAAATGGCGATTACCGAGCCCTCCCTTACCCCCTTGGGCCACACACAGCCGTTGGTCGGGGGTGACCAGGTCCCCGAGGAGGCGATCGCTGCCCACCTCGTAGACCATGGTGCCGCAGGGCACCTCCAGAATCAGATCGGGGCCTGCCCCCCCAGTCTGATTCTTCGGCCCCCCCCGTTCCCCGTCCCTGGCTTTAAAGCGATGGGCGTAGCGGAAATCTAAAAGGGTTTGCAGGCGTTCCACCGCCTTCAGGTAGACCGAACCTCCCGGCCCCCCATTGCCCCCGGCGGGGCCGCCGGTGGGCACGTACTTTTCCCGGCGAAAGGCGACGATGCCATCCCCTCCGGTGCCGGCTATCACCTGAACCTCGGCTTGATCAATAAATGGCATGGGGGCTAGGGGGTCACCTGGGAGGGTTGGGATGGGGTTTGTTGTTGTAGCTGCATCAGCACCGTTCGGATCTGTTCCGCCAGGGTGGGGTCCTCGGGGTAGGCGGAGGTAATAGCATTAAATTGGTCTACCCGCAGACCATTGGCTCGGACGATGTCACTGGCTTGATTGCAGTAATTGACTAAAATGCTACGCACCTGCCGCCGTAGTCGGCGGGGTAGGGGGTTTAGGTTGGGAGTTTCACCGCAGCGCATCTGGAGGGCGGCGACGTCGTAGTTGGTGCCGGTGAGCAGGGCCTTAATTTCATTGTAGGCGGCATTGCGGGGACCGTCCATTTCCAGTACGGAGCGGGCATAGCCCATGATCTCTTCGCTAGAGACGTTACTCCCTTGAGCCCAGGCAGCGGTGGAGAGCAGGGATAGGGCCAGGCTGAACAGAAGGGATCGGCCCAGGGTGACGACCCCAGCGCCAGGCCAGGGCAACCTGGAGGGAGATAAAACCGTTGGATAGTTCACGGTACCTAACTGAATTGGAAAATAGGGATGACTCAGATCGCTATGTATTGTATAACAGTCCCCAGTCGGGTTAGGCCAAAACGACAATGCCATCACCTCGGGGGGGTAGGGCTGTAGTTGGGCCATAATCCTTAAACCCGGGGTGTTCCCTAGGGCTTTTAACAGGGCCTGTCTTTGATCTGGCTGCCAATCTCTCCCTAGGGGCAGCGGTGATCATAGGTAAAAAGGGCCATTGATAACAATGGCTTTCGCAAAACTAAATTTTCTCAAAGTTTTCCTTATGCTTCGCATGCCATTGATAATAAAACTTTTCGAAGAACTAACTTTTCTGAAAGTTTTTGTTATCTTTGACGCCCTATTGATAATAAATTATGTGATTAGATCAACTTTTCCCATAAAGATTCCTATCTTTAGCGGTCTCCGATCAGGAAATGGGTTGGTGAAATCAACTTTTGCCAGGGGCTTTCCTGTATTCGCCAGGCCCTCAATAGGAAACGGCTTGCTGTAATCAACTTTTGCCAGGGGCTTTCCTATATTTGTCAGGCCCTCAATAGGAAACGGGTTGCTGTAATCAACTTTTGCCAGGGGCTTTCCTATATTTGTCAG
>JBEIUS010000207.1:0-4718 GCA_040374235.1 Leptolyngbya sp. | reverse complement strand
TTCAATAATCTCTAAAAGATACCTCCGCACCTGTTCGGCAATTAGGGGTTCCCATTGCCCTAGTTTAAAGTTTAACTGCTCGGCTAGGCTATCCATAGAATGGGTAAGGAGTTTAGGTGTCAGCCCTATTCTAGCGAGATAAGCTGATTTAAAAGCTGCTGGCAGTGAAGTGGGTCTCGTTCCTCGAAAGGTTTCGCTGGGATTCACTCTGGGGTGGGGTTTGATCGGGCGAGGTAGCCGATGCCCCGGTGGAGGTGGAGTCTGAGTTGGGTGGCGAGGGTCTGGGGGTCAAGGATATTAGCCCTCCCTCAACTTAGCCATTCATTCAAATACCGGTGAGACTTTCTGACGCACTAAACGGTGCCCTTTGAGGGCGGCGCCGTGGTCGTTCAGGCGTTGCTGCCATTGCCGGCGATCGCAGGGGTTGGGCAGGTTTTGCAGCAGACCCCAGCGTTCCTCCTGCTGACTAAGCTTTAGGAACTTGGCGTAGCCGGGGTAGTCCGGGGCCAGGAGCTGGTGTTTTTGGTGTAGCAGGGGTGGGTTGTCGCCATCGTAGTCGCGGTAGCGGACCCGCAGGTCCTGCAGGTCGATGGCCATGGTACTGACCAGGGCGGGGTGGGGGTCCTGGTCAAAGTTAGCAAACTCCAGGTAGGTGACCTGGGGTTTATGCCGATGCAACTTCACCACCGTAGCCTCCTGGGGGCGACCGATGGTGCGGGCAGCGCAACCCTCGTAGAGCCGCAGCAGGGGGTCGAGCTGGTCCAGGGCGGAGAGGTGCACCCAGAGGGAGTGGGGCCGCTGCTGCCCGAGGGGGCTCTGGCCACAGCGGGCCGCCAATAGCTGGGGTTGTCCGAGGCTGATCAACAGTAGGTCAGCGGCATTACAGGCCGCCGGGTAGCTACCAAATAGGCCCTTGATGTCCCGCTGCAGGGGGGCGGAGAGGGCTTTAAACCGGGGCCGTTGGCCAAACTGGCTGAGGGCCAGGTAAACCAGCAGGTCATGGCGGCGCTGATCGGTGATGGCATCCCAGGCGGCGACATCGGTGGCCTGTAGCACCACCGCAAAGGCCCGCCTGAGACTACCAAAGGTGGCCTGCAGGGGGGTGAGGGTGTCAGGGCTGAGTTCCTCCCCCCTGGGCAGACGACCCCGCTCGGCATAGAAATCCATCAGGGGTTGCAACTGCTGCCGGTGGGTCTCAAACCGACTGACCCTGAGGCGGGGCCCCGGGGTGGCGGCGCGCCGCCGCCAGCGGGAGGCCCGGAAATTTTCCGCCTGGGCCTGGTCTCGAAATACCAGGTAGATACCGAGGGCGATGGGAATGGCGTCCACCCCCAACACCTGGTCAATGTAGGCCTTCAGTTCCTCCTGGTCGTAGTACTTTTGAAAGGTTTGGCGACGGGTGATGATGCCATCGCCGTAGGGAATGGCGCCGGCGGTGGGGTGCTCCACCAGCACCTGGGCAGCGACGATCAGCAGGCTTTCCGCCAGTTGCCAGGCCTCGATCAGGGCCTGACGGCGCTCGCCGGTGTTTTCGATGACGTTGATGACGTAGGCCAGGTTGACCACATCGGCGGGCTGGCGAGGACTGTGGGGGCGAAAGTGGGGATCCCAGCCCTGGCTGCTATAGCCCAACCGGTGCAGGTACTCCACATCCATGCCGTGGCCGCAGCCGTAGTCAAAGTAGCGGCTACCGGGGGGAATCAACCCCGCCTCCAGGGCCAGCCGCAGGGGCTTGGAGGCGGTGACCCGGGCGATCGCCGCCCGGTGTCGCTGAATCAGAGTCGGCGGCTCAGGGGGAGCAGCGGTGAGGGCGCAGGCCAGGCCCTGGGGGTAGATTTCCAACCCCAGGCTCTGCAGCCGCTGCTGCCACCCCCGGCGCAGGCCAATGGTGCGGGAATGGTCCAACAGCCCCTGGTGGATCTCCTGTTGGGTGAGGTGGACAAAGCCGGCGTAGCCGGGGTAGTCCGGGGCCACAAAGGTTTCTTTGCGGTGCAGGATGGGGGGGTTGGGGCGATCCTGGTAGGCACGGGTGGTGGCGGTGAGGTGGGCCAGGTCCACCAGGGTACTGCTGTGCAGGGCCGGAGTCTCTGCGCCACTATGGGGCCCTGTATCGCCACTGGGCGATCGCCTTTTCGGGCGGTAAGGATTCCACCGCCACCGTCACCCTGGTGGCGGACTTAATTGATCAGGGGCTGGTGCCCCGGCCCGCCAGTATCACCGTGCTCTACGCCGATACCCGTCAGGAACTGCCCCCCCTGCACAACGCCGCCCTGGGGGTGTTAAGGGCTCTAGAGGCGCGAGGCTTTGATACCCGGGTGGTGTTGCCCCAGTTGGACCATCGCTTTTTTGTCTACATGCTGGGGCGGGGGGTGCCGCCGCCCAGTAATACCTTCCGCTGGTGTACGCCGAAGCTGAAGGTGATGGCCATGGAGCGAGAGTTGGGGGCCCTGCAGCAGCAAACTGGGGAAAAGCTGTTGATGCTCACCGGGGTACGGGTGGGGGAGAGCGCCGCCCGGGACCAGCGGATTGCCTTGAGTTGCAGTCGGGATGGGGGGGAATGTGGTCAGGGCTGGTTTCAGCAGAGCACGGCGGCGGCGATCGCCGACACCCTGGCCCCCCTGCTGCACTGGCGGGTTTGCCATATTTGGGACTGGCTGGTGAAGGCGGACCTGGATCTGGGCTTTCCCACCTTTGAGATTGCGGAGGTCTATGGTCACGACCCCCTCGATGCCCAGGGGGAGGCGGAGCCGATCAACGCCCGCACCGGCTGTATGGGGTGTCCCCTGGTGCAGGAGGATGCCGCCCTGGAGCGGGTGATTGCCAACCCCAAGTGGGCCTACCTGGCCCCCCTGCGGCAGTTGCGGCCATTGTACTGGGAGGTGAAGAGGCCCCAGTATCGTCTGCGCAAGCACGGGGAGCTGCGTCAGGATGGCACCCTGGCCAAGAAACAGGGCCGACTGGGCCCCCTCACCCTGGAGGCCCGGCGCTGGATGTTGGGGGAGGTTCTACGGATTGAGGCGGAGGTGAATGGGGCCGCCGCCGCCAGTGGTCAACCGCACCTGAGCCTGATTAATGATCAGGAGCTGGCCCGGATTGAGGCCCTGATGGCGGCCAACACCTGGCCGGAAAAGTGGGACGGCACCGAGCATCGGGGGGATGAGTGGTTGCCGGAGATTTTGGCGGATGGTAGCGTGCAGCCCCTGCTGTTTTCCCAATGGGAATAGGTTGATGACCTCTCACTCTGGGGTGGGGTTTGGTCGGGCCAGGTGGCAGAGGTCTTGCAGGCGTTTGAGGTGGGGGTCACCGGCGAGGTAGCCGATGCCCCGGTGGAGGTGGAGTCTGAGTTGGGTGGCGAGGGTGTGGGGGTCGGTGTTGAGGCCGTCTTGGTGGCAGCGTTGGGTGAGGGCGATCAGTAGGGGGTCGGCGATGGGGCCACCGAAGACGATCGCACCGGTGTTTCTAAGTTGGGTGACCTCGGCCTGGCGGATTTCGGTGTCGGTGGAGAGCAGCATCACCTGGTGACTCGCCTGCGGGAAGTATCTCTCTACCAGGTGGTGGCGGTGTTCTGAGTCGAGACGACCGAGGGGGGTGTCGATCGCCACGGGGAGCTGCCGGCCAGAGGCCTGGGCCAGGCCCCAGAGCAGGGCAATGGCGAGGATCGGTTTTTCTCCGGCAGAGAGGCGGGTTGGGAGAGGGGTCAGGCTTCAGGAGCGAGAGACCAGGTTACTGGCTGGTAGTTCCTAAGTTCCCGGCCTGTCTGGGTATCTGGCCAGGGTACTGCTGGCCGCGAGATGGGTGAGGGGCAGGTTCAATTCATGTTGGTATAGGGGGGGCTAAAATATGTAGAGCACTGCCTATTACTTGATGAGTGAAGCGGTCTATATTGAAACCAGTATTTTAGGTTACCTGACTGCTCGACCTAGCAGAGATCTTGTCGTGGCTGCCAATATTGAAATCACCAGAGAGTGGTGGGATACTCGTCGTAGTAACTTTCAACTGTACACGTCTCAAGCAGTTATCAAGGAAACCTCTCAAGGTGATGCTCAAATCGCAACCCAGCGTCTTGAGATCATTCGTGATTTTGAACTGCTCGAACTGAATCAATCTGTCCTTGACTTGGCAGAGCAATTTCTGGAACGTAGCAGTCTTCCTGCAAAAGCTGATGTTGACGCTATTCATATCGCAGCCGCCACAATTCATGGGATAGATTATCTGCTCACATGGAACTGCAAGCATATAGCTAATGCCCAAATTCAGAGGAAATTGGCAGAGATCAGTCTTGATTTCGGCTATGAGTTACCGATTCTTTGTACACCCTATGAACTGCTGGGAGATTGAGATTAATCATGTATGAAGATGCAATTGTGGAAGAAATTCATAAAATTCGTGAGGAGTATTCACGCTCTTTTAACCACGACCTGAGGGCGCTTTTCGCTGATCTGCAAAAGCAACAGGCTAAAAGTGGGAGGAAAATCGTGAATTTGTCAGGGAGGCGCGGTTTAACAACCCGTTGGGGCGGGCGAGCGAGAGATCTGAGTGAGGATACAAAGGATATTAGCTCCCCCTCAATTTAGCCATTCATTCAAATACCATCACCCCTGGGGGCTATCAGAGGCTGGGGGCCCGTCACTCTGGGGTGGGGTTTGGTCGGGCGAGGTGGCAGAGGTCTTGCAGGCGTTTGAGGTGGGGGTCGCCGGCGAGGTAGCCGATGCCCCGGT
>JBEIUS010000186.1:0-5719 GCA_040374235.1 Leptolyngbya sp. | reverse complement strand
TTCTGCTAGGGTTTGGCCACCGATGCCTAATCCTTTCACCACCTCTGCCATGAATTGTCGTCGGTCACTCCCTTTGAGCTTTTGGGCAGTTTTAATATATAGAGACTTGAGCGTATCGGTCAGTTGAATCGGGGGAGTTGTAGTCATCGCTGCAGGGCTGGCGGTTAATTGACTCAGTTTGTTTCACTCACGTTAAAGACCCTCAACCGGCTATGGCCTCTCGGAAGCAACATGACCAACGCACCTATCGAATTGAGTTCGAAATACGCACGTACCAGTACGCCTCTGACTAAGTTTTGTCAGTCAACCAGGTAACCGGGTTAGGACGCCGCGTAGGCCTTCACAAATCGATCATCAAATAGGCGACTGGTGTCCGGCTTCTGCTGGGCAAGGCCCACCTGCACCAGAAAGTCACCAAACTGGTCGGCGGAGTAGCTCAGGGAAGCCATATCATTACCCGGCTGGAAGGCCTTGAGGTTATCGGCGATGGTGAAAATTTGAGTACCGTCGTTATACTCCTGGTACTCGGTCAGGCTGACTCCAGCCCGTTTGGCCATGATCTCCTGGGCCTGGGTGGGGTTTTTCTGGATATGGTCGAGGGTGGCAAACCAGGCATTAACCACCGCCTGGACCTGCTCAGGATGGCTCTCCACGTACTGACGGGAGAACACCAGGTGATCGGAAATCACCCCCGGAAAGTCCCTAGAACTAAACAGGGTTTTGCTGTTGGGCCGCTTCAGGGCCTGGGTGGTAAAGGGGGCAAACACCGCCACCGCATCCACCTGACCAGCCACAAAAGCCGCTGCCGCCTGCCCCGTCTCCAGGGGCACAAACTCAATATCCGCCGCGGTCATACCAGCCTCCTGCAAACCCTTGAGCAGCAGGAAATGATCCACCGTACCCTCCTCGGCGGCCACCTTCTTCCCCTTTAGATCCGCAACGCTATTGATGCCCTCCGCCCCAATCACCTGATCGTTGCCGGTGGAGTTATCATTCACCAGCACGATCACCTGATCGGCCCCGCCGGCGAGGGAGTTAACCGTATCCCCCAGGGTTTGGCTGTTGGCGTCGATCTGGCCTGCATTTAAGGTGTTGATGGATTCCAGGTAGCCGTCAAACCAGGTCAGATCCACCGCCGCCTGATTGGCCTCGAATATGCCCGCTTCCTCTGCCACCTGCCAGGGAAACCAGCCCGGCCAGGCACTGAAGCCCAGGCGTACCGCTGGGGCCGTAGGGTTAACCGGGTTGGTTGGGGTGGCCATCTGACCGCCGAGATTGCCGCAGCCCACGGTCAGGGCCAGGGTAATCGTGAACAGCAGCGCGATAACAATCCGTGATCGACGGGGCATGGCAAGCTCTATCCTAAGGAAGCGGGCAGCGGCACCGGGTTTCAAGGGCGGATGCACCTAGTCGGCACTTAAGCGGACTACCCGCTGATCTACAGCATGTAATAACGGATTGGTGACCTGGAGTTCTGTTGTTTTGGCTACACAGTGCTCCAAATTCCCCCCCTAGCCCTAGCCCTTGGGGGGGTGGTTGAGGTGGGCCCGTACCCAGTTATACCAGTCCTCCAGGCCCTCGCCGGTCTTAGCGGAAACAGCGATTACGGTGACCGCTGGATTGATCTGACGCAGGTTGGCCTCAATCCGAGTCAGGTCGGCATCGAGGTAGGGGGCCAGGTCCAGCTTGGTAATCAGCAAACAATCGGCGGCCTGAAACATGATCGGATATTTCAGCGGTTTGTCTTCCCCCTCCGTCAGGCTCAGCAGGGCCACCTTGGCATGCTCGCCCACCTCAAACTCAGCGGGGCAGACCAGGTTGCCGACGTTTTCCACCAGCACCAGATCAAACTGGCCAGGGTCGTAGTCATGGGCGAAGCGATGCAGGCCGCCGGCCACCATCTGGGCATCCAGGTGGCAGGCACGGCCGGTGTTGATGGCGATCACCGGTACCCCCGATCGCCGCAGCCGTTCCGCATCCAGTTCCGTGGTCATATCCCCCTCGATCACCGCGATCCGCAGTTCGGCGCTGAGGGCGGCCAGGGTGCGTTCTAGCAGACTGGTTTTGCCCGCCCCAGGACTACTCATCAGGTTAAAACAGGTAATTCCCCATTGATCAAAATGGCTACGGTTGTGGTCAGCGCCGGCCTGGTTGGCATGGAGCAGGTTAAGGCCGAGGGCGGCGTCGTGGGTTTGGTGCATGGCTAGGAAATAGGGTTATGGACTGGGGTCTCGCACCCATTCAATCCGATCAATCTTCAACTCTCGCCCCGAACGGATCTCCTCCATGGGGGAGGCACAGGTGGGGCAACTGTAGCAACTACCCAGGGTAGGGAGATAATCCTGCTGGCAGGCTTGACAGAAGGCCACTAGGGGGGTTTCCCTAATCGCCAGCTGGGCATTCTCCAGAAAGGTCTGGTGAGTCTGCACCCGAAAGGCGAACTGCAGGCTGGCGGGCTCCACACCGGTAAACTGCCCCACCGTTAGATGCACGGTCTTGATCTGGGGCCGCCCGGGTTGGGCTTCCCACCAGTCCTTGACGGTGAGAATCAGGGCCTTGGTCATGTCGGTTTCATGCATGGGGAGATTGGGCGGGGGCGCTCAGATCCAGGCGGTGTCCACCGCCAGGTTGGCGGCGGGGTGGATGTAGGTGGGCTTCTCTTGGCGGGGCAGTTGACCGGATAAAACCAGGTGGGCCATGGTGTCACAGATCACCCGGGTGGCCATCAGGGAGGTAATGTCACTGATGTCGTAGGGCGGTGACACCTCCACCACCTCCAGCCCGGCGATGGGGGCGCGGCGCAGGATCTTGCCCAACAGGGCAAGGGCTTCACGGGGCAGCAACCCCCCCGGTTCGGGCCAGCCGGTACCGGGGACAAAGCCGGCGTCAATGCAATCAATGTCAAAGCTAATCCAGACGCAGTCAGTGCCATCCAGGGCCCGCTCCAGGGCAAAGTCAGCGGCGGCATCCAGCCCCATTTCGGTGATGTCGGTGACGGTGAGAATATTGGTGGCCCGCTCCCGACACACCTTTACCCCCTGGCGGGGCACCTGCCAGCCACCAATCCCCAACTGCACCAGGTTGTGGGCGGGGGCGTTGGCCATGTTAGTGGCGTGGAACCAGGGACAGGTGTGCATACGCTCGTCTAGATCGGTTTCCTGGGTGTCGACATGGCGATCAAAATGGATGATGCCGACCTTGCGGTCCCCCAGGTGGCGACAAATACCCCGCACGGTGGGGAAGCCGATGGAATGATCCCCCCCCAGAACAATGGGGAAGGCGCCGGAGCTAAAGATGTGGGCAATGCCCTTGGAGATTTGGTCGAAGGATTTCTCGTTGTTGGCCGGAATGGTGAAGATATCCCCCACGTCGCAGAGGCGGATCTGCTCCCGCAGGTCAACCCCTAGCTCAAAGTTGTAGGGGGTGTAGAGGGCGGAGATGCGGCGGATACCCTGGGGACCAAAGCGGGTGCCCGGTCGGTAGGTGGTGCCGGAATCATGGGGTACGCCGACGATCGCCACATCATAGTTACCCACCTGACGCACATCCTCCAGGTAGGGAGCCTTTAGAAAGGTGTTGATGCCGGCAAAGTGGGGCAACTCGCCGCGGGAGAAGGTGGGAATGGTGCGATCGCGAATGCTATCAGCCGCCTCCAGCCCGTAGGCCAACCCCTGGCTGACCTCCTGCTGCCAGCCCGTCAAGGGCAGACGAGCTTCGCGCTCCACCGCTCGTTGGGCCTCGCTGGATTGCCCATTGGGAGTTTGGAAAATGCCATCGCCGGGGGGATTACCAGGGGTCATGGAGAACCTCACAAAGGAACAGTGGTAAAGATTTGGCGGGTCAGACTCCAGACAGATCAAAAGCCCGGTAGAAATAACCAAGGTAGAGAGTCCCTTGACCTCTCCCAGTAATTCCTCCCGGGCTTTTATCCCGCCGTGTATCTGGCCTCAGCCAGATTGCCTCTCTCGGACCAGCCATTAAGCTCAACCCTGCCGCCTAACCGGAACCCTAGAAGCAAAAATTTTATTCAGTATAATCAATAGCAGGAGACTGGTCTTGGAAAAAGTATCCCAGGCTACGGTGTGCATCGGCTTGGGGCCATGGGTGATAGCCTAAACCCCCAAGCCCCACTATCTATCGTTGCCGGAACCCATTTAACCATTCCCGAATTTGTTCGGAGGCCACATCCCGGCCACCCAAACCAAAGGCAATGGCAATGGCAACGGCGATCGCCCCCAACAACAACCCAAAGGCCAGGTTGACAATGTCGGTGGCTACCCCCATTTGCTGCAGGGCCATGGCGCCGGAGAAGGTGATCACCGCGATCCGAGCGGCCTGGGCCAGCACCCTGGCCTGACTGGTGCCCATGGCGTCGACCAGGCGGAAGGCCAGGTTAGCCAGGTAGAGCCCCAGGGCAAAGACCACCACACCACTGAGCACCCGAGCCCCAATCCGCAGAATAGCCCGGACAATCTCCGTCAAGGCGGGGAAGTTGAGGATTTCGGTGGCCATGACGGCACCAAACAACACCACCGCCACCAGGGTAACAATACCGGCAATTTCAGAAGGTCCCTGGCGATGGACGGGGGCAGCCTCTTCCAGGCCGTACTCCAATGGGGTGGGGGGGGTGTGGCCCAGGCTCAGCTCCGGTAGCCCTAAAGCCCCCAGAATGTTATCAAACCCGGCACTGCGCAGTAGCTCGGTGACCAGGTTGGCAAGGAACTGACCAATGAAGTAGGCGACGGCCACCACCACCCCAGCCATAATAATTTGGGGAATGGCGGTGATCACCTGTTCGAGCATGGCGATCGCCGGTCCAGAGATGGCATCAATCTTCAGCTCACTCAGGGCCGCGATCAAGGCCGGAATCAACACCAGAACGTAGGCCAGGGTACCCGCCAAACTGGAGAGGGAGAGGCTGCCGGGGCCAGAGGTTTTTAAGCCCAGGCGGGGAGCAACCTGATCGGCCCCGACCGCCACCAGTAAATTGGTCACCACCCCCCGCACAATTCGGGCAATAATCCAGCCCAGGGCCAGGATGATGGCAGCGGTAATGATTCTGGGTACGGCCTGTAGGAAGGAGTTGATCAGGCCCTGGATCGGGGTGAGCAGGCCGGGTAGTTGCAGAGCATTGAGCACCAGGGGAACAAACAGCAGCAGAATAAACCAGAAGAGAATGTTACCAATGGTTTCATGCAAAACCACTGGACTATCCCCGGAGCTGAAGCCAGCTTGATCGTTGAGGCGCTGGTCCAGGTTGAGCCGACCCAGGCTGCTGTTCACCAGGGACCGCACCAGGGTAGCCACAATCCAGCCCAAGCCCAGCAACAGTAGGGCTCCCCCCACCTTGGGCAGATAGATGAAAATCTGATCTAAGAAGGCGTTGAGCGGGGTGGAGACCGCCGTCAGGTTGAGGGCGTTCAGGGAGGCCACGATGGCAAACAGGAAAATTACCCAAAACACCAGGGTTGAGGCCCATTGGGTGACGGGAAACTGTTGGGACTGGCGGCTAACTGTATTGCCTAGACCGCTGACCCGCTGGTCAACCCGCAGGCGGCTGAGTAAACTTTTAACCACGAAGGCCACCAGGGTGGCCACTAACCAACCCACCACCAGAATCGCGATCGCCCCAATCAAGCTGGGAATAAACCTACCCGCACTGGTCGCCGCCTGATCAAGAAAGGGGCTTTGCCAATTAATTTGTGCCAGGGCACCGATA
>JBEIUS010000194.1:0-5278 GCA_040374235.1 Leptolyngbya sp. | reverse complement strand
TAGCCTGATCAACTTCAATATGAGCGGAGGTTGGATGAGTCAACTGTCGAATCCTAAATTCAACAATCTAGGCTAGAACGCAGGCCTTGAAATAGCTTTGACAAATCCGTCATATCCTCTGCCATGTCTTAAGTGGGGTAAAAACTCACTATGAGACATTTCATTGGGCTAGCCATCAGAGCCCAGTGGCCCGGCTACATTATGGACTCCTGATCCTGTCAGCGTGTCCCGACTTAAGCGCATAACTCCTCAGTGTTGTAAGCAAAGTGACACTTTGAAACAAAAACTGGCAGAGCAAGACCTAAGCTAGGGTCCATGGGAATCTTGTCGTCCAAAAACCGTTGCTGAGGGCTAGAAAACCCTCAGCATAACGGTCTAGAGGAAATTGCCGTATTCGGACCAGGAGTTTAACCAGCGCTTTCAGAATCGTTACCCAGGCGGCCACTACCGCGCCAACCAACCAAGGCGGCATGGAGGGTGGAATCCTGAGTGGCCATGCGACCACTACCCCGATCCTGCTCAGTGGAGCCAGGGTGCTGTAATCCAGCGTTAGCCTGTAGCAAGGAAAGTTGACCGACTAGGGGAGTAGCAGCCAACAGACCGAGGCCAGCGATAGTAGCAAAAAGAGTGTTCATGGAAAAAGTCGAAGAAAGTTTCATGGGTTTTAGAGTTCTCAGCGCATCTAGTCCTAATTACAGAAGTGACGGGCCTTAATCAGGAAGATATTTCTCCGTAGATCTACGGATCTTTTTGACCCGCCGAGACCTTGACTCCGGTGGAACCAGAGTAAAGCCCTCCACTAATGGGTCAAGGTGCCGATTTCTCAGGGATTTCACGGGCTCTTTCGAATCCGTACCCAACCTGGGTATGACAGCTGAGGTGTTATCAAACCTGGGCCAAAAGCCTGTAGGAAACAATAAGTTTCGTGACGATTGCCGTGTCCCCTCTCTGCTGTCTTGCCTCCGCCCCGGGCAACGGGGCGGAGGCGACAGCAGGGCCATCGGGGCTATGCTTTGACTGACTAGCTCTATCCTAAGCACTCTGGCCAAAGCTACAGGTTCAGCAGGGTATGACTTAACCAAACTTTCGAGCACAGTTTGCTGGGCATTTTGCCAGTAGCAATTTCCCAACCAGAGCACGCCAGTTTCTACAAATGTCATGGACGAACACACCAGAGTTATGGGCACGATCTACCTTAAAAGGGATTTCCCTTTATGGGATCTGTGGTCACGCCCCCTTTTTAGGGGATGTTGTGAACAAACAGGGTGAACGTTCAGGAATAACTTACCTTAAAAGAAATCTCCGATTTTGGGATATATGGTGATGCCCCTCTTTGTCCTTTTTTCTGCGCCCTTTTCTCCCCATGGAGATACGCAGTTCTTGATTAATTTGTAATTTCATGAGATGGCCGTGGCTACCCTTAATGTCACTGTAGCCACGATGAAGAAGGACAGAGGGGAACCAGAAGGCTGACTCGGTGAGAGATTTAATCAATCCACCGTGTCTTAATCGATCTACTCAAAGCTATAGCTCTGCGCTCCAACCCATAACAAATGGTGTCGCAGTCTTGTCCTAACTAGACTGGCGATCTTTATGCCAGGACCCTGATGCATTTGCCATCTGGTAATCCGCTGCCCAGATCGGTTGGTAGGACTGGATGGCCCGCAGGTACTGGACCCGCTCAAAGTCGCTGGGGTTAGGGCACTTCAATTGGCTCATACTACCCCGTAGCTGGGTGAGGGACGCGTACTCGTGTTCTTCTAGCCAACGCTGCAGGTCCTGCTCAAGGGTTTTCAGGTGGCCGATACCGTGGCGCAGTAGGGTGGCCACCAGCAGGGTGACATCGGCCCCCGCCATCAGTAGCTTGACCACATCCTCAGCCCGATTGATGCCGCTACTGGCGGCCAGGCTAAGGGGTAGTTTGCCGTAGAGCAGGGCTACCCAGGTGAGGGGCAGGCGTTGCTCCTGGGGGGCGCTGAGGATCAGGTTGGGTTGCACCTCCAGGTTTTCGATGTCGATGTCCGGTTGGTAAAAACGGTTAAACAAAACTAAACCGTCGGCACCGGCAACGCTGAGGCGCTTGGCCATGTTGGCCATGTTGCTAAAGAAGGGGCTGAGCTTCACCGCCACCGGAATCGACACTGCCTGCTTCACGGCGCTAATAATATCCAGGTAGGCCTGTTCCACATCGGTGCCGCTCAGCTCCAGATCGGTGGGAATCCAGTAGATATTCAGCTCGATCGCATCCGCCCCGGCCCCCTCTAGCTGCCGGGCGTAGTCCACCCAGCCCCCCAGGGTGGCGCCGTTGAGGCTGGCAATGATAGGAATATCCACCATGGCCTTAGCCTGGCGAATATGGTCCAGGTAGGTTTCCGTGCCCAGGTGAAAGATCTCTGGCTCGGGAAAGTAGGTGAGGGCCTCAGCGAAGCTGTCGGTGCCAAACTCGCTGTGGTGGTGCAGCTCCAGCCGTTCTCGGCGAATCTGCTCCTCAAACAGGGAATGGAGGACGATCGCCGCTCCCCCCACATCTTCAATCCAGCGCAGGTTGGCTAGATCTTCGGTGAGGGGGGCGGCGGCCCCCACCACCAGGGGAGATTTCAGGGTGAGGCCCAGGTAAGTAGTGGTCAGATCCATGGCAGTGAAGGGGTTAGGGGTTAGGTAGGGGGGGCGCCTGGTGCAGGTCGCGGACGGCCAGGTATTCGTAGAGGTGGTAACGGCTGGCCACGCTGATCTGGGCGTCCTGCAACAGTTGTTTAGCCGCCGCCGGATTACTGCGAAGCAGCATTTTAAAGCGGTTTTCGCTATACATAGCCTCCCCTAGCGATCGCTGGGGAGCCCGGCTATCTAAAATCAGGGGATTGTTCCCCCGATCAAGACGGCGGGGGTCGTAGCGGTAGAGCAGCCATCGGCCTGAATCCACCGCCAGGGCCTGCTGATCCATGCCCCTGGCCATGTCAATACCGTGGGCAATACAGTGGGAGTAGGCAATGATCAAGGAGGGACCATCGTAGGCCTCCGCCTCTAGAAAGGCCCGCAGGGTCTGCTCAGGGCGGGACCCCATGGCCATACTGGCCACGTAGATGGTGCCGTAGGTCATGGCCATCAATCCCAGGTCCTTTTTGGGGGCCGCTTTACCGCCGGCGGCAAACTTGGCCACCGCCCCCAGGGGAGTAGCTTTGGACATTTGCCCGCCAGTATTGGAGTAGACCTCCGTATCCATCACCAGCACGTTGACGTTGCGACCACTGGCCAGCACGTGGTCGAGGCCGCCGTAGCCAATGTCGTAGGCCCAGCCATCGCCACCCACGATCCAGACGCTCTTTTTCACCAGGTAGTCCGCCAGGGAGGAGAGGTTTTGTAGCCGGGTTTTTCGCCCCGCATCGCCGCTGCCCTCCTGTTCTAGCCAGTGTTGCAGGGCTGATTTTAACTGCTCCACCCGCTGGCGCTGCTCAAAAATCCCCGCCTCGTCGCTCTGGTCGGCGTCGAGGATGGCGGTCACTAGGTCTGCCTCCAGGGGCGACCCCGCCTGGGCCAGGCTCTGCAACAGCTGACGGGCCTGGTCTTGGTGTTTGTCGATGGAGACCCGAAAGCCCAGTCCAAACTCGGCGTTGTCCTCAAATAGGGAGTTGGACCAGGCCGGCCCCCGCCCCTCGCCGTTGGTGGTGTAGGGGGTGGTGGGCAGGTTGCCGCCGTAGATGGAGGAGCAGCCGGTGGCGTTGGCGATCACCATGCGATCGCCAAACAACTGGGTGGCCAGCTTAATGTAGGGGGTCTCGCCGCAGCCCGCACAGGCCCCCGAGAACTCAAACAGGGGTTGCTGCATCTGTTGGTGGGCGATTTTGCGCAGGTCCAGATCCTCGCGGGAGGGGTTGGGCAGCCCCAGGAAGAAATCCCAGTTTTGGCGCTCCCGATCGCGGATGGGCAGCTGATCCACCATGTTGATGGCCTTCTGGCTGGGTTCCGCCTTGTTTTTCGCCGGGCACACCGCTACGCAGAGGGCACAGCCGGTGCAGTCCTCCGCTGCCACCTGGATGGTAAACTTCAGCCCCGACCAGGCCTGATCCCGGGCGGCGGTACTCTGGAAGCCCGCTGGCGCCGTGGCCAGGGCCCCTTCCTCGTAAACCTTGGAGCGGATCACGGCGTGGGGACAGACCATTACGCACTTACCGCACTGCACACACACCTCCGGGTCCCAGAGGGGCACCTCCTGGGCCACGTTGCGTTTCTCGTACTGGCTGGTGCCACAGGGGTAGGTGCCATCGGCGGGCAGGGCGCTGACCGGTAGGCTGTCCCCCTGCCGGGCCATCATCTTCCCCAGCACCTCCTGGACGAAGCCGGGGGCGGTGTCGGGCACCCAGCGGTGGGGGCGATCATCGCCGCTGATGCTACCCACCGGCACCGGCAGGAGGTGGTCCAGGCTGCTATCCACCGCCTGGATATTCATGGCCACCACATCCTCGCCCTTTTTGCCGTAGGTTTTGCGGATGGCCTGCTTAATGGCGGCGATCGCCTCGGCGCGGGGCAGCACCCCCGCCAGGGCAAAGAAGCACACCTGCATCACCGTATTGATGCGGCCCGCCATCCCCGCCTGGCGGGCCACCGGGTAGGCATTGATGGCGTAGACCTGGATATTTTTGTCGATAATCTGCTGCTGGATAGCCCGGGGCAGGTGTTGCCAGGTTTCCGCCGAGTCATCGTAGGGGCTGTTGAGCAGTAGGGTGGCGCCGGGCTCGGCCTCCTGCAACAGATCCAGCTTCTGCACAAACTCCCACTGGTGGCAGGCGATGAAATTAGCCCGGCTAATCAGGTAGGTGGATCGAATCGGCTCTGGCCCAAAGCGCAGATGGGAGACGGTCACCGACCCGGATTTTTTGGAGTCGTAGACAAAGTAACCCTGGGCGTAGTTGGGGGTGTCTTCGCCGATGATTTTAATGGAGTTTTTGTTGGCCCCCACGGTGCCGTCGGACCCCAGGCCGTAGAACACGCTGCGCACCACGCTATCGGGCTCAATGGAAAACTCGGGGTCGTAGGCCAGGGAGGTGTGGCTAACATCATCCACAATGCCCACGGTGAAGTGATTTTTGGGGGTCTCCAGGGCCAGGTTAGCAAACACCCCCTGCACCATGGCGGGGGTAAACTCCTTGGAGGAGAGGCCGTAGCGCCCCCCCACCACCCGGGGTGACTGGGGCAGGGGAAACTCGTAGAGGGCTTGCACCACATCCAGGTAGAGGGGTTCCCCGGCGCTGCCGGGTTCCTTGGTCCGGTCCAGCACGGCGAT
>JBEIUS010000263.1:0-1868 GCA_040374235.1 Leptolyngbya sp. | reverse complement strand
TGGTCTCCAAGGAGATATCTTCCGACAACTTCTTATTGCGGGCGTGGACCTCTAAAACCTCGAGACGACCTTTAATATCGGGGGGATCCACCATGACCTGACGGTCAAAGCGACCGGGACGTAGCAGAGCGGAGTCCAGTACATCCACCCGGTTGGTGGCAGCAATGATAATGATGCCAGTGTTGCCCTCAAACCCATCCATTTCCGTCAGCAGCTGGTTGAGGGTTTGCTCCCGTTCGTCGTTGCCGCCGCCAATGCCAGCGCCGCGCTGCCTGCCTACGGCATCAATTTCATCGATGAAAATGATACAGGGGGCGTTCTCCTTAGCTTTCTTAAACAGATCCCGAACTCGAGAGGCCCCTACCCCGACGAACATCTCAACCAACTCGGAGCCAGAAATGCTGAAGAAGGGTACCCCAGCCTCTCCAGCGATCGCTTTGGCCAGCAAGGTCTTTCCGGTTCCAGGCGGGCCTACCAGCAGCACCCCCTTAGGAATGCGAGCGCCAATGGCGGTAAACCGTTCCGGCTTCTTCAGGAAAGTCACCACCTCCTGCAGTTCCTCCTTGGCCTCATCAATGCCTGCCACGTCATCAAACATGACACCGGTTTTAGCCTCCATCATGAAGCGAGCCTTAGACTTGCCAAAGCTCATGGCCTGCCCCGGGCCACCGGGGCCCACATTGGAGCGGCGGAACAGAAAGAATAAGCCACCAATTAACAGCAAAGGAAATAATAAGTTGCCGAGGGCACCCAACAGTGCCCCGTCGTTACGGGGGGGATGGGAGTCCAGGCTAATATTGGCGTCCCGCAGGCGGCTTACCAAGTCGGGAGAATTGCCCGGCAGGTCTACCCGCCACCGTTGGGCCCGGTTATCGATATCAGGGTCAATAGCTTCAATAATGGCGGTCCTGCCATTGTCGTAGAGATCCACGGTGGTTACCCGCCCGGCCTCTAGGTAATCTAAAAAGCGGCCATAGGTCATGCGGGTGCTGGCCGTATTCCGTCCCATATTCATCGGCGAAGAGGAAAAGGCCCCTTGCCAAAGGAAAAACCCCACTACCAGCAGCGGCAGGGTCCAAAGTAAAATGACTCGCCAGGAAAGCTTCATAACCAATGGCCTCTATGCAGGACGTGCAGAAAAATATGAGATGAATCTTTACTTAATTTAACGTAAGCTCCGTTCCTGGATCAAATGTCTACAATTTATTCATCCCCTTCGGCCCCACCGATCAGGCGGGAAGTCGCCTGGAGCCGGCGCTGATCGGTAGGTCGGTGGTAATCAAAAGAGGCGGAGCGTTTTAGCATTTTACCTGGGTATGGAATTGGGCGTTAGGTACCTGGTATCAGTGAGAAGTCAGCTTTGGAGGTTGACACCTCCTTCAAATCATAGCTTTAGTCAGAATGCCCTGGCCAGAGTTAACTTGGCGAATGGGGGTTGGAGCAGCCTCCAAGAGAGTTGCCGATCCGTCTCTGTCTCCATCGAGTTTGCGGACCTACTTACCAATACAAAAGCGCTTAAAGATCTCATCTAGCATCGATTCGGTGATTTCATCCCCAGTAATGGTTCCCAGGGCCTGGAGGGCCAGACGCAGATCAATCGTCCAAAAATCCAGGGGTAGGTGTTCGAGGATAGTCTGCTGTACTTGGTGCAGGCCCAGAAGGGCGGTATGGAGGGCTGCGGCCTGACGTTGATTAACGGTAAATTCCAGGTTGCTGGCCTGCACCTGATCCGCTTGAATTGCTGCCAAAATAGTGGTTTCCAGGGCGTCAATACCCTGGTTCTGAGCCGCCGCCGTATAAACCACCGCCATGGGATAGGGTATTGGCAAGGGGGGGCGACTAGGAGGGATCAGGTCCTGTTTGTTTAC
>JBEIUS010000021.1:0-27242 GCA_040374235.1 Leptolyngbya sp. | reverse complement strand
TTTTATCGCTCCTATGACTACTACATTTAATCCCAATACTGACAGCTCCATTGGCTGGTCAGATAGCTCCCTGGATGACTTTGCTCGTGACTTTAGTCGCATGCCAGAAAAAACCACCCTACTGGAGGGGGATTTTGGCCCTGAGGCGGCAGCTTGGGAAGAAGACCGCGAGGTTCTAGCAAAAATTTCCCAGGTGAGTGAGCTTTCTGAAATGGGATTGTCTGGTTACAGTAAAAATTTGGCTGATGATGCAGTGGGAGCGTTCTTCAAAGAGATGGCTCGCTATCCCCTATTAGATGCCAGTGAGGAAATTGAACTGGCTCGCCAGGTCAGATTTCTCACTCGGGTAGAAAATGCGAGTGAAAAACTGACCAGGGAATTAGGCCGTAAACCAACTCGCCAAGAAATGCTGGCTAAATTGAAAATTAGTGATAGCGAATTGACCCTGAAACTCCAGGAAGGGCGGGCGGCTAAGCGGCGAATGATTCGTTCTAATCTCCGCTTAGTGGTATCTATTGCTAAACGTTACCTCAATCGGGGCGTACCCTTTCTGGATCTAATTCAAGAGGGGGCTCTGGGTTTAAACCGAGCCACGGAGAAATTTGATCCTGACAAAGGCTATAAGTTTTCCACCTATGCCTACTGGTGGATTCGCCAGGGGATCACTCGCACCATCGCTAACGATGCCCGCACGATTCGTCTTCCCATTCATATCGTAGAAAAGCTCAATAAGTTAAAGAAGGCTCACCGTGACCTACGTCGAGATTTGCAACGAAATCCAACTGAGCAGGAACTAGCGAGTGCCCTTGACGTTACGGTTGATCAACTCCGTAGTTTGCAGCAGGTGAGGCGGAGATCTCTTTCCTTGAATCATCGGGTGGGGAAAGGAGAAGATACGGAGTTGATGGAATTGCTGGAGGATAGCAAAACCCAAACTCCGGAGTCAAAAATCAGCGAGACGATGATGCGCCAGGAAATTACCAGTGTCCTAGCTGAAGTATTAACGGAGCGAGAAAAGGACATTATTACCCTGCGGTATGGTTTAACCACCGGAGAAACCCATACTCTGGAAGAGGTGGGTGGTATTTTTAACCTATCCCGGGAACGGGTGAGACAAATTCAAACCAAGGCGATGCGAAAACTACGTCGTCCCCAGGTGGCTTCTCGGCTCAAGGGATGGTTGAAATAAGATGGGGTTCTTTATCGTGCTGCAGGGTTCTTCGGTCAAGATCTGAGTCCGTCGTCAGATCCCCTAGGTGGTTCAGCCCTAGGACCTACCAGTTTGGGGCTGTCCCCCAGGGGTGTACGGGGGTTGGCACCAGAGCAATAGGTATTGATCGAGGAATATCATCCATCACCTGAGCATAGATAATTTGGTTGGGCTCAATCACAATCGTTTGGGGGGCCATTCCCAGGGTGGCGGTGGCACCTATCAGCGCCCCTCCCAAGAGGCCAACACCACTAAAGCCTCCCAACAGTGTTAGGGCAAGGGCACCAATGCCACTGCCTAAGGCAAGGCTGCCACCGCTAACCTGGGGAGTACCCACCAGATAGTCGGAGGTGCTAGGGAAGGAAACCCGCTGGCCGGTGGGCAAAATAATCATGTGACTGATCCACTGTTGGTGGTGGCCTACGGTCTCGAACTGACCAACCAATTGACTGCCAGCCGGGGCAATTACCCCTTGGGTAATGGGGTCACGCAAATCCTGAGCTAAGAGCAGTACCTCGCTCAGGGGTAGATTTGGCGTCAAGACCAGATCTTCAGAGCCAGGGTAACGTAATTCCAGTATTGTTCCTGAGGCAATTAGGATATCGGGGGATAGGGGGCGATCGCTGGGCTCCACCACTGGCGAACTGAGGGTTTGCCCTGGGAGGGGTTGGCCAAAGGGAATAGGCTGTTCCGCCGCCATCAGGACTGGCTGTGACCCTGGTTGAGGGGTAGATGGGCTAGGGGAATAGGCAGGAATTTCCGCTGCTGGCGGCTCTATAGTCAGGGGATCGGGTTGGGATAGGGCAGCAGCAGCCTGCTCCTGGGGGGGGGTGGAGTCAGGTAAAACAGCGGTCGGCACCTGGGTAATTACGGTCAAATCGGCCTCTGAGTTCACTGGCCCCGGGATCGCAGCCACGGTTGCAGGGGCAGAGGGAAGATCGCTGACAAAAGATGAAGATGGCGACGGGGTTGCTGGGGTTTCCTGTTGATTTTGGGCGACCTCCACCGGCAGGGATGGTTGGCTTGGTGGTGGTAGGGCGAGGCTAGCAGTTGAGGTTCCCTGGGGTAGATCGGGTACCGGCAGAGGGTTGGCGGTAGCAGGAATCAACTCAACCTGGGCCTGCCCAACCGCCACATCTAGCTCCGCTAGGGTTGGCACGGATACGGGCTCGCTACTCGGTAATCCCAGGTTAAAGGGGTCAATTGCCAGGGTTTCGGGTAAGGTATTAAAGCTGTCAAGGTTAGCGGGCAACATCAGATTAGCGGCGGCAATACTGAGGCGGCCAATCCCCTGATAAGGCCAGTTCAGATTCGGATCAGCCGGGATGGGGAGCAACTCCACAATCATCTGTGGAGAGGAAGACGGACTAGGACTAGCCGAGGCCCGACCCTCGGCTACCAAAGCCGTCAATAACCAACGGTTTTCAGACTCACCGGTGAGGGCAACCAGGGTGACTTGCTCGGGGGTCACCTCCACCCCCATGGCCAATTCCAGGGTTACCTCCACCTGGTCTGGCTCAACCTGGCTCAAGTGCACCTGACGCACGGGTCCATCATACTGACCGCTGGTAGAGCTCGCCCCCAGGCGAGTAGCAGGCAGGTGGAGCAAAATAGCCCGACCATCGGCACGAATTTCGTAGGTAGGGGTTATCTGTAGCGGCAGGGTGATGGTCAACTGCTGCCGGACTGGATCAAATTGCCAGGCGGAAATCTGATCTAGGGCGGAGGCTGGACTGATCAAGGCCAGACTTGCCAACACCCCACCACCTAACCCGCTAGCGGTCAATAGGGGGAAGTAACCCAAGTAGGGAGAACAGCCGAGGAACCTTTGCATCGCTGAAACCAAGAGTGAATCGTTGGAGCTAACTAAGGATACGCATAATCCCAAGAAATTCAAGGGTGATGACATTGGTACCAATATGTAATTTCATTAAGTAAGGGCGGTTCCGTCCCTATCTGCCGAATCCCTGCCCAGCCAGTCACCCTAGGTCAATCACGATGCAAAACGATGGTATTGCCCCCCACGGCGGCACCCTGGTCAACCGCCTGGTTACCCCCCAACAGGCCGATCTATTTTCAGACAAGACCCCTAGCTTACCCCACGTCAGTTTGGATGAACGGGCTTTTTCCGATCTGGTGATGATTGCTATTGGGGGGTTTAGCCCGCTACAGGGATTTATGGATCAGGCGGACTATGACACGGTGGTGACCGATATGCGGTTGGCCAATGGATTGCCCTGGGCAATTCCGGTTACGTTGTCGGTCAGTGAGGTGGTGGCCGAACCCCTGCGGGAGGGTAGCTTAGTCCGTCTAGATGACCCCAGCGGGCGGTTTGTCGGCGTGCTAGAACTGACTCAAAAATATACTTACAACAAAGGCCGAGAAGCCACTCAGGTGTATCGCACCCAGGATGAAAACCATCCTGGGGTGAAGGTGGTTTACGACCAGGGGCCCGTTAACCTGGCAGGGCCAGTTTGGCTACTGCAGCGAGATCCCCATCCCCAGTTTCCCACCTACCAGATTGACCCAGCAGCATCTCGAGACCTTTTCCGACAGCGGGGCTGGCGAACTGTGGTCGGATTTCAGACCCGTAACCCGATTCATCGAGCCCACGAGTATATTCAAAAGTGCGCCCTGGAAACGGTAGATGGGTTATTTTTGCATCCCCTGGTGGGGGCCACTAAATCCGATGATATCCCCGCCGATGTCCGTATGCGCTGCTATGAAATCATGCTGGAACATTACTTCCCCACCGATCGGGTGATGTTGGCCATTAATCCTTCCGCCATGCGCTATGCTGGGCCTCGAGAAGCTATTTTCCATGCCTTGATTCGGAAAAATTATGGCTGTAGCCACTTTATTGTGGGGCGGGACCACGCCGGGGTAGGAGATTACTACGGAACCTACGATGCCCAGTATATTTTTGACGAGTTTGAACCGGGTGAGCTAGGCATTACTCCGATGAAGTTTGAACATGCCTTCTACTGTACCCGCACCGGCGGGATGGCCACTTCTAAAACTAGCCCCAGCACAAAGGAGGAGCGCATTCACCTGTCCGGCACCAAGGTGCGGGAAATGCTAAGTCGGGGTGAGCTGCCACCGCCAGAGTTTTCCCGTCCGGAGGTGGCGGCGGAATTGGCGAAAGCCATGCGGGTCAGGGAGTCGATTGGCTAGGATAGGACTATCTAGGTAGGACAGCATTGAGGCGGTGGGAGTAACACGACGGGCCTTTCTAGGGGGAATCAGCTTGGCGCTAGGGGCGGGGGGGGCTGCCTTGACGGTGGCTCCAGGTTCCTATTATCAGGCCTTGGCCCAATCCACGGACCGCAAGCTAGCTCTCCTGATTGGCATTAACCAGTACCCAGAAACAGCTCTTGATACGGTCCCCAACCCCGATGCTGGCCTGCGGGGCTGCCAAACCGATGTTGCCCTCCAGCGGGAGTTGCTAATCCATCGGTTTGGCTTTCAGACCACAGATATTGTGACCTTAACTAACCAGCAGGCAACCCGTAGCGCCATTTTAGAGGCGATCGCCCAACACCTGGTTGCCCAGGCTCGCCCTGGGGACGTGGTGTTGCTTCACTTCAGTGGCTACGGCAGTCAGGTACAGCTGCAGACTGATACGGGCCAGCCCTACCTGGCCTGGGTCACCGTTGACAGCCGTCTACCCACCGAGCAGGATCCAACCCTGGGGGATCTACTAGAACTGGAGATGATATCCCAGCTACAAGGCCTGGCCACCGATAACCTGACCACGGTGATCGATGCAGGCTATCAGGACCTCGGCTACAACCGTCATGGCAACCTACGGGTGAGATCGCGGCCCACCGTCCCGACCGCCCTCTGGCCCCCTGGGCTGTCCCCCAGCCCTGCTCTAACCTGGCCTGGGACTTTATTGCGGGCCGCCACCCCTGGCCATCTGGTGTTAGAGGGCCAGTGGGATGGCCTCAGCGCCGGCATCTTCACCTACGCTCTGACCCAAGGATTGTGGGCCGAACTCCCCAACCCTAATCCACAACTGTGGATGCACGATCTGGGAAACCGCAGTCGGCGCTGGGTAGGATCGGAGCCAGACCCCAGTTGGTCTAGGGTTGTCCGCCAAAAGGTAACAGCCTACACCCTACCAGCCCAAATGACAGCGGCGGACGGAGTAGTGTTATCGGCTCCGGGGGCTGATCGGCCCCTGATCCTCTGGCTAGGCGGACTGGATCCAGTGGTACTATCCTACCTGCAGCCGGGCTCAGAGCTCGTGATCGGCCCAAGGGTGGGCACAGAGGTGCCAAATGAGGTGGTTCAGCCCCTAGAGGTACGATTAGAGGCCCGAACCGGAGTGAAAGCTACAGCCCGAGCCCTGGACCCAACAGCTTCCCTACCCAGTCCATCCCAACCGGTCTACGAAAAGGTTCGCCGCTTACCCCGAACCCTTGATTTAGTGGTGGCGATCGATAGCCAGTTGCAACGGTTTGAACGGGTGGATGCCACCAGTGCCCTGGCGACGGTTCCCTTTGTGACGGCAATCGCTCCGGGTGACAGAGGGGCCGACTGTCTATTTGGCCGGTTACCCGGCCCAACACCCCCGACCTTGACGGCAGCCCTATCTCCCCCCGAGGGCCCGGTTGAACCCCTGCAGGAGAAGCCTGATCTGGCGGTCCCTAGCCGCTATGGCCTATTTACCCCCAATCGTCATCAACTGGCCAGTAGCTGGACAACCCGAGACGAGGCGGTCAAAACCGCCGTGGCCCGGCTTACTCCTCAGTTTCATGGGCTGCTCGCCCTGAAGCTGGTGCGGTTGTGTGCGAATCTACAGGCGTCCTGGCTAGGGGCAACCGCCAGTCTGGAGACAGTTGGGCCAAACCCCCAACTCCTGAGGGAACAGTGTAGCGATCGGGAAGAAATACCATCCCCAACCCGCAACCGCAGAACCATCGGTAACCCTGATCAATCGCCTATCCCGGTGTTGGCCAGCACCACTAAACTGCTCTATCGAGTCACCAGCCCAAGGACTGATAGGCTGCAGGGTCTGCTGATTCAATTTGATGGGCAGGGCCAGTGCCATGTCCTGCTAGTCTCCACCATCGCTTCTACCAGGAACCTCACCCATGGCTCTGGGGGCAAGGCCTCCCTGATGTTTACCTTGCCTGATAGTGGTGAGGGCATACCGGTTCCAGCCACCCCTGGGCTAGTGGAAAGTTACCTGGTGCTTAACCGACAGTCCTTCGATCACTGCCATCAAGCTCTGGGTGAGCATGGCCAAAACCCAACCCAGGGAAGCCTGGTGCGAATCCCCCAGCCCTTACCCTTAGCCCAAGCCCTGCTAGAAGATTTACACAGTGGCCCACCCAGCTCCGATTATTACCGACTGTGTCATGACCAGTGGGTCTGTTTCAACTTTAACTATCGCATTGTCCCAGAGGTGACCTAACCGGATTAAGCCCCTAGGCCTGCAGATTGCTTCCAAGGTCAGTTGCGTGGATTGATAGCGTTGGCCAAAAGGCTTAGGACAGGCTTGATCGATCAAAACTAATACTGGGGAGTAGTCTTCTGGCTCCCCAGCGTCGCCTTGCAGGTAGCTAAGGGGGTTAGCACCAACAGGGCAATCCTGTGACAACCCACATAGAGGCACAGGGTGGACCTGTCCCTAGCTCATTTCGGGTCAAAATCATATCTACAACCGGTCAGGGCCATGGGGACAGGATATCCCCTTAAGATTGATCGGCCCTGATTGTGGCTTCGGCCAGAAGGACAGGGACAGGATAGATCGGTCAAGTTGCTCAGCAGATCGGCATTCTGGCTTCCGTCTGTTCTGTTTACCCGGTCACACCCATAGCAGGGTAGAGATCGCCCTGACAGCATGATTAGAGACTAACCCCATGAAACATCCTCTGGTTTCTTCCCATTCTCCTTTTTCCAGGCTCACGTCCCCAACCGTTGCCCACCGGCTGGACAGCTCCGATCTGATTCTTCTCTGTCAGCAGCAATTGCCGCCGGAACGGGCCCTGTTCACAGAGTTACTCCGACGCTATGGCAGCCACGTGGATAGGTTACTGTATCGATTAGCCCCAGACTGGGGCGATCGCGCCGATCTGGCCCAGGAGGTTTGGCTACGGGTCTATCGGAATATTCGTCGTTTAAGGGAGCCCAGCCACTTCAAGGGTTGGCTGGGCCGGATCACGGCTAACCTGTTCTACGACGAATTGCGCCGCCGTAAACGTTACTCCCCCGCCCTATCGCTGGATGCTCCCCACGGTGGAGAGGATGATACCCTCCACTGGGAGATTCCCGCCAACCTGCCTGGGCCAGTGGATAGTTTGATGACCCAGGAGTTTTATCACCAGTTACGGCGGTCTATTGATGAATTACCGGAGGTTTTTCGGACCGCCATTGTGCTGCGAGAGGTCCGGGGTCTGAGCTACGAGGAGATTGCGGCCATCACAGAGGTTTCCCTGGGGACGGTAAAGTCCCGTATCGCCAGAGCCCGTCAACGCCTCCAGCAGGACCTCATGCCCTACCTGGAGGGTTTCTAAAGGTGGATCAGCACCTCTAGCTAGGGAACCTGGGGATGGGACAATCTCTTAGGGAACACCTTCACACCGTTCCCAGAGTATTGAATGATAGAAGAATGCAGATCCCCATAGTCGTAACCCGACGGTGAGATGGTAGCCGCGGCGGCTGGCTGTCTTCCCCCTAACCCCTAAGCCTAGAGGATACAAATCATGACTCGCTTTCCCATTGACCTGGGCGCTTACCAGCGAATTTCCCTGGATGCTGCCACCCCGACCCTAACCCCAGACCAGCGTCACGCCCTACAAGCTAACATTCAGCTTTGTCGCGATGCCATTGTTTTCTTCACCGCCACCGGTGCGGCGCGGGGAGTAGGAGGCCACACCGGCGGTCCCTACGATACCGTTCCTGAGGTGATGATCCTGGACGCCCTGTTTCGTGGCCATGGGGAAAAATACGTGCCTATTTTCTTTGATGAAGCGGGTCACCGGGTGGCCACCCAATACCTGATGGCGGTTCTGAACGGTGACCTACCCGCCGAGCAACTGATGCGCTACCGAGAAGCCCACCAGAAACTGCCGGGTCACCCGGAGCTAGGGCTGACCCCGGGGGTGAAATTTAGCTCCGGTCGCCTGGGTCACATGTGGCCCTACGTGAATGGGGTAGCCGTGGCTAACCCCGGCAAGACAGTATTTTGCCTGGGCTCTGACGGTTCTCAGCAGGAAGGAGACGATGCGGAGGCCGCCCGCTTCGCCGTTGCCCACCATATCAATGTCAAACTTCTGATCGACGATAACGATGTCACCATTGCCGGTCACCCCTCCCAGTACATGGGGGGCTACAGCGTCAGAAAAACTCTGGAGGGTCATGGCCTCACGGTACTGGAGGGAGATGGGGAAGATCTGGATAGTTTGTATGCCAATATCTGCCAGGCGATTAATACCCCCGGTCCCATCGCTGTGATCAACAAGCGGGCCATGGCGGTGGGCATCGAGGGAGTAGAGGGCAGCACCCATGGTCATGATGTGATTTCCGTTGATGCCGCCCTCAAGTACCTGGAATCCCGGGGTCACAGTGAAGCGGTGACGGCCCTGAAGGCGGTGCCCAAGCCTAAGGACACCTACACCTACCTGGGCATTTCAGACAAGGCGGGATCTAACCGTAACGTCTTCGGCGACGCAGTAGTGGAGGTACTCAGTACCATGGATGAGGCCGATCGCAAAGCTAAGGTGCTGGTGGTAGATAGTGATCTGGAGGGGTCCTGCGGCCTGGCTCAAATCCGCAAAGCCTACCCCGAGATCTTTATCAGTGGTGGCATTATGGAACGGGGAAACCTCTCCGCCGCCGCCGGATTCGGCATGGAGGCTGGGAAGCAGGGTATCTTTGCCACCTTCAGCGCCTTCCTGGAAATGTGTATTTCCGAAATCACCATGGCCCGGCTGAATTACTCCAACCTGTTGTGCCACTTCTCCCACGCCGGCATCGATGACATGGCGGATAACACCTGCCACTTCGGCATCAACAATATGTTTGCCGACAATGGCCTGGATGATGGCTACGAGACTAGACTTTACTTCCCGGCGGACGCCAACCAGATGAAGGCCTGTGTCAAGGCGGTGTTCCATAACCCCGGACTGCGGTTCATTTTCTCCACTCGGTCTAAGACCCCGATTCTGCTAGATAGCAACGGTAACGAGTTGTTTGGGGGTAACTACCAGTTCACCCCAGGCAAGGACGAGGTGGTCCGGGAAGGCAACGCTGGCTATATTGTCAGCTTCGGTGACTCCGTCTACCGGGCCCTGGATGCGGTGGAACGCCTCAAACAAGAGGGTATCGAGGTGGGGCTAATCAACAAAGCAACCCTGAACGTCGTGGATGAAGAGATGCTAGCTAAGGTGGGTAAGGCACCCTTCGTACTGGTTACCGAAGCCTTCAACCGCCGCACCGGTCTGGGTAGCCGTTTTGGTTCCTGGCTACTGGAGCGGGGCTATACCCCCAAGTTCGCCTACCTGGGCACCCACGAAGAGGGCTGCGGTGGTCTCTGGGAACAGTACCCTTACCAGGGTATCGACCCAACGGGCATTATGACTAAGGTAAAGCAACTGATTGCCTAGGTTAATCCTGGGGACGACCGAGTCATCCCCAGGATTAACGGGGAACTCAAGTCAAAAAACCACGGCATGGGCCCTAGTGCAAGGGCCCTTTTTCATGAAAGCCTAGGGGAGATTGAGGTTGGCCAGGGGAGTGATCAGGCCCAGGGGCTTGACGGGGGCAGTGGGTTTCTCTGGACCGGCCATCGGTGTAAGCATTTCCCGATCTAGCTGACTCACCACTAATTCTGTCACAGGAGCCCCCTGGGCAGGGGGGGTGGGGAAGTGGATGACTGACTCCGGCAGGGCGCCAACGGTCTGACTGAGGTTGGTGGTAGAAGGATGGGGCTTTTCAGTCAGGGGAGAGGGTTCTGGCCCTTGACTGGAGTGGGTAGCCTGCGATTCTCCAGGGAGCGGAGGCTGATAGGCCAGGGGAGCCTGATGGGCTTCCCTGACCAAGCTCCAGACCGGTGGACCAGGGGACTGAGCTGGCTTCACTGGGGTCTGGCCAGGGCTAGCCGTCGAGTTACTCTGCTCAGGAATGCTGGGCTGGACTGATGTCAGGGCGGTGGTGAGATCGGTGGAGACTATCTCCAGGTCAAAGCTGAGGACGTTGTCGGGGACCGCAGGACGAGCCCCGAGGACGACAGAGGGGGATGAGGGAGAGATCGCTACCGCCCTGGGACCCAACACCGCCAGCCCGGCATTAAGGCCAGGATGTTCCCTCTGGTAGGCGGCTAAAGCCTGAGCCACCGCCCGGGTGCGCCGTTCCTGGTCGCGTCGAATACTGGCCTCCGTGTTGCCTAACCCCGGGGCATTCCATCGCTGGGTCTCAGGATTGATATAAGACCGGGTCCGGGCTACCACGATCGCCTCAGCACCAGCATGGCCCTTAGCCTTTGCCTCCGCCAATCGTTCAACGTAGCCGACCCGACCAATCGCCGCTAGCGGCGATTGGTTAGCTAAGTCCAGGCCATTCAGGGTTTCCTCCAGGGAAAGGATGAGGCCGTGGTTAAGGGCCCGTTTCTGCAGCACTTGGACCTGAGCCTGGAGGCGCTTAAGCTGCCTTTGGTCAGCTTCCCCAGGGGAGGAGGCGCCATGCTGATAGGAAAAGGTACCCAAATTCCAGACCTGGTTGCCCGGGTCACGATGGCCATAGTAGGCCCTGGTTAACCCTCCTGTGGCAGAGCGAGTCCCCTCGGCGTTACCAATCGCCCTGGCCACCAGGGAATCACTATTGCCAACAAACAAGTTGGACCAGGGCTCCAGGGCGAGCTCAACGGTCTGAAGCTCAGGCACCAGAGGAGAAGAGTAGAGGGGAGCCAGGTCAAAGGTAAGGGCAATTGTTTTGGGCTTGAGGGGCAACGGGGTATGAGAAGGTGGAAGATTGGGAGATTGGCCCAGGGCGATTAAGGACTGCGAACTGAAGGCTGGCGGTGCTGGAGGCAGGAGGACATCGGCGGTGATCTCCTCCGTCAGAGCCACCGCCACCGCCCGACGATAGACCCCTTTGGGTAATTGCTGGGGGGAATGGTACCGCATGGGTGGATTAGCCCCCAGAGGAGGCACCGGCAGGGGCTTAATTGGGTCTAAGGAAATGTCATCCTGACGACTATCCTGTAGCGATGGGCTTGGCTGGCCAGCAGGCTCTGAGATAGAGTCCGACGTAACTGGTAGTTCAAAGTTGAGGGCAAACTCCTCCGCCTGGGCCGCCAGGGGAGAAAACATTGCGACTACAGAGCTAGTCGCCAACAGGAGAGGAGAGAATCTCATGGTTACTACTGAAATCTGAATCGATAGCCAGCGTACTCATCATTTTCGTAAAGAATAATCAGGTGAGTAGCCGGATCAAAGGCCAGGGGATAGGACTCCCTCTCCGCCACCACGTTGGCCCTCAACTGCAGGGGGGGAAGACGACAGTAGGGTTCCGCCAGGACTTTTTGCACCGCCGCCTTGGCCTGACGCTCCGGGATAGCCAGTAACCGAGCCAGTTGCTCGCGACTAACCTGAGCATTGCTTTGGACAATGGCTTGACAACTCTGGTTGGAGTCGGTCTTTGCCCGATCCAACCAGGATTTAGCCGCAGTCCCGTCCTTAACCAAAACCACTAGGCCCAGCCCCAGGCCAGCAGCCAGAAAAGTTTTGAACCAAACCCCCAACCTGCTGGGGGAGGGTTCCTGAGGGCAATAAATGGGTACCATAGATTTCCTCCTGGAATCAAGAAATGACTATTGCAGGACTCTAATCAGCTTCGAGGCTGATTGAAATTGAAGTCGTTATGCAGGGTTGGCTCAAACCCCTAGGACAGAGGTGATCCTCAAAGCTATTTAGTCACCAGCCAGGGGGTTCCAGCTCCTCACCGGCCAGTGGCTACGGCCATAACTGGCAAATTCCCTTAGAGGTAGCCCCCCAGGCCTAAACCCGCCACCAGCAGTAACACCCTAATAGCGATACTGAAGTTAGGCCGAATCGCCAGGGTTGCACTGTACAGGGCGTAGGTCAACATTGCCGTAATTGCTAGCACGGCCAGGGGCCAAAACGTCGGAAAGGCGGATAACAGTAGATTAAGAACTAATCGGCCGATCGCTCCGCTACCAACCCATAGGAGGGTATCCACTAAAGAGGGAAGAACGGATTTGATGGTCGAGGTTGACCTTCTGCGTTGAGGATCTGGGGTGGAACCCAGAAATAGCAAGTTTTTCCACCCATACTGGAACCAGGACCAGGGCTCTCTTAATAAGGTGTGGAGTTCCCTCCCAACCTTAGCCAAATTGGCGGCTAAGGGAGTAGCACCTCGATGATCTGAACCATACCTTTCCCGTAACTGGGCCGCTAACTGGTGGGCGCCCTGGTCCAGGGACTTTAATCGGATAGGCTTATAGGCCAGGCAAACGTTGCCCTGCCCATCCAAGGTGGCGGTAGTGGTAACGGCCTGGTTGAGATCAATGGTAGGAACCGGGAATCGATCACCGGGCTTCAACTGTTTCTGAGCGGAACTAAGCAACTGGGCCCCTGTCGTGGCCAAAGTGGCAATGACTAGCTCCTGCTCGTGGGAAAGTCGGTTAATTTTATCTACCATCGTCCTCAATTGCTGCTTCCAGATCATCGGGTCCAGGTCGATTTGAGCCCCTGGGGAAGGCTGAGCTGTAGGCAGGGAAAGACCAGAGACAGGGATCGCTCCCAGGGACCGCAGCGATCTTCGTCGCAGGGTCTCGACCGTATAAACGAGCTGAGGAGTAGGCGCTGCCGCCTGATCCTTTGGACTGATCATGACGGAAGGGGTTGGCGGCCAATCTCGGGGTAACGCCGAGGAGTCTGCAGGAGGGAACTGAGCTTGTCGGCGTAGTTTTTCTTGAATAGCAGTTAGATCCATGTCCTTAATCAGAGGGGGAGAAGGGGTGTCTGCCCTGTTATAATACAAGTGTACTATAAAAACTAAAAAATACAAGTTCTTTCCTTGGTAAATCTCCTCGTAGTCTCGATGATTGGAGCAAACTCCAGCATGAGTACTTGGTCAAAACGGACCAGTCAGCGGGTTGAGGGCAGGCTTGATCGTTAAACCAAGGGTTGGACAGACCCTATGGCCAAAATCCGACGATCTCCTAGGATGGCAATTAAGGGCCCCAGGGTTCTAATGGGTTGGCCCGCGGTTTCCCTATGCTGCATAAGAACTTGTGGAACAACAGCTAGGGAAATAGTCAGATTACGGGTATGCTAATCAAAACTTTACCGTCTGAGTAGGAGTACCCACTTAAGTCAGGAGATAAGCAGGTTAATGGTTTCTGGGTCCTGAATTCTGACCCCTACTCCAATAAAACGTCCCCCTGGCACGGTTACCCCATAGTAGTGCTATGGAAAGGTGGAGTACGATGATGACCTGGGTTTTAGGATTTCTGATTAGGTTGGTAAGGTCTAAACCACATCCATGCTGGGGGATTTATTAATGGTTAAGGCACATTACAATCAGTCCTCGTCCTCCTCAGGCCCATCCCTGTTTCCACCCCGATCTGCCATCGGCCTGGGGGGTTCCCCGGAAGATACCACGGCGGGTCAGAAATCCTGGTTTTATCATGTAGTTATGGCCTGTTTTCTGGGCGGACAGGTGCTGGTCCGACTTTTGCAGGGCCGAGTCAGCCGTCAGCGTGTCCTTGAACAAATGGTCACCGCTGGCCCCGGTGCATTGGTGCCCGTGCTCCTGACCAACCTGTTTGCCGGCATGATTTTTACCATTCAAACCGCACGGGAGCTAGAGCGTTTTGGGGCTACCTATGCGATTGGCGGGGCCTTCGCCCTGGCCTTTTGCAGGGAATTAGCGCCAATTTTGACGGCGGCAATTCTGACCGGCCAGGTTGGTAGTGCCTTTGCGGCTGAAATTGGCTGCATGAAGGTAACCGATCAGATCGATGCCCTTAAGGTGCTCCGTACTGATCCGGTGGAGTATCTGGTAGTACCCCGGGTACTAGCATGCTGCGTGATGCTGCCAGTTTTGACTGTGCTGGGATTAGTACTGGGAATTAGCTCAGGAGCCATGGTGGCCCACGCCCTCTACCAGGTACCTCTGGGGCAATTCCTCGATTCGGTGCGATCGCTGATGGTACTGAATGACTTAATCGCTGTGTTGCTTAAGTCTATGCTGTTTGGCGCTATGGTGGGGCTGGCCGGCTGTACCTGGGGCCTGACCACCACCTCTAGCCGTTCCGTGGGCCGCTCCGCCACTGCGGCCGTAGTAACCACCTGGGTGGGGCTATTTGTGGTGGACTTCTTTATTTCTCTGTTGCTATTTCACTCCACCGGGATAGACCCGCTCTAAACTAAGTCCATTCCCTAGAATATGGCCAGAGCCCATTCCTGCGATGCACCAGCCCATTTGGACCCTTCCCATTGATCAGGTCTACCAATCCCTGACCACCTCTGGGCAGGGACTGACCGCCTCAGAGTCAGATTTACGCCTGCATCAGTTTGGCCCTAACCAACTGCCAGAGCCAGCCCACCGGGCTCTATGGCTGCGCTTTACCGATCAACTGACCCACTTCATGGCCCTACTCCTCTGGGTGGCAGGGATACTGGCCTTCATTACCCATACCCCGGCCCTGGGTTGGGCAATCTGGTCTGTGATCTGGATTAATGCCATCTTCAGTTTCTGGCAAGAGTTTCGGGCGGAGCAGGCCCTGGCGGCCCTAAAAAATGTCCTACCCAACCAGGTACGGGTCTATCGACAAGGAGACCTGGTCCAGATCCCAGCGGCAGAACTGGTGCGGGGGGATGTCATGCAACTGGAGGAGGGCGATCGCATCTCCGCCGATGCCCGCCTGGTCAGCGCCGAGAGTCTTTACCTGGACCTATCGGTGTTAACCGGCGAGTCCCTGCCGGTAGCCCGCAACCCCCACCCGGTCAGACCCCGGGAAACCCTGGCCCTGCGCAGTGGTAAACCCCTGGACTACCAGGGCGAGCAACCCCTGCAGGAAACCCTCAATCCAGCGGAGGTGAGTAATCTGGTGCTGGCGGGGGCCACCGTATCCTCGGGGCGCGGTACGGCGGTGGTCTATGCCACCGGTACCCAAACGGAATTTGGGCAGGTGGCCCGCCTCACCACTGGGGTGAAACGAGAACCCAGCACCCTGGAGGTGGAGGTCAGCCATATTGTCCGGGTGATTACGGCGATCGCCGTGACCATGGGGGGGGTGGTTTTTATTCTCACTTCCCTGCTGGTGGGCATGGAATTAAAAGAAAGCTTTATTTTTGCCATTGGCATTATTGTGGCCCTGGTGCCGGAGGGCCTATTGCCGACGGTCACCCTATCCCTAGCTATTGGGGTCCAGCGCATGGCTAGGCGCAATGCCCTGGTCAGGCGCCTATCGGCGGTGGAGACCCTAAGTGCAGTCAACGTGATCTGCACCGACAAAACCGGCACCCTAACCAAAAATGAAATGACGGTCCGCCATCTCTGGTTACCGCCGATGGCGGGGGAAACCCCTGGGGATAGCCCGGAAGCTACTGATACTGACCTGTTGCCGGGGCAGATTCGAGTCACCGGTTCGGGCTATGACCCCACCACTGGTCAGATCCACCTGCCCCCTAACTCTCCCCTGGCCTGGAAGGCCAACTTACTGCTCACCGGAGCGGCCCTTTGTTCTAATGCCCGGCTGATTCACCTGACTACCCCCAGTCGCTGGCAGGAGATGGGAGACCCCACGGAAGCCGCCCTGATTGTGGCGGCAGCTAAGGCACACCTCAACCTAGAGCACCTGCAACAGGAGTACCCCCGCCAACGGGAAATTCCCTTTGATTCTCGCCGCCGGATGATGACGGTGGTACTCAGCTGGCCAGGCTATGACTGCCCCTCGCCTCTGTTTCAGTCCAATTCCCTGATGGTTTTCACCAAAGGGGCACCCCTGGAGGTGGTGCGCCACTGTCAAACTATTCTCAGGGACGGGGTGGTGGGCGATCTCAATCCCCAGGCCTGGCAAGAGGTGGTGAATGCCAATGATGCCCTATCCCGGCAAGGGTTCCGGGTGCTAGGTCTGGCCGCTCGCGGCGGCGGTGAAGAACTGCGGGATATGAAGACTCAGGATCTAGAACAGGGCCTCACCTTCGTTGGTCTGGTGGCGATGTTCGACCCGCCGCGTCCGGAGGTGCCTGAAGCCATTGCCCAATGCCACCAGGCAGGCATTCGGGTGACCATGGTGACGGGGGATTACGGCTTGACAGCGGAGGCGATCGCTACCCAAATTGGCTTGTTAGCAGGCAACGAGGAAAGCCATGAGCCGGTGCGGGTCATAACTGGCGAAACCATGGGCCACCTGTCTGACGCCCAGTTGCAACAAATGGTTAAGTACCGATCGCGGCTGGTGTTCGCCCGCATGTCTCCAGAGCACAAGCTACGGCTGGTAGAGGCCTACAAGGCGACTGGGGCCGTGGTGGCGGTCACCGGCGATGGAGTTAATGATGCCCCCGCCCTGAGATCGGCCCATATTGGCATTGCCATGGGGTTGAACGGCACCGATGTGGCGCGGGAAGCCAGCGATATTGTGCTCACCGACGATAACTTTGCCACTATTGTAGCGGCGATCGAGCAGGGCCGGACGGTTTATCGGAATATTCGAAAGTTCATCACCTATATCCTATCCTCTAATGTCGCAGAGCTCGTTCCCTTCCTGGCCATGGTGGCCCTGAAGATTCCTCCAGCCCTGGTGATTATGCAGGTGCTGGCGATCGACCTGGGTACTGATATGGTACCGGCCCTGGCCCTGGGGGCTGAAGTCGCTGAAGTCGGCATCATGGAACAGCCCCCCCGAACCAAAACCCAAACTCTTCTAGATCGTAGCCTGCTATTGAGGGCCTACTGCTGGCTGGGGCTAATTGAAGCCAGTCTGGGCATGGCCGCCTTTTTCTGGGTCTGGCATAGTCATGGCTACGATCTGACCTCTCTCCAGGCCATCAGCCCCAGTTTGTTGTCTCGTTCTGCCCCGGCTGTC
Organism: Leptolyngbya sp.; assembly: GCA_040374235.1. Taxonomy (GTDB): domain Bacteria; phylum Cyanobacteriota; class Cyanobacteriia; order Phormidesmidales; family Phormidesmidaceae; genus Nodosilinea. The sequence goes on along the minus strand of JBEIUS010000021.1, from coordinate 9,966 downwards.
GTGGTGGCCATCTATGCCCAGGCCACCACCCTCACCCTGGCGGCGATCGTCGCCAGTCAGGACGGCAATGTACTGGCCTGCCGTTCAGAAATAACCTCCATCTGGCGGTTGGGTCTGTTCTCCAATCCCCTGATCTGGGCTGGTATAGCCTTTGAATGGATTCTGATCACAGCCATTGTTACCCTACCACCCCTGCAGAGGATTTTTTCTACGGCACCTCTTAGTCCGGGGCAATGGGCTATCCTGTTACTCTGTCCTCCCATATTGTTAGGATTAGAGGAGGGGCGTAAGGTGCTCTCCCGCTCCCCCATCTCCAATCACCCCGCTAAACCATTCAAATCTATTTAGGGATGGCTTTAGTTGAGTTGTTATAGTCCCATCAGAGCAGTTTCAGCAGCAATCCAGTGACCCCCCCGAAAATCAACCCTAACCCTAAGACGGTGCTTAGTAGGGCGCGGGTTTGGTGGTCGCTGAAGCGAACCTGTAAGCGTTCCGCCAGGAGCACCGTCAGCCAGTTACAGAGTATCGCTAGCAATAGCCCCAGGCCACTGCAGGCCAAGATTTGAAGAATCAAGCCTAAAAAACTGACATCATCAATTTGAGCGCTGCCCAGGTAGTTCAAACCTACGGCTAAAGCTACCGTCAGTAGACCTGTACCCAATTGGTCCGGGAAAGTTCTTTGGAACTTAGCGGGGGAGGGTTGAGTTAGACCCCAAACCTGTAAACAGGCAGCCAGAAAGCTTAAGGACCAGAGACCGATCCAGGCAAGGTGGGGAAGACGGGTCAACAGCAGGCCCGCCAAACCATAGCCAAATCCACAGATTAGGGCAAGTCCCCCAGTAGACTGAGGTTTCAGGTAATTTAGCCGCTGGCGATCTCGTTCGCGATGACGTTTAGATGAACGGGTCATAGGAAAAGGCGTAGGACTGACTAGTCGGGATACCAAAACATCCCTTTAATTCCTTCTGGGTCAGGCATAAACCCCAGCCCTTTATAAAATTCCACCACCTGGGGATCGGCAAATAAGGTAACGTTACTGATATCTTCATTGCGCAACTTCTTAATCATCTGTTGCATAAGTTCTTTGCCCAGGCCCCGGCCTTGGAAGCTAGGATGCACCACCACATCCCAGATGGTGGCATTAAAGGCATGATCGGAAGTAGCCCGGGAAAAGCCGATCAGCCGTCGTCGGTTACCGCGCTGCTCCCACATGGTAACCACCAGGTAACTATTATCAATGGCCTTACGCACTTTACGAATCGGTCGTCGGGCCCAGCCCACCGCATTGCACAGTTCCTCTAGTTCGTAAAGGTCCAGGTCTCGATCCGTACTCAGGATGATAGAGGAACCCGACTGAGAATCTGGGATGGCCTCAAGCACCACTCCGGCTGGGGCTAGGTTTGCTGGTGGAGCACTCTCGGACCCGATAAATAGGTTTTTCCAAAATCCCATGCACGCACTGCCATCTTACCTAAAGGAGTACCCTTTAATTTTAGACTATAGGGCTATCTGGGGCAAAATCTATGGCTGCAGCCGTAGGCTTGAAACTTGGATCCCGATCTAAGGAACTCTCTGTCAGAGAAAGAGTCCTAGCGCATTATATGACTTGATTTCTCTAGCCAGACCGGTCCATGACTATGGTTTTAGCAGGTTTTACCTAAGGCGGTGTGATTGTCAGCACCGGAAGACAGAAAATAGTCAGATTCACTAATCTTTAGGTCGGTTAAAGCCAACTACTACAGACTCCCCTATGATTATTTTTTAATAAGAAGATGAGCTCCTATAGAGACTGATGTGATTACTTTATCCCTCCTCCATCCACTCCACAAAACTCCGGTACAGAGTTGGTCCTTTAATCAGGAACCTGTGATTCGCATTGGCCGTGCTACGGACAGCCATGTCATTCTCTATAGCGCTGTCGTTTCGCGACATCATGCGGAGCTCCACCGCACTACGGCAGGCTGGGTGATCAAAAGTCTGGGCACTAATGGAACTTACCTGGACGGTCGTCGCATCCAGGACATGGCGGTTGATAGTGGCGTGATAATTCGCCTGGCCCGTTCCGGGCCCAATATCCAGATTCACATTAGTGAAGACTCCGGTAAACCGCCCATGACACCGCCAGTCAATTCAGAGTTGCTGGAGAAGGATAGTGATAGCTTTAGCCCCGTTGACCAAGGCTAAGGCCATCATCCTAGGACATTAAACAGTCCTAGACCGCTAGGAGCTGCCTCAGCACGTAGGGCAAAATTCCCCCATGGCGGAAGTATTCTACTTCGTCCAGGGTATCGATGCGGCAGAGCAGGGGAACATCGGTGAAATTAAGGTCTCCACTGGGGCGGTGAATCCGCAGAGTAAGTGTCATACCCGGCTGAATGCCATCGCTTAAACCCAATAGATCAAAGTATTCTGAGCCATCCAGTCCTAACAGGTGACGATGGTGACCAGAGAAAAACTGCAAAGGCAATACCCCCATCCCTACCAGATTAGAACGGTGGATGCGCTCAAAGCTTTCCGCCACTACGGCCCTTACCCCCAGAAGCCGGGTCCCCTTGGCGGCCCAGTCACGGGACGAACCCGTGCCGTATTCCTTGCCGGCAATCACCACCAGGGGAGTGCCTTGCTCCTGATAGCGCATGGCCGCATCGTAGATGGAAAGGGTGTCACCGGAGGGCATATGCCTGGTGACGCCACCGGAGGACCCAGGCACCATTTCGTTTTTCAAGCGGATATTAGCAAAGGTGCCCCGCATCATCACTTCATGGTTACCTCGCCGGGCACCGTAGGAGTTAAAATCCGTCACCTCAACCCGATGGTCGATCAGGTAATGGCCCGCAGGGCCTTCAGACTTAATGGATCCAGCCGGAGAGATATGATCGGTGGTAATGCTATCCCCCAGAATTGCCAGGGGACGAGCACCAACTATATTGCTAAAGGCCTGACCATTGACCCCGGCTGACATGCCCATAAAGTAGGGGGGGTTTTGCACGTAGGTGCTCTCGACCTGCCAGGGGTAGGTTTTACTGGCCATGGGAGTGATTTGTTGCCAGCGATCGGTGCCGGTAAATACGTTGCTGTAGCGGCTTCGGAACATGTCTGGGGTGAGAGCCTCCGCCATCACCGCCTGAATATCCCGAGTGCTGGGCCAGATATCCCGGAGGTAAATGGGGCGACCAGAACCATCCTGGCCGAGTGGGTCGTTTTTCAAGTCGACAGCTAAGCTACCGGCCAGGGCGTAGGCCACCACCAGAGGTGGGGAAGCTAGATAGTTGGCCTTAGTGTAGGGGCTGACTCGTCCCTCAAAGTTTCGATTACCCGACAGGACCGCTCCTACCACCAGATCCTGAGCCTCAATGGCGGTGGCGATCGCCTGCGGCAAGGGCCCGGAATTACCAATGCAGGTGGTACAGCCATAGCCCACCAGATTAAACCCCAGGGCATCCAGGTCTGCCTGCAACCCCGCCCTAGCGAGGTAATCAGAAACCACCTGACTGCCGGGGGCCAGGGAGGTTTTCACCCAGGGTTTAACCTGTAAACCCTGCTGTCGAGCTTTGCGGGCTAGCAGACCGGCGGCGATCATGACCGCTGGATTAGACGTGTTGGTGCAGCTGGTAATAGCGGCAATCACCACATCTCCATCGGTGAGGTGATAATCATGACCAGTGACCCGTACCGATCTCTGCTGGCTATAGTCGCGACCGCTAAAGGCAGGAAAGTCACTATTCCGAAACTGATTGGCCAGGTCATTTAGACGCACCCGGTCTTGGGGACGTTTAGGACCGGCCAGGGAGGGCTCAACGGTGCCCAGATCCAAAGTTAGGCTGTCGGTAAAGATCGGCTCAGGGGCGTCGCTATCACGCCATAGCCCCTGGGTCTTAGCATAAGCTTCCACCAAGGCAATACGTTGCGGATCCCGGCCGGAAAACCTTAGGTAGGCCAGGGTTTCCCCATCGACGGGGAAAAAGCCACAGGTGGCACCGTACTCAGGAGCCATATTGGCAATGGTGGCGCGATCAGCCAGGCTAAGGTGATCTAAGCCCTCCCCATAGAACTCCACAAATTTACCTACCACCCCCTTTTGTCTCAACATCTGAACGATGGTGAGCACCAGGTCGGTGGCGGTGGCTCCCTCCGGCAACTGGCCGGTAAGTTTAAAACCTACCACCTCAGGAATGAGCATGGAGATGGGCTGCCCCAGCATGGCCGCCTCTGCCTCAATCCCCCCGACCCCCCAACCCAACACCGAGAGCCCGTTAATCATGGTAGTGTGGCTATCGGTACCGACCAGGGTGTCAGGATAGGCCAGGATTTCACCATCCACAGCTTTAGTCCAGACCACCTGGGCCAGATACTCTAAATTAACCTGGTGGCAAATACCGGTGCCTGGAGGAACCACTCGGAAGTTATCAAAGGCAGCCTGACCCCAGCGTAGAAAGGCATAGCGCTCATGGTTCCGCTCAAATTCCTTCTCTACGTTTTCCTGAAAAGCCTCGGTGGTGCCAAAGGCATCGACCATGACCGAGTGGTCAATCACCAGATCCACCGGCGATAGGGGATTAATCCGATCAGGATTACCGCCCAGGGTCACCATAGCATCCCGCATAGCCGCCAAATCCACCACCGCTGGTACTCCGGTAAAATCTTGCATCAGCACCCGAGCTGGCCGATAGGCAATTTCTCGGTTAGAAGTCTGGGTGTTGAGCCAATTGGCTACCGCCTGCACGTCAGCGGCGGTAACCGACCGGCCATCTTCATGGCGCAGCAAATTCTCCAGCAGCACCTTCAAGCTGAAGGGCAGTCGACTCAGATCTCCTAAGATTTTAGCCGCCTCCGGCAAGCTATAAATCACGTAGGTTTGATCCGCCAGAGTTAGATGGGTCTTTGCGTTAAAACTGTTCACAGGGGCTCTCTCCGATGGCTACAGGATAACCAAATTGGGTGCTTGTAGCGCAACACCACAAATCCAAATGATGCGATTTTACCCCGTTCCCTAGAAATTACTGTAAATCCTATGGCCAAATAGGAGCACAGATTATCGGTGGGGCTCCCGGCAAGGGGGCAGACCTCGGCGGAAGCCTAGTTCGGCTGAGCAGGTCAAGTCAGCTTACCGACCTCATCACCCTCCCAGACTCAATTTAGTAGGCCCTGGCATAAGTTTACCCACCTCTTTTGACTTCTGAATTCTGAGCCCCTCTTGAAGGACCGCCGAGTTTACGCCAGGTAGTAAGTAGGGAGAGGAGTCAAAACCCTTTCCCAATATTTAACTGTTACAAGATTTAGCTGTTACGGGAGACAACCGTCATTCTGTTCTGAGTGTTTTGACCAACGCTATAAATTTGATTCTGTTTTATCTAAATCGGTTGAATATAATTAATATAAAAGATAATTTCCCAGCCCATCATAAAGCGACGCCTAGAGCGGCTCGGGAGCCGAGCTGGTTATGTCATCAAAGGTCCCCTAGGGCTTTCAACCCTCCAACCCATCGGCTCCATCCAGCTCAGCGGCTGATCGTAGAGGTCCCACACCATCCGGCGTGGGGGGCGGGGATGGCGGTTTTCCCCGAGGGCTATTAATGCATTGTCCATTTTGCCAACATCCCAATAATCGAGTCCTAGAGTCGCGTGCTGCGGAATCGGGACGCAGCGTTCGACGACGGCGAGAATGTTTGAACTGTGAACGACGGTTCACCACCTACGAACGCATTGAATACGTACCCGTGACGGTGATCAAGCGCAACAACGAACAGGAACTATTCAACCGTTCTAAGCTCCTGCGAGGGATCGCCATAGCCTGTGAAAAAACCAACGTGCCTTCCACAGTAATGGAAGCGGTGGTAGACGATATCGAAGCGGAGTTACAACAGCGCCATAGCCGTGAAGTCACCAGTGCAGAAATTGGTGAGCTGGTTCTGGCTAAGCTAGAACCCATTAATGAGGTGGCCTTTGTCCGTTTTGCCTCTGTTTATCGACAGTTCCAGGGTGTACGAGATTTCGTTGACACCTTGGAAAAACTCCAGCACAGTGAGGGGGACCCTATCCAGCATAATCACAATCTGAAAGTAATCGACAGCAATGGCTACACCATCCTGCATTCCCATCTTCCCCAGGGCCATGGAGAAGGCTAGGAGCAGCGCTCCGCTGGGTTTTTCCCTCCCCCGCTCAACTGAGTCACTATAAACTTTCCCTGATCCGCTATAATTAGACTCTGTGGGTTTAGTCGGTGGGTCTATTCACGGTTTTCTGTGGAGTTTTTTAGGTCCCTGCTGGAATTGTTCTGCTTGCACAAACCAACCGCAGTATTACGGAGAAAATCATAGGGAAACACTAGCATGCTCAATCAGGACGTAAAGGACGCTGGAATCGGGTTTACACACGAAGACTTTGCCGCCCTTCTGGATAAGTACGACTATCACTTCAATCCAGGGGATACGGTCACCGGCACCGTGTTTAGCCTCGAACCCAGGGGCGCTCTGATCGACATCGGTGCTAAGACCGCCGCCTATCTGCCAATTCAAGAAATGTCCATCAACCGGGTAGACCATCCGGAAGAAGTATTGAAGTCTAACGAAACTCGAGATTTCTTCATCTTGACGGATGAAAATGAGGATGGTCAACTTACCCTCTCTATTCGTCGAATTGAGTATATGCGGGCTTGGGAACGGGTACGCCAGCTACAAAAAGAAGACGCAACAGTACGATCTGGTGTCTTCGCAACTAACCGAGGAGGAGCCCTGGTTCGCATTGAGGGGTTGCGTGGCTTTATTCCTGGGTCCCACATCAGTACCCGAAAAGCCAAAGAGGATTTAGTTGGAGAGGACTTGCCTCTCAAGTTTCTTGAAGTTGATGAAGAGCGCAACCGATTGGTCTTAAGTCATCGACGCGCCCTTGTGGAGCGGAAGATGAACGGTTTGCAGGTGGGCGAGGTAGTTCTGGGGACGGTAAGGGGTCTCAAGCCCTACGGCGCCTTTATTGATATTGGTGGTGTCAGCGGCCTGTTGCACATTTCCGAAATCTCCCACGATCACATCGACACCCCCCATAGTGTGCTGAACGTTAATGATGAAATCAAGGTGATGATTATTGACCTTGATGCTGAGCGCGGTCGGATTTCCCTATCCACTAAGCAACTGGAGCCAGAACCTGGGGACATGGTGAAGAACCCTGACTTGGTGTTTGAAAAAGCAGAGGAGATGGCGGCTAAGTACCGCGAACAGCTGCGTAAGCAGATGGCAGAGAAGGAAGGTCTGGTGATAGAAACTACTGAAGAAGATAGCGACATCTACGAAGAAGTTGTTCCTGAGGAAGTTGCCCTAGCCGTTGACTAAACTGAGACTCCAGGGACATTCGCTTTCAGCCAAAGCCATCGTCTTCGATAAGGACGGCACCCTAGCAGATTCCCATAATTTTCTATGGCAGTTGGCCTGCTTACGCATAGGTTTGTGTGCTGATTTGCTGCGATCGCAGGGCATTGAATTAACTACTAGTCAGGTTCAAAGCCTCCGCTCTAGCCTGGGTGTGGACAGATCCAGGCTAGACCCAGAGGGACTAATGGCTACCGCCACCCGCCTGGCCAATCAGCAAGTAGCAGTGGACTGGCTCCTCGAGGCTGGCTATCCTGAAGAAGGGGTTGTGAATCGGGTGGTAGAGTGCTTCCAGATAGCTGATCGTCAGCTCTGGCCCAAGGCCCGCTACACCCCACCCTTTTCCGGTACCCCTGATCTACTAAAGCATTTGACCGAGGGAGGTATTCCCGTTGGAGTGCTATCCTCGGATGGTCAGGCCAATGTGGGGGAGTTTTTGAGCTATTACCGTATAGCTGATTATGTCCAGGCCTGGCGGGGGACTGAAATAGGTGAGCCATCCAAGCCCAGCCCCAGCCTTTTTTATCAAGTCTGTCACCACCTTGGGGTAGAACCTTGCCACACTCTGGTGGTGGGGGACAGTAGGGTAGATTATCAGCTGGCTCAGCGGGCAGGGGCAGCGGGGTTTGTCTCTGTGTCCGAGGCCTGGGGGCGACCTCCAGTGGTGGGGGCAAAGTGGGTGGTCTATTCCTGGCAAGACCTGCAGGTAGAGGCTTGAGTCCCGGGGTAGCCCAGGTATAGTTTTGGTTTGGACAAAAGGCCTCCGCCAGACTAGGGCTATAGGCTTCAAAGCGTCTCCAGGACCGCCAGCAGGGTTTCAGGATCGGCACTATGGTGTAGAAAGGAAAACAAATGGGCATAGCGCAACCGCCCCTGGACATCCAGCAGAAACTGAGCCGGCAGGGGTGCCCCCAGGGCCTGACCCGTATAGTAAGATTGAAACCCTTGCCCCATTTCATCGCTAAGCAGGGGTAGGGTTAGTTTCAAGTCCTCCACCACCGCCTGACTCTGACGGTGGCTAGTGCTAGTAATTAGAAATACCTCGGCACCGGCCTGACGAAAGCGATCGTAGGTCTGGTTCATGGCCATGATATGGGGATGGCAAAAGGGGCAGTAGACTCCCTCTGCGAAAACCCGAATGAAGACCAATACTAAAGGCTGTTTACCCCGCCAATTAGCTAATCGGACAGTACGGCGGTGGGTTACATCCCAAAGAGCGAAGTCAGGAGCTAGATCTCCCAGGGCGAGCCCTAAGGCAGCGGGTCTAGGCCATAGGTAGCGCCAAAAGGAGGAGGGACTACCTGTGGGTAAACCAGTGACCATCCTAGTTCCTATACCGTAGCAAAGAAGTCCTTAGCCTTAACCGGATCGGGAATCATCGTTTTATCCCCAGGTTGCCAGTCTACCGGGCAAACCTCGTCGGGGTTAGCCTGCACATGTTGAATAGCCTGCAAAACCCGCAGAGTTTCTTCCACATTGCGGCCGAAGGATAGATTATTAACAGTAGCGTGCTGGACAACCCCCTCGCGATCGATGATAAATAAACCCCGAAGAGCAATACCAACATCGGGGTCAAGGACGTTGTAAGCGGCGCTAATCTCCTTTTTCAAGTCGGAAATCAAAGGATAGTTGAGATCGCCCAATCCGCCCTGACTCCGTTCGGTCTGAATCCAGGCCAGGTGGGAAAACTCACTATCAACGGAAACAGCGAGTATTTCAGCATTGAGAGCTTGAAATTCGCTGTGGCGATCACTAAAAGCGGTGATTTCCGTTGGACATACAAAGGTAAAGTCTAGGGGATAAAAAAACAGCACCACATACTGGCCCCGGTAATCAGAGAGCTTAATAGTCTTAAAGCCCTGATCTACCACCGCTGTGGCTAAAAAGTCTGGCGCTAACTGACCTACCCTTAAGCAACCAGTAGTCATAGCATCTGTCACGACAATGTCCTCATTCTGGTCAACAGTAATTACTCTTATTGTAGGCTATTCCTTCTAATTGCTAGGTGCCCTGGCTACCTGGATTTCAATCGTTGATCAATCAATAAATTCTGGAGGCGCGTCTGAAGAGAGGCCGGATGAACTGGGAGTACACTGACGAACAGTTTATAGATCAAGGCTACCGTAGATCGACACCTGTGCCTACATTCCGCAGGTTGAGACTGAACGAAATAACGAAAGCCTAGAAACCCTGTTAGTAAAGCATTCTAGGAGTAACAGCGCAAGGCGAAACATTTTATGGCTATAAAAGTGGTGAAAAGTCAGAACGACGCCAAACTCTTGAATCCTGACAGCTGGCCCCTGAATTCTTGACCGACCAGCACGCCCCGGCTTAAGTAGATACCCTGCGCTCCTAACAAGGGAGCCAACTCAAGTCCTAGAGGAGAGACCTGAGGACCACAAAGCCATGGTCAATAGTCAATAGCAAGGTTAGCATCGGCAGACCGGAGAGGTCAAATGGGTAAAACGATATCCAAAAGCTGCTTACTTTGAACATTTCGCCAACTATCCTATAGGTAAAATAGTAGCTTTAGTAGGGGAGATGAATTTATGGAAGTCCTTATAGCGGATTTCACTCGGGTGAAGTGCGATGTGATCACCCCCCCC
>JBEIUS010000108.1:0-11761 GCA_040374235.1 Leptolyngbya sp. | reverse complement strand
AGTGGAGGAAGGCTACAACCCCAGCTACGGAGCCCGTCCCCTACGGCGGGCGATCATGCGCCTGCTGGAGGATACCCTGGCGGAGGAAATCCTCTCCGGTCGCCTGGTGGATGGGGATACAGCCACCGTGGATGTGGATGAAAGCGGCAAGGTCACCATTCAAGCCGAACACCGTCGCGAGCTGATCGGAGCCGAGAGCTAGTACCTGGTGGTGTAAAATTGGCACCCCTGAAAGAGGGGGGTCAGAACTCAGTAGCCAGGAGAGGTCAGTGAATTTATCCTGGGGCCTACTACCCATCTGATCCCTGTGCTTAACCTGAAGGACCCTGGCCATATCGATAGGTTATGGTCAGGGTCCTTTACGGAATCTATGGGCTAAACCGCGTCTAAGCTGATCAACTAGAACGGTTAAACCTACAGGGCTCCCAGGTTAGCTAGCCCCAGGATTACCCCAGCCCCCAGCAGGTGGCCCAGGCTAGCGGTACCCAGCACCGCGGGTAAGCCAAACCCCCCAAATAGACTGGGGGATGGCATGGCGGGGCCGACATTGGGGTATTTGATCGTGAATTTGCCAAAGGCGATCGCCAAAATATTACAAACAATCATCACCCCCGCCACCTTGGGACTCCAGCTTAGGGTGGTGGGAACTGCCGCTAAAACCGGTAACAAAGCCATGGTAAAACCTCCAGAAAACTAAAAGGGTATAGTTAACACTACAGTACCCACCCAAAGGTGGTACCTGCTAGGCCTACTTTTCCACGGGGACTGGACCTTAGGCTCCCCCTGTTGCAAGACTTTACAATATGGGTGATTCTTGATATTAAAAGGGTCTGTAGCCCTAGCTGGCGGAAATGAGGCAGAATACCTATCCATCTCTCAATTGCCCTAAGCCTCCCTGTCCTAAGCGTTCTGGTCAACCCTACAACTAATCCCTATGGAACGAGGCTTACTCTGGCTACCCCTACTGGCGGTGTTTATCGGCCTGACCTGGGCTGGCTGGGATGAATATCAAAAAGTTCAGGCCTACCAAGCCTGGGCCGTCAGCTTTGAACGCAGCAAATATGACATCCGGGCCGCCCTGGGTCAGGCCGGTACCCTCCTGACCTGGGGTCGCCCTACCCGCCAGGGTCCTGTAAACACGACTAGCCTTTGCCTCACCAAGGTGATCGCTATAGATCTGGAGGTGGGGGGTGCAAGGGTGCCCCCTGCGCAGGACTTACCCAGAAGAGGAGCGGTTAACCTGGTGTTGACCACCGGTAAGGCGGCCAGGTCGGTGATTCCGTTTACCGATGCCGACCTGGCTCGACGCTGGCAAAAGGTGTTGCAGCAATCCTTAGAGGCGTTAAAATCAGCCCAACCCTGATCCTTGATTTGATTTCTGGCCATGACAGACCTTGCTTCGGTTTCTCGTCGGCAATTACTGAAACGTCGTCAGGTGCTTAAGCAGCAGCGCCGCCTTCACCTGGGCCAAAGTTTCTGGCGGCTGCTAGCCTTGGCCGGGCTAGCCGGCTTGACTTTCTGGGCCATTACCCGCCCGATCTGGGTGGTGCGGAGCCCACGCCAAATTCAAGTGAGGGGGAATCAGCTGCTCAGCGATACCCTGGTGCAGGACCTGGTGCCCCTGGATTACCCCCAGTCCTTGCTGGAGATCCAACCCGAAACCATCGCTGAGCAACTGCGTCAACGGGCCCCCCTGCTAGGCGTGGAAGTTGATCGCCAACTGCTTCCCCCTGGTCTGAAAGTCACTGTTCAAGAGCGGGTGCCGGTAGCGGTGGTGCTGCCCGACCAGCCAGGGGATGGGAAGCCAGCTGGCTTAATTGATGCCCAGGGCGCCTGGATGCCCCTCAGCAGCTTTGGCTTGGGTCCCACCGCCAAGCCACTGCCTGGGTTACAGGTCCGCGGCCTACAGCCCCAATTCCAACGCTATTGGCCCCAGGTCTATGCCACTATTCATCGCAGTCCGGTGGCGGTTCAATCCATTGACTGGAGTGATCCCAGTAACCTGGTATTGGCCAGCGACCTGGGCATAGTCCACCTTGGTCCCTACTCCCCCGATCTGGAGCAGCAGCTCGCTACCCTTGACCAAATGCGTAACCTGCCCAACCACATGCAGTCCTCAGAGGTCGCCTACATTGACTTGAGTAAGCCCAGCCAACCCGCCATCACCTTAAACGACAGACCGTCCCCGGAGGGTAATCTCGGGAAGCATACCCAGGAATAGGGTCTGTAGCCCTTACCCAGCCTCGCCATTGCCCGATCAATTAGGTTCTAGGCGGGTAGCCAAAGCCATACCTGGCCAGAATCCCCCCACCCCCGCTGAAAAAGGGGTGAGGGTAGGTTTTCTATAAATCAGGCTTTAAGATTTTCAGTTTTTTCACCTGATGTATTCCTTTCTCGATGAAGTAATCTATAGTTGTTTGAAACCGGCCAGAGGCTCCTAGCGTATTCCAGTTAAGCAAAGCATCCTATCGAGGTGGCGGCGTTGAGTCCAATTCCCCGATCTTAACGGTCGCCAGGATGGAGAAGGATCTGGAAGGCTTTTAGTTTGATTCTGGTTACGCTAACCCTAGCCTCTCCGACTTTCCCCGGTCGACAGCGTTTATGAGCCATCTTTCTGCTTCTCCCAATCCCTTTAGCCTTACTGGAATCAACCACAGTCAATCTAACGGTACCAAGCCCATGTCCGCAGACACGCTGAACCACAGTCCCTCTGTTCCCGATAGTATTGCTCGCATCAAGGTGATCGGGGTCGGTGGGGGTGGCTGTAATGCGGTTAATCGGATGATCCACAGTGGTCTAGCGGGGATTGAATTTTGGTCTGTCAATACCGACGCCCAGGCCTTAGATAATGCGGCCATCCCCAACGTACTCCGTATTGGTCAGAAACTGACCCAGGGGTTAGGGGCTGGTGGCAATCCTGCCATTGGCCAGAAGGCCGCCGAGGAATCTCGGGATGAGATTGTTGCGGCGTTGGAGGGGGCTAATCTGGTTTTTATCACCGCTGGCATGGGAGGGGGTACCGGCACTGGGGCTGCGCCCATCGTGGCGGAGGCGGCGAAGGAGGCGGGAGCCCTGACGGTGGGTGTGGTCACCCGTCCCTTTACCTTTGAGGGGCGGCGGCGGATGAACCAAGCCGATGCGGGAATTGACGCCCTGCAAGGACGGGTGGACACCCTAATTGTGATCCCCAACGATAAGTTGTTGACCGTCATCTCGGAGCAAACCCCGGTGCAGGAAGCCTTCCGGGCCGCTGATGATATCCTGCGGCAGGGGGTGCAGGGGATCTCTGATATCATTACCATCCCTGGTTTAGTCAACGTGGACTTCGCCGATGTGCGGGCGGTGATGGCGGATGCTGGCACCGCCCTGATGGGGATTGGGGTGGGTTCCGGTAAGTCTCGGGCCCGCGAAGCAGCGATCGCCGCCATCTCCTCTCCCCTACTGGAGGCCTCCATTGATGGCGCCTCCGGAGCGGTGTTTAACGTTACCGGGGGTAGCGATCTCACCCTCCACGAAGTCAACGCCGCCGCTGAGATCATCTATGAGGGGGTGGACCCCAACGCTAACATTATCTTTGGTGCCGTGATCGATGATCGGATGCAGGGGGAAGTCAGGATCACGGTAATTGCCACCGGCTTTAACACTCGCCAGGCCAGCCACAGCGAGATGGATGCGGCCCGGGTTACCCCCTTCAAGCGCAGTTTCACCAGCCCTCCCTCACCCTCACCTCCCGCCAGCGGTACTAGCTCGGGTAATAGCGGCACCGGCGGTCTTGGGGTAGGTCTGGATATTCCCGAGTTTCTGCAACGACGGCGCCCCAATAACCGCTAGGGTCATGACCTTAGATATGAATGGGGCACCCGTCATTCCCGTTGCCCTCACCATTGCGGGCTCCGACAGTGGCGGTGGAGCGGGTATTCAGGCCGACCTGAAGACCTTTGCCTGCCACTGTGTCCACGGCACCAGCGCCCTCACCTGTGTCACCGCCCAAAATACCCTGGGGGTAACCCGGGTGGACGCCCTCCCAGCGGCGGCGGTGGTAGCCCAGATCGAGGCGGTTTGGCAGGATATCGGCGTGCATGCCCTGAAGACGGGCATGCTCCTCAATCAAGACATCATCCAGGCCGTCGTGGCTACCCTAGGAGCCCTGCCAACCCCACCGCCGATAGTGGTGGACCCGGTGATGGTATCGCGCACCGGGGCCCAGTTGATTGATGATCCGGCCATCACCATCCTGCGAACCCACCTGTTGCCCCTGGCTACCCTGGTCACCCCCAATCGCTACGAAGCCGAACTGCTGACTGGGCTGACCCTGAATACCCTGGAGGCGATGGAGGCGGCGGCTCGAGCCATTCATCAGCTGGGTCCCCAGGCGGTACTGGTGAAGGGGGGCGGTATGGCTAGGGACCTGCGGGGTACGGACCTGTGGTTCGATGGTGAGCGGGTGGAGGTGATCAGGACCGAAACCGTGGACACCCCCCATACCCACGGCACCGGCTGTACCCTCTCGGCGGCGATTACCGCTAACCTGGCCCTGGGGCACTCTCCCCTGGCGGCGGTGCAACGGGCTAAGGCCTACCTGACCCAGGCCCTACACCACGCCCTACCGATTGGTCACGGTCAGGGGCCCGTGGGTCATTTCTTTGCCCTATTGCCCTAACCATGGTGGCGAGTTCTCCTGGATCCCCAGCGGTGACTGCGGCGCCGGTCCTGTTCCACGTCCGCCAGTTAACCAAGACCTATGCCATGGGGGAGGTGGAGGTGCAGGCCCTGCACCAGGTTGATCTGGATATCTACGCGGGGGAATTTGTGGTGTTGTTGGGGCCATCGGGCAGCGGCAAGTCTACCCTGCTGAATATTCTGGGGGGGCTAGATCGACCCAGCGGTGGGGAAGTGTACTTTGGCCCCCAGAACCTCACCCAGGCCAGCGATCGCCAGCTGACCGGCTTTCGCCGCCAGTTTATCGGGTTTATTTTCCAGTTCTACAATCTGATCCCCAGTCTGACGGCGGCGGAGAACGTGGCCCTAGTCACCGATCTGGCAGCCCACCCCATGCCCCCCCGCCTGGCCCTGGAGCTGGTGGGGCTGGGAGATCGCCACCAACACTTTCCATCCCAATTATCAGGGGGAGAACAGCAGCGGGTTGCCATTGCCCGGGCGATCGCCAAGCGGCCCCAGGTACTGCTCTGCGATGAACCCACCGGCGCCTTGGACTACAGCACCGGTAAGCGGGTACTGGAGGTGCTGGCCCGGGTCAATCAGGATCTAGGCACCACCGTGGTGATCATCACCCACAACGCCGGCATTGGGGCCATGGGCGATCGGGTGATCACCATGCGGGATGGGCAGATCCAGAGTATTGAGCACCATGCCCAGCGAGCCCGCCCCGATCAACTAGAGTGGTAAGGTGCTTAACATAATTATGGAACTCAGCCCATGCAAGCCATCCTGGTTGACCACTTTGGCGGTCCTGAGGTTTTAAAGCTCAATACCCTGCCGGATCCGGTCCTGGGGCAGGACACGGAGGTATTGGTGGAAATCCGGGCGGCGGGGGTCAACCCCGTCGACACCTACATCCGCGCCGGCACCTATGGTCGCCTGCCCCCCCTGCCCTATACCCCCGGGGTGGATGGAGCCGGGGTAGTGGTGGCGGTGGGGGCAGCGGTGACCGATCTAGCGATGGGGGATCGGGTCTACGGGGGCTGGCCCCTCAGTGGTACCTACGCCCAGATCGCCCGCTACGATCGCCCCTCGGTTTACCCCCTGCCCCCATCTCTCAGCTTTGCCCAGGGGGCCTGCCTGTTTGTACCCTACTCCACCGCCTATCGGGCCCTCTTTGAGAAGGCCCAGGTCCAAGCTGGGGATTGGGTCCTAATCCACGGTGCCACCGGTGCGGTAGGGCTGGCGGCGGTGCAGCTGGCCCTCAACGCCGGGGTCAGGGTGCTGGCCACCGGGGGTACCCCTGCGGGGCGCCAGTTGCTAGCTCAGCAGGGGGTTAATCTGGTGTTGGATCACCATAGTGCCAACTACCTCGAGCAGATCAGGGCCGCCACCCAGGGCCAGGGGGTGAACGCCATTGTGGAAATGCTGGCGGACCAAAACCTAGGGCTGGATCTGACCCTGCTGGCCCCGGCGGGCCGGGTGGTGGTGGTGGGTAGTCGGGGCCCGGTGACAGTCAACCCCCGGGATATTCTCAGCCGGGAAAGCCAGGTGACCGGGGTCAACCTGTTTAGCACCCCCAGTGATCGCTTGCATCGCCTGCAAAAGGCTCTCTACGCTGGATTTGCTAAGGGGCTGTTGCAGCCAGTGGTGCGGGAGGATCTGCCCCTGGCCCAGGCTTGCCAGGTCCATCAGCGCATCCTTGCCCCCGGCGCCCTCGGCAACTGGGTTTTGTTACCCTAGGCTAGCCCTCGCCTTGGCCAAGGGGCGGCGGCAAGTCAGAAGGCCCTGCCAGTAACCGCCTCGACCGATCAACCCTGTCCTCAACGGGCTGGGAAAGCGATAGATAAATCCCCTAGCGGGCTGGTGCGGCCAGCCCTAAGTCGATGATTGATTGGCAGGCTGATCTGCACCGTCCCCCCCTGGTAGACGACGAGGGCCAGCCCCTCTGGGAGTTGCTGCTGTGCAACCGTGACGCCAGCTTCACCTATGTCGCCCAGGTGCCCCAGGCTGGGGTTAACCAGGCCTGGCTGACGGAGCAACTGCGGCGGGCCAAGGTCGAAGCACGGGGGCAGCCCGATCGCCTGCAGGTGTTTCGTCCCCAGGCCCTATCGCTGCTGCGGGCGGGGGCCGCCCCCCTGGGTATTCAGGTGCAGGCCACCCGCCACACCCCTACCCTCCATCGCTGGCTGACCCAACGGGCGCAGGGCTACGCCGACCTGGCCCAGGGCACTGGCACCCCCTACCAACCCCTGCAGTTAGACCAGTTCCCTCCCCTGCCCCTGCCGGAACGGCTCTGGGGAGAACGCTGGGGCTTTACCGCCCTGACGGCGGCGGAGTTTGAACGGACCCTACCCCACGAACCCATACCCATCCGGGGCTTACCGGAGGACTGGCTGCCCTCCCGTTGGGGTCTGGCCAGTTCGGCCCTGCTGCCCGGGGTGGTGATCGATGGGGGCAACCGGGCCCTAGCCCTCTGCCGCTGGATTGAGGCCGCCGAGCCCGCCTGGCTGCGTTACCAATCCGGGGACCTGGGGGGGCTACTGCTGGAGGCTGGCCTCAGCGATCGCTGGGTAGTGGCCACCTTTAGCGATCCCCAGGTGGGGATGGAGGGCCAGCGCTTTGAACAGCGCAAACGCCTCACCCAGGGCCTGCATTTTTTGCTGGTGCGACCGGATGACTCCGGCATGACCTACACGGGGCTTTGGCTCCTGCGGGAGGGTTCTGGCTGAATTCAGATGACCGTGGACGTCAATGTGTTACAGTTAACCTTTGGCGAAGGTGTAGGGTTTTATAGATATATTATGTCCAAGCGTCGTAATCCTAAAAAAGAAAAGGCCCTGCGTAACCAGGCCTATGCCCGTAAGTTCCGCAAGAAGCGGGCCGGTAGTCAGCGGTTCTTTAGACGCAATAGCCGCGGTGATGAGGAAGGGGCAGAAAGTAAAGAGGGTAGCGATTACTCCGCCGCCGCCCTTTAGCGGGTTGCAACAGTGGGCTTCAGCCCATGGCAGAGAGGGCAGCCTGAATCAGTTGGGCGGATTGATGCCCCGATGCGATCGCCGCCTCCACACCCCCGCCTCCACACCAGTCGCCGCCACCCACCAGGGTAGGATAGTGCCCACTTTGCCAGGCTTGCACCGCTAAGGGTTGACGGACCTGGCCATAGCGCCAACGGTGTACCTGTAGGTTTTGGGGTTGGGGAAGCCAATCCCCCAGGGTTGGGGCCAGTAAGGTGAGCAGTTGGCGTCCCAGGGAGTCCAGGTCACTAGTTTCTAGGTGGATGGTGGCAAAGCTAGCACTGCTATGGATCACCACCGCCGGATAGGCGGAGGGGTAACGTTTACTACTATCAAGGATGGCCCAGCCCAGATAGGGATGGTGCTCCCCCCACACCATCCAGGCATTCCCCGCTGGGGTTTGACCCGGTAAGTTAATCCGCTGATCGGGGGCATAGACCGCCATCACCGTAATCACCGGGTCAAATTTAACCGCCGCCAAATCTCCAAGCCAGGGCTGCAGGGCCTGCTGATCATGACTCTTCCGGAATAGGTCTACCACCTGGGGGGCCGGGATCGCCACCACCACCGCCCGGCTCCGCAGGGGGGTATCTATTTCTCTATCCAGGTGGAGCTGCCAGGTCTGGGCTTGACGGTCAATCGCCACCACCCGACTGCCGGTTTGGACCACCAGATCCTGAGCTAACCCTTTGGCCAGGCTGTTCAGCCCAGACGGAGCGATCAAGTAGGGAGTAGGGCTGGGTGCAGGGCTGAGATCCCCGCTGTCACTCAACCGATAGGCAGTTACCTCCCAGGGCTGAATCTGCCCCGCCGCCAGACCCCGGTGGATTAGGGCGGTTTCCAGGGGGCCTAGAGGCTGCAAAAACCGACAGCCATGATCCACCGGTTGACTATCAATGCGGCGGGTGGCTACCCGGCCCCCGACCCCCCGCGATTTCTCCAATACCAGGACGCGGTAGCCAGCCCTGCTCAAGTCGCTGGCCACCGTCAGCCCCGTTAGTCCTGCCCCCACCACCACCCCATCCCACATTTGATGCTACCCTGGTTGATTCCAGGGTAATTATGGCAGAATAGGGGGCGACGTTTACCACAACGGTGACCACTGGTGGATGAGCTGCGCTCTGCCCTGGAATTAGCCACCGAGGAAGAACTCCAGGCCCTGACCGAAATCCTATTTCGCCCTAAGTTTAATCCCTTGGATTACCTCCATACCCCCGATCCCTGGGTAGTTCAGAGTAGCAGCCGCCAACACTGGCTCGATCAGCTGGAGTCCCGTTTCCGCTTTTTAGCCGCCGATGGTTTCACCGTGCTGCAGGGCAAGAGTCAACAGGTTACCTATCGTCAGGTGCTGCTGGAGGTGTGCCATCACCTCCAGTTGCCCCTGTCCGAGGGCCAGAGTTGGTCCATCGGTGAGCTAGAGGCGGAGGTATTTTTACACCTGTTGCAACGGGCCTGGCGACAGGCCCCGGCCCACCATCGTCTGCAGTTACAGCAGGAGGTGCGTCAACAGCTGAGTCAGCTACCCCAATTTCAAACCCTCTCCCCCGGTTGGCAGACTAACCCGGTGGACTTGCTGTTGAAGGGGAGCAGTGCCGCCGCTCTGACCAGCCTGCGTTCCTGGCTGTTGCCCCACCTGGCTCGCCAGTTAGCCCTCCAGGCTGCCCGCTATGAGCTACTGCGGCAGTCGTGTCGACAGGGCGGTAGTCTGGCCCTCACCCAGGTGAAACATCGCCTGGCCCTGGGCATAGCCTCCCGTAGCCTGGCCCTGAATACCGCTGGCTACGGGCTGGCGCGGTTACTCTTGGGGGGATTGGGGCCTGCCCTGTGGACCTGGTTCCTGGCAGACTTGGGCTGGCGCACCATTGCCACCAACCATAGTCGAGTGATTCCAGCCGTTTTTACGCTGGCCCAGATTCGCCTGATTCATAGCTTGCCCCCTTACCCAGGGCTACCCTGTTACAAGGGTAGCCCTGGGTAAGGGGGCTACCGTTATACATCCTAGAAGTACGCTTTCCGGTAATGACTAGGACCAATGTCCATCCTACGGGTTAGTACAAAATAACGAGTTTCAACTGGATAGGTTTGACTGGCTGAGCACCGGCTGGGGCTGCCGAACTAGGGCGGTATGGCCGACATCCAACCGATCGAGGAAGCGTAGAGCCTCGTTATATTGAAAGCGAATTTGGGGGACGCCGTCAACGATCAGCACCCAGGCGCCCCTTTGGCAGATCAGTGCCCAGGGAGATGGTTGGTTTTTTATCGACTTAGGTTCAATGCGGTGTTCTCCTTTCTCAGAGGCAATACAGGTGAGGCCGCAGGCTGAGGCTTTACTGAATAGCTGTTGAGGTAAGGCAACCATAAAAAGACCCTCAAAGTTGAGTGTTGTTCTTTCCATACCACCGAACCATAAGAAAGTAATAAGGACCCAGCCTTCCCCAGGGCACTGGCTCACTCCACCCCACCGGTTGAGGATTGGAGAAAACTTTCACGTTTAATGGTAGCTGGAGTAAAGTCGCGTCGTGCACCCGGCCCAGATACTGATGGGCGCGCTGTCGAAATCCGTACAAGCTATCGTAGGCCATAGGCCTTTGCCGAGATTGGTTGTGCTTTCTCGGGCTAGGAGAGTGATCAGATTTTTGTGTAAATCCTGGGCCTGACAAGGAGAAATCAATGGTTTCAGCCTGATCTGGCATGTCTTCCTGAATAGTCCCGGATCCGATCTATCCATGCCAATGGGAAGATTAACTAATCTTCCCTCACCGGTACCATGGGTTAGACTGATTCCATCCTCAACCTTGGTTGTTGTTTAATGTCACTCCCTCACCTGTTTTCCCCTCTGCGGGTCGGCGCCCTAGAGCTGCCAAACCGCATTCTCATGGCTCCCCTGACCCGCTGTCGTGCCGATCAAGATCATGTGCCTACCCCACTAATGGGAGAGTATTACAGTCAACGGGCCAGCGCTGGATTGATCATTGCAGAAGCGACCGCTGTTATGCCAGGTTGTTCTGCGTTTGGCAATGAGCCAGGGGTTCACGATGCCGCCCAGGTCCTCGGCTGGAAACAAGTCACCGATGCCGTTCACGCCCAAGCAGGTCGGATTTTTCTTCAGCTATGGCATGGTGGTCGAGCCTGTCACCCCTTATTCAATCAGGGTGCTATTCCCGTGGCTCCAAGTGCAATTCCGATTACCAATGACGAAGTTCATACGCCCCAAGGTAAGGTTCCCCATGTCACGCCTCGGGCCCTAGAGGATGGAGAAATTCCCACGATTATTTCAGGGTTCCGATCTGCCGCTGAAAATGCAAAAACCGCTGGATTCGATGGCGTCGAAGTTCACGGTGCAAACGGTTACTTACTGGATGAATTCCTGCGGGATGGTAGCAATCACCGCAGTGGTGCCTATGGAGGTGCGCTGGAGAATCGTGCCCGCTTGATGCTGGAAGTGCTGGAGGCGGCGATCTCTGTTTGGGGCAGTGATCGGGTTGGTTTAAGGCTATCGCCGCTTAATAGCTACAACAGTATGAAAGACAGTGATCCGATCAACACCTTCACCGGCTTAGCCACTCGTCTCAACGATTACAACCTTGCCTACCTGCATGTGATGCGGGCTGATGTTCTGGGTGACCAACAAGGTGACGTACTGACTCCGATTCGTGCAGCCTACAACGGTATCTTAATTGGCAATGCAGGATATACGGCAGCAGAGGCAGAACAGGCGATTGCTAAGGAGAAACTAGATGCGATCGCCTTTGGAACTGCATTTTTAGCTAATCCCGATCTGCCGGCTCGCTTTGCTGAAAATGCACCGCTGAATGCTCCAGATCCAGGCAAGTTCTACTCACCTGGAGCGCAAGGATACACAGACTATCCCTATTTGACGGCGGCTTGAGTAGACGTATAGCGGTTCGTTTTATGGTGACTTTACAACTCCGACGTCCCCCCTGGTCAGCGCCTGCTTATCCACGATGTGCACTGGTTAAAATTTGAGGCCATTCTCGATGAACTGGGCGAGAAACGAGCTATTGACATCCTCCTCGGCCTGAAGGCGCGAGGATTCCCAGTCTGCCCGCCCTAAGCGGACTCCT
>JBEIUS010000089.1:0-13379 GCA_040374235.1 Leptolyngbya sp. | reverse complement strand
TCGCGATATCGGTATTTTAATTACCGATCACAACGTTCGAGAAACCCTACGGATTATCGACCGGGCTTATATTATGAGCGAAGGGCAAATTTTAGCCTCAGGTAACGCCGAAGACCTCTACCAAAATCCCCTAGTGCGTGAGCATTACCTGGGTAAGGGGTTTGCCATCTAGATTCGGGGTCTTTCCCCCGACTTAACTGCCTGTTTTGATCCCTACCCTGTTTCAGTTTGGCCATGGTGATCGTTAGCCCCCGTCCCCCCGTCCGTTTAGGTTCAGCCGTTATCTGGCCGCGCTTAGGGGTGATGGATCGCTACATCACTAAGGAATTGACCCTACCCTTTTTATTTGGGGTGGGGGCCTTCTCCTCCATCGGTATCTCCATTGGTGCCCTATTCGAATTAATTCGTCGCATCACCGAGTCGGGCCTTGCCATTACCCTGGCGGCCCAAATCTTCCTGCTAAAGCTGCCCGAGTTCATCGTCCTGGCCTTTCCGATGTCCACCCTCTTGGCTACCATGATGACCTATAGCCGTCTATCCAGCGATAGTGAGTTGATTGCCCTGCAGGGGGTAGGGGTGAGTGTACGGCGCATTATCGCACCGGCGGTGATCCTCAGCTTATTAATTACCGGTCTAACCTTTTTGTTTAACGAGTTAATTACCCCGGCGGCTAACTATCGAGCGGCAATCACCCTAGAGCAGGCCCTCAACTCCGATCGCCCCCCCTTTCAAGAACGGAATATTTTTTACCAGGAATTTCAGCCCGCTAGCGATGATCCTGAGGCCCAGGAACTCAAGCGTCAGTTCTATGCCCGTCGCTTCGATGGCACCACCATGCATGGGCTGACCATTTTGGACTTTTCCCAGGAGGGTCTCAACCAGGTGGTGAGCGCCGAGTCAGCCACCTGGGACTTCAGCAAAAACACCTGGAACTTTTACAATGGCACTATCTATGTGGTTGCCCCAGATGGATCCTTTCGTCATATTGTTACCTTTCAAACCCAGCAACTAAAACTTCCCCGTACCCCTCTAGACCTGGCCAGTCGCACTAAGAATGATACGGAAATGAACATCGCCGAGGCCAGTCGTCAGCTGGAGTTAATCCGCCGGGGAGGCGATCAAAAGTTAATCCGGCGATGGCAAATTCGCATTCAGCAAAAGTATGCCCTACCCTTCGTTTGCGTTGTATTTGGCCTGGTGGGCTCCTCCATTGGCGTACTACCCCAGCGCACCAGTCGAGCCACCAGTTTCGGCATCAGCGTGGTGATCATCTTTGGCTACTATCTGCTCTCCTTCGTAACCAATGCCATGGGGGAGGTGGGTATGCTGTCTCCCTTTATGGCCGCCTGGTTACCCACCCTGTTGGGCCTCTCCGTCGGTCTCTATCTTTTATTTCGCGCCTCTCGTTAGGTGAATTACAGCCCTGGTTTTTAGAGCAGCTAGCTGCCGAATGGCCTAAAAATAAAAAAATTCCCTAACCCGGGGGCCAGGGAATTAATCAGGGTGCATCTACCATTTCTTATTTCGAGCTTTTCCAGCCCAATCCGGACGTTTTTGACTATTTTCAGAATCATTATTTTAATCGCCATGTCACTAAAACCTCTTCCCCCCCAGCCCGGTCAAGAGTCGGTTTGGGACTATCCCCGTCCAGCGATTTTAGAAGACACCACCAAGTATCTGAAGGTGATTTGTCAGGGAGTTGTGCTGGCGGGAACCAACCGCGGTAAAAGGGTCCTGGAAACCAGCCATCCGCCAACCTACTACTTTCCACCGGAGCATGTTCAAGGGCAGTACCTGATGCGAGCGTGTGTGAATCGTGGGGCCATTTAAGGGTGGACCGGGCACCTGGGGATGGTAAACTTCTGCCTGATCTTCCCTCTATCCTAGACCGAGGGCCGCCACTTAGTTAGGGGAGAAACCATGGCAACCCACCGCCACCTGCTAGGGTCAAAGTGGACTGCTCGTCAGCCCACCGCAGGGTGGCGGCATTTTCAAGTGTCTAACCGCAAGCAGCAAGGGAAGTGGGTGTTTGCAGAATTGGTGGCGGCCTGTGATCCAACCGTACGGCTGTGGGTGAATGCCCGACAGCTTAAAAACCCGCAGCTCTGGCAGGCGGGCTGGCAATCCCTGGCCCAGTTACCCCCCGACGATAGCCCGGAAGACGGTTAAAATTGCGCTAAGATCAAAACAGGTGGAATTGGGCCAGGAGGGGAGCTATGTGGCATATCATTTATGTGATTGCGTTTGCCGTTATGGCGGTTTTGGCGATCTCGAATCTAGTTAGAAACCTGATGCTCTTGGGGGGCAACGCTTCTACGACCCACCTACACCGAAACCAGAACACTCTCGCTCCTACTCCCCATCCAGAATTACTGGACGACGCTGGTCGGGTGATTCGAGAACCCCTACTGGTGATGCGTTCAATTTCCGTTAAGGATGCCCGGGAGCAACTAGATGCTCTTTATAACCGGTCTGGGGCACCTGGGGAAGAGGGCAACGAGGGTAACGTTGATTAGCTAACGTTCCATAGTTTTTACCGATGGGCTTAGCCTAGTTCAAGAGATGCTAAGCTATAGAACCCTAAGAATATTTGCAATCCGCTCAATCTCGTCAAACTCCCGCATCTCATCCAGGGCGGTCTGGAAGTTGGCTTCCCTGACCTCGTGGCTAACCACCACAATCTCAGCGTAGTCCCCCTGCAGTCCCGTTTGGACAATAGATTCGAGACTGACGGCGTGATTACCAAAGCAGAGCCCCAGCTTACCAATCACCCCTGGTCGATCCTTCGCTAAAAGTCGCAGGTAAAAACGACTGACAATATCGGCCATGGGGCTGATTTTACAGTAATACTGATGGCTACAGGCCAACAAAGGATTGCTGGCGGTGGAGGAACCCGCCATGATAGCGGCGGCCAGGGTGATCAGGTCAGAAACTACCGCACTGGCGGTGGGGCCCTCCCCGGCACCGGGCCCAAAAAACATCACCTGGCCAATGGGTTCTCCCTCAATCAAAATGGCATTGTAGACATCGTTAACCGCCGCCAGGGGGTGGCTCTCTGGCACAAGGGTGGGATGGACCCGCAATTGCAACTCCTCCAGGGTCTGCTGAGAGTGGGGACAAACCTGGCGACGGGCGATCGCCAGCAGTTTAATGACAAACCCTAGCCGTTGGGCATAGGCCATGTCAGCAGCGGTGACCTGGCGAATCCCCTCCGTGTAGACATCGGCCAGCTTAATCCGCCCAGCAAAGGCGAGGGAGGCCAAAATGGCAATCTTGTCCGCCGCATCTAGACCATCGACATCGGCGGCGGGGTCGGCCTCGGCATAGCCCAGGCGCTGGGCATCGGCCAAAATAGCCTCAAAATCACCCCCCTCCCGTTGCATGCGGGTGAGAATGTAGTTGGTGGTGCCATTGATAATGCCCGTGACCGCATCAATTCGGTTGACCCCCAGGGCTTGCTTGAGGGGTTGGATGACCGGAATGCCGCCCCCGACGGCGGCCTCTAGCAGGACGTAAACCCCAGCCTGGTTAGCAGCGGTAAAGATTTCATCGCCGTGGCGGGCAATCACCGCCTTGTTGGCGGTGACTACATGCTTGCCGTGGGCGATCGCTCTTAGAATAAGAGACCGGGCAGGCTCCACTCCCCCTAACACCTCCACCACCACCGCAATACTGGGGTCGGTCACAATACTGTCTAAGTCGGTAGTCAAGCAATGGCGGGGCAAATCAACCGCCCGAGGTTTATCCAGACTGCGAACCCCCACCCTGGCCAGCACCAGTTGACTGACGAGGGGATGGCGACTAACCGGATCAAGCAGGATCTTGGCAGTCCCTAAGCCAACAGTCCCTAAGCCAAGCAGCCCAACGTTAATACTCAAAACCATCCCTTCCTAGCCATGCTCACCCTTCCTTAGTTTAAAGGGTATGGGAGTTCCCATACCCTTTAAACTCTGAGGTTTAGTAGGTTTCTACGTGCCAACGATGATTCTTCTTCATCTGCTTGCGAAACTCTACCCAATCTACCCCCTTCTCAGCGGCGGCAGCGGATAGGGCTTCGTCAATGCCATCCTCCATACCCTTCAGACCACACATGTAGGTATGGGTGTTGGACCTTTGCATTAGATCCCAGAGTTCAGCGGCGTGCTCAGCCACCCGGTGCTGGATGTACATGCGTCCACCTGTCACATTTTGCTGCTCCCGGCTAATAGCATAGGTCAACCGGAAGTTATCGGGGTATTGGGCTTGAATTTCCTCTAGTTCTTGTTTGTAAAGGATATTAGGGGTGTAAGGTACGCCAAAGATCAGCCAGGCCAGACCTTTAAACTGATAGTCGGGATTAGCTCTGCGCTCAGCCTCCTTAAACATACGCCACAGATAGGCTCGAAAAGGAGCAATACCCGTACCAGTGGCCAGCATAATAATGGTGGCTTCGGGATCGTCGGGCAAGAGCATTTCCTTGCCCACCGGACCAGTGATTTTCACTTCCGTGCCCTGCTCAATATGGCAAAGATAGGTGGAGCAGACACCGTAAACGGTCTCCTTAGTTTCTGGGTGTTGGTACTCTAGCTGACGGACACAAAGGGAAACGGTTTGGTCGTCTAGGCGATCACCATGGCGAGTAGAGGCAATGGAATAAAGGCGCAACTTGTGGGGCTTACCAGCAGCATCGGTCCCGGCTGGAATAATACCAATACTTTGACCTTCAACGTAATGGAGGTTCCCTCCGGAGAGATCAAACATAATGTGCTGAACAATGCCTGAGCCACCCTCGCCCACCAGGGGCTCATTGCTGATTACCTTGCCAAGGAAGGGGGCATTAGGCTTATAGAGATTAACCGGAATACTGGCAGACTTGGCCTGAGCGGGTTTTTCAGTCATAGTTGTTACCGGGGGTGCTGCAACCACAGCGGGTGTACCATTGTCCATCGCCCCATCCAGGGGTCGAATGCTGACGATCCTGCCCCCCAATCGAGCAATCCGCAGCATCTCTTGGTTCATGCGGCTGTAGGGAACGGTAATAAATACAGAACCACTCCTACGGATGGAACTTGC
Source organism: Leptolyngbya sp. (assembly GCA_040374235.1). Classification (GTDB taxonomy): domain Bacteria; phylum Cyanobacteriota; class Cyanobacteriia; order Phormidesmidales; family Phormidesmidaceae; genus Nodosilinea. Next base: position 8,327 of record JBEIUS010000089.1, on the reverse strand, counting down.
CATAGTGTCAGTTTCTGCAGTCTGGCGCAGACCCTGAACTTCGTATACAAAAAGACGACTGCCGGCCAGGCTACTGGCGTTACCGCCACTCACGCTTGGATTGTACATAGTTACCTTGCAACTCTCTAGACCCAACTAGTGATAACAGGATCGTGATACCACGGTCCGTTACCTAAACAAATACGACCAAAGGGTAACCCCGGTCTACGAATGACACTCTTTTTAGAGTATCACTGCGGGACAGCCTAAAGGATGGCGATAGTCACCCATAAACAACCCCAAGACAATATCCTGGCAGCAATAGAGACGGGCTATGGACCTCCACTGGTGGACATTAATTCACTTTTACTGTAATCAAATTCACGGGTGTGGACTGTGTTCTCTGCAGCATAACGGGAGAATTCCATTGCCCCCATAGTTTTGCCAGGGTCAGCCTAACCTGGGAAAATCAGTTGTAGGGGATACTTTCTTCTGATAAGATCTAAAGTTAGTAGTAGAAATACTTAGTCTTGAAAGGGTTTCATCGATTCATTGGGCTTGGTTACCCTAATGGGTGACGGCCATTACGGCGGTCTGACTATAAGCATTTAGTCTACCAACCCCAGGAGAGCTGTCAACCTCCACAAAGGTTAGGATACCTACTGCTGATTACCGTTAGCGGTTCTTGATCTGGGGTGACGTCCGTTTCCAACGTATTGAGAGCCATCTCTGGCGTGATGTTCTGATCAAGATTACCCACGGAGACGCAACATCAGGCCCAGTGTCCCATGCCGTAACGTTATGGAATTCCGTGGGTTGTGGCAGGTACATCTACGACTACCCAGTCGTGCCTTCCTGGAGTTTCGTGGACTGAAGTGGACTTAATAGGAGTTGTATAGAGGGAAGCTATGATCAATAAGCCAGACAGAGTGGTTTTAATTGGTGTTGCCGGCGATTCTGGTTGCGGTAAGTCCACTTTCTTAAGACGCCTGAGCGATCTGTTTGGGGCGGAACTGATGACGGTTATCTGTTTAGATGACTACCATAGCCTTGATCGCAAGCAACGTAAGGAAGCCGGTGTCACAGCTCTCAATCCCAAGGCGAATAATTTTGATCTGATGTACGAGCAGATCAAGGCCCTGAAGGAAGGCAACAGCATTAACAAACCTATTTACAACCACGAGACTGGTGAAATTGATCCTCCGGAGCGGGTCGATCCAAACCGTATTGTTGTGATTGAAGGTCTCCATCCTCTCTACGATGAGCGAGTTCGGGAACTACTGGACTTCAGTGTCTACCTTGACATCAGCGATGAGGTTAAGATCGCCTGGAAAATTCAACGAGACATGGCAGAGCGTGGCCACCGCTATGAAGACGTGCTTGCCTCTATTAATTCCCGTCGGCCTGACTTTGAAGCCTACATCGATATTCAAAAGCAGTACGCTGATGTGGTCATTCAGATTCTACCCACCAAGCTGGTTCCCGATGATGAGGAGTGTAAAGTACTCCGAGTACGCCTCATGCAGCGGGAAGGTATACCCGGGTTTGATCCGGTTTATCTGTTTGATGAGGGTTCCACCATCGACTGGATTCCCTGTGGTCGTAAGCTAACCTGTTCCTACCCGGGTATTCGCCTACACTATGGCCCGGATGCCTACTACGGTAATGAGGTATCGGTGTTAGAAGTAGATGGTCAATTTGATCGATTGGAGGAAATGATTTATATCGAAAGTCACCTTAGTAATACATCCACCAAGTACTACGGTGAAATGAGTGAGCTACTTCTCAAGCACCGGGAATATCCTGGTTCTACCAATGGTAGTGGTCTCTTCCAAGTGCTCGTAGGTCTGAAAATGCGCGCTACCTACGAGCGCTTGATTGCCACGGGTACCCCGGTAGCTGTAGGCCGAGCATAGGCCTGGAAGACGGGTTTTCTCCTAGATTAATCCAGTCGGTGGAAAGGTCGAGGTGGGCTGGGTTCCTTACTCGCTCTCTCCACCGACTATTACATTCTTGATTCGTAAGCTAGGACCACCACAACCAACCGGCAGACCGTTCTGCCCCCCCTTGCCACAGCCTCCGGACTCGTCCCAGTAAAAATCATTACCGATCGCCACAATATCCGCGAGGGTACGAAACACATTGCCCGATAGAGTCACGTCCCTCACAGGTTCCGCTAACTGACCATGGCGGATCATCCAGGCTTCACCGGCGGTAAAGGTAAACATTTCCCCATTAGTCATACCCTCTAGCCAGTTACGGGCATAGACTCCTTCTTTGATATCGGCAAATAAATCGGGCACGGGGGTAGTACCCCGTTCGATCCAGGTATTGGTCATCCGCACCAGGGGAGAATATTGGTAGTTCAGACAACGGGCATTACCAGTGGGTAACTCCCCCAGCTTACCAGCGGTTTCCCGAGAATGGAGTCGTCCCACCAAAACGCCATCGTGAATCAATTGGGTGGTGTTGGCGGGGGTACCTTCGTCATCATAAAAATAGCTACCCCGATGGCCTTCAGGAGCGGCGCCATCAAAAATTTGTAGGATTTCAGGACCAAACCGGCGGCCCATACTCATGGCCTCTAGTAAATCTGGATTTTCGTAGGTCATATCAGCCTCGGAGAGGTGGCCAAAGGCCTCGTGGACAAACAGCCCCGTAAGGATGGGATCGATCACCACATCGTAGACCGATCCACGGACGGGGGGTAGGTCTAGGGCGCCCAGGGCGCGGCGGGCGGAACCTAAAACCTGTCCATCCAGATTTTCCAGGTCCTCGTAACCCCGCCGGGACCCCGTGGTCTCTCGCCCTGTTTGAACCCGATTGCCATCCCTGGCGGTGGCCGCAAATCGCATCTCCATATCGGACCAGGATTGGTCCACTAGGGTTCCCTCGGAGGTGACTAACAGGACCCGTTGAGCCAGGTCACTGTAGCGAACGGAGGTGGTGATGATGCGATCGTCGAGACTTTGTAACAGGTCGGCGTAATGGCCACAGAGTTGCTTTTTACGCGTCAGCGGAACATGGCGCGGATCGGTGCCCTGGAGAGGTAATTGACAGGCGACCTGCACCACCTCAACGGGGGCCAGCAGGGTTTCGTCCTGGCCCACTAGCCGCGCGGCGGCGATCGCCTCCTCCACCCGATCCGCCAGGCCCTGAAAATCATTAAAACTGGCAAATCCCCAACCGCCGCGATAGCAGGCTCGTACATGGCCGCCAATGGCCATGGCTTCGCTGAGGGTTTCCACCGATCCGCCCCGGAGAAAGATTTCTGTTCCCTCGGACTGTTCTAGACGAATGGCCAGATAGTCCACCTGACTGCGGCTGCGCTGACAAAAATCCACCAATTCTGCTGTAGCCTGTTCGATGGAAAAGGCCATAGACTCCCCCTTAATGGACGGCGACTGTCTCAACTTTAACACTGGGAAGCGGAGAGAGCAGGGGTGATCATCCCCTGGTTGTGCATGGGGACTCTCTAGATACGACTGACTCAACCCTAACTTTTGAGTTAGCCCCTTGGGGAGTTGGCCAGATAGCTATGACACCTGGAAAAGACAGCCTGGAAAATTTCTCCTGGTAGCGCCGTAGAGGTGGGTTCCGTAGTCTAGAATCAACAGGTATGAACACTGAACTCGATTACACCCTACCGCCGGCGGTTCGCCGCATTGCCAACGCCTTTCGCCTAACCGGCTGGGCCAGCTTCTGGGCCCAGGCGGTATTGGCCCTAATTTCCAGTTTGGTTTTGCTGTTTGCCCTGGTGAACATGGGAGCGCGGGCTGGCCGCAATGCCAACCCCGGTGCCGGGGTTGGGTTATTCCTGGCGACCCTGGGGTTGCTAGCGGTTTACCTGAGTGCCTACTGGGCCTTTCGCTACACCTTGATTAGTCGTAAATTGCGCAGTCGCAATGTGGCTAAGCGGCCCAGCCCTAAGGATGCAATTCAGGCTCTACGTACCGGCGTCGTCATCAGTATGACCGGCATGCTGATCACCCTGTTTGGCAGTCAAGCCTTAATTGGCTCGCTCCTGGCTAAGGCCCTGGCCCAACCGCAGGGAGGCGCGCTTTTCGTACCCGGTAGTGTAAATCAGTACCTGGAAGCCTTTGATATTTTTATCGTGCAGGGCAATACCAATATCCTTTTGGCCCATTTTGTTTCCCTGGCGGCTACCCTCTGGCTTCTACGGGTGGTCAATCGGGCCTAGGGAGACAACGGTAATGGTCAAGTTTCTCCACCTTGCGGACATTCATCTGGGCTTCAATCGCTATGATAGCCCAGAACGTACTAAGGACTTTTTCCGGGCCCTGTATAGCGCCCTAGACCTTTATGCCCTGAAGCCCGCCGTTGACTTTGTTGTGATCGCCGGCGATCTGTTTGAGCACCGCAACATTCAGCCTGCCACCCTTAACCAGGCGCAGATCTGTCTCCAAACCCTGCAGCAGGCGAATATCCCAGTACTGGCCATTGAGGGTAACCACGATAACCGCCCCTACGGTACCCCCACCAGTTGGCTGAAATATCTATCGGAGTGGGGCCTACTAATGCTCCTCGAACCGAACCAAGGCACTACGCAGGAGGACTTTCTCAGCCCCTGGGATGACCAGCAGCGCCGGGGCGGCTACATCGATCTAGAGTGTGGTGTCCGAGTGATTGGCTCCAATTGGTACGGGGCTACCGCCCCCCGGGCGATTGACCGGCTGGCGGCGGCGATCGCCGATCTCCCTCCCGGTCCTAACCATAGCATCCTCATATTTCACCACGGGTTGGAGGGGCAAATCGCCCGCTATGCTGGCGCTCTCCGCTATAGCGATTTACTGCCCCTGCGCCAGGCTGGCATCGACTACCTGGCCCTGGGCCATATCCACAAAAACTACACCGCCGAGGGCTGGGTCTTCAACCCCGGATCCATAGAGGCTAACAACATTGAGGAAAGTCAGTACCAACGGGGGGCTTATCTGGTGGAGATCAACTCCACCGGTATTCATGCCGAGCTGCAGAGCGATCATTGGCAACGGCCCATGCTTCGGCTAGAGCTGGTGGCTAAGGGGCAGGAAAGCTCAGACCAGCTAGCCCAGATGGCCATTGATCGGGTTACCCAGGGACAGGCCGCCCTAGGGATAACCGATATTGCCCCCATCATTGAGCTCAAAATTACGGGCCAGGTAGGCTTCGATCGACTGGAACTCGACACCCGCCAGTTGCAGACCCAACTGCAGTCAGTCAGTGGAGCTCTGCTGGTGTTGCTTAAGTACGAGGTGGAGGATGGAGCCTACCAAACCCCCCTGGGGGACAGTCAAAGTCGCCTGGAGATTGAACAGTCGATTTTTACCGATATGCTAACCGCCCATCGGGACTATAAACACCAGGCCCCAGCCCTGGCCCAGGGGCTGAGCGATCTAAAGGAACGCCAATTGGGCGGGGCAGACGAAGTGCAGCTCTACGGCCTAGTGGAAACCCTGTTGGGCCTGGAACTGGGTCAGGTCTGATCCGGCTGGATACCCCCTGGGATGGGAGGACATCAGTGGGTAGGATGGTAGTCTATTCCTTGCCGCCAGGTCCAATCTCGCACCCCCATGGCCCAGTCGCCCCTACCCCCGCCATCGCCTTCCCCAGTCCGATCAGTCCCGCCATGGTTGGCCCTAGCCATCCCCCAACTGGTGACTGCCATGCTAGTCCTCTGGGTGACCGATTTGGCTATCCACACCAGCCTGAGGTGGACAAACAGCCTACTACGGTGGGTGCATTGGCCCCTGCGCCTCTATGGCATTGCTGCCTTTGATCAAACCTACACCGGCTGGATTGTTGTGGCTCTGTTGGGGCTGGCCCTAGCTAGCCCCTGGCTCCTGGATAGATTACTTAGCTCAGCCTACGGACAACGCCCCCTCTCCAGCCTGCACCTGCAACGGCAACACCCTGACCTACTCCAGCACCTACGCCAAACCTGTCGCCACCAAGGTTGGCAACTGCCCCAACTGCGATTGATACCCGAGGCCCCACCCCTCTGCTTTAGCTACGGCGGCTGGCCTGGGTCACCTCGTATCGTGGTCAGCCAAAGCCTTTTAGACCAGTTTGCCATTGCCGAGTTACGGGCCCTCTATAGCTATGAAATGGCTCACCAGGCCAATGGGGATCTGCTGGTGATCTCCGCCCTGGGGCTAGGCCAGCTGGTCATCTACACCGCCTACTGGCGCCTGGCTGGCTGGGGGAATAGGCTGACCGGGGTCGGCCTAGAGGTGGGAATTAACGCCCTATACCTATTGTTTTGGGGACTCAGGCAGCTGAGCCTATGGCTCTCCCGCCTGCGTAGTCAAGCGGCAGATGGTCGGGCCTTGAGCTTCTGCGATCACCCCACCGATCACCAACAAGCCCTACTCCACCTAACCACCACCCTAGCCGCCGATAGTCAACGGCAGGGCCACCACCATCCCCTGGTGGCAGCCCTGGAGGTACTCTTGCCCCTAAGTGCGCAGGCGGCAGTTAGTCCAGGCAGTTTTCTGCGTCGCCATAATGTCGATGCCCTGCTAGCGGATGATCGGTACAATCCCTATCGTCGTTGGCTATTAACCCAGTCCTCCCACCCTCCACTGGGGGATAGAATGGCCTGGCTAGCCAGCCAGGCCATTAGCCAGGGGCAAACACCAATTTGGGGGATCACCGCCGCAACCCAGTCTCCCAGGCTACCGTTGTCCAAGTTCTTACTGGCTCAACAAAAAGCCCCCCTGCTGGGATTGCTGGGAGGGGGCGGAGTGGCTCTCGGCCTGTGGCTTGTGGGCGGCTTAGCGGAACCCCTGGGGTGGTATGGCCTGAGTAGCTTCCATCAGGATGGTGAATTGCTGCGGGGAGGGGCATGGCTCGGCCTGGGCCTGGGCATGCTAAGCCGCATTAACCAGCTATATCCCGATTTTCCTCCTGGCTTAACCTCCTCCTCTCAAATTGGGCAAGTGCTAGTCAACCGCCACCACCGCCTTCCCGTGGAAGGTCAGCCCCTGGAGATAGAGGGCACCTTGGTGGGGGCCCCAGGTCTAGCCAACGGCCTAGGACAAGAGGTTTACCTAGCCACCAGTGGGGGCTTGATCAAACTTGGTTGGACGACGATACAACTGGGCTGGATGCGACTCCTGCAACCCCGGCGCCATCCAGGGCAGTGGCTGGGACAGCCAGTGCGGATTAAGGGATGGGGACGACGGGCCGGCGGTTTTTTTTGGCTAGACGTGGCTGAGTTAGCTCCCCTCAATCAGCCTGATCAACGCTTTATCGATCAAGGTCCCTGGCTACAAACCCTGGTTAGCCTGGGCTTAGCCCTGGGGGGGATAGCAATACTGGGCTGGGGATAAGCCTACCTACACGCCCATCTTGTCAAAACGCCGTCAGAATGTTACATTTATTTACGAATTCCGATACCTTAGCCGGATGCTCAATCACAAAGGTTGTTCAAATGGTGGTTTAACTGGTGTCAGGTTCTCCTACTCTCAACACAGCAAATGAACCAGCCGCTTTGGCTGGTTTTTATTTATCTTTCCTTTGTCGAAATGGGAAAAGCACCATGCAGGGACGGGGATGGTTGTGGCTTGGCGGTTCAGGGAGCTCACGCCGAGTCTGAATTTCAACTCTTTGCCCGGGACATGGCTAGGGTTGCTGATCAGGTCCAAAGCTGGAAAGCCTCTCCCTGATCTAGGACATAACAAATGTCTGCCCTGATCGTTATCCTTCCTATCCCGTGTTACCTTAATAAATAGGATATGGGGTAAATTACCAGATAAACCCTAGGTCTTAACCCTAAGTCAGAATTTAGATTAGTCAATGTTATCGATCAGTCATTGGAGTTAAGGCGCTAATTTTACCTAGGTTAAAGGTAACGATAAAAGCCTTTATCTACCTGGTCAAGGTGCGTTTTTGCTCAAGCCATAATTAGAGTTTTATCTCCCAGAGCGGCAAATCTTTTTTTGACCACCTAGTTCTGATTTAATTCTTAAAAAAGAGTCACGTTCTCTTACTTTCTCAGACAGCAGAGGTATCGCAATGTCCATTCGTCTTTATGTTGGTAATCTCTCCAGAGAGCTGCAACGCCAGGACTTTGAAAATGTTTTTGCCATTTATAATGACGACCTGGTTTCAGTGAAGTTGATTGCGGATAAGAAAACGGGAAAATGCAGGGGCTTTGGTTTTGTTACCGTTAAAACTGAAGAAAAAGCTGATGAGATTGTGACCCATCTCAATGGTCAGGTATTAGAGGATCTTCCCCTGAAGATTGAAAAAGCCCTACCGCGGGAAAAAGCAGAGGGAGAACTGGAAAACGTTGAAAATAGCGTCAATTCTCCTGGGAAAAAGGCTAAGGGAAATGGCCGAAAACT
>JBEIUS010000139.1:0-9297 GCA_040374235.1 Leptolyngbya sp. | reverse complement strand
GGGTATTGTACAGGGTTTGGCGAAATTGCTGAAGTTGGTTGAAAATCATAGGGTCAATCGAATTTCTACTTCATTGACCTTACGGCAGTCAGTGTCACTCATTGACTGCCTTTCTTTACAGAATTAGTCCAAACTCAAGCAATCAGACCCAATCGATCAACTGAAGCAACTGGGCGATTTTGCCTGTCCGTCTGCAACTGCCCCTGTCACCCCATTAGTCCAAAGTTCAGCCGGTCAAAAAGCCTAGATTAGAGTTGATGGGTCAAGGTGAAACCACCCCGATTAAGTTGGGGGTACCAGATGGCAGGCATCCCCCAGCTGGGCCATCACCCAGTCGGCCAGGGCTAGGAGAGCCCCATCGGCACCCCGGGGCCCCACCAGTTGGATCGCCAGGGGCAAAGTATTTTCCGCCCTACCGACGGGAATACTCAGCGCCGGTAGACCTAACAGGGTCCAGGGACCGCAGAACTTAAAGGAGCCAGTATTGTCCAACCCCACCGGGGCTGGCCCGGTGATCACCGGGGTGATCAGGGCATCAACCTCAGCCCAGACGGGTGTTAAGGCCGCACTGTAGTCAACTACGGCCTGCCGGGCCGCCCCATAGGCTAGGTTACCGTAGCGGCGACCCCGTTCAATCACCTGCCGTAGCTGGAGGGACAGGGCTTGACCGTGGCGATCGTAGTCCTGACCGCGGTTGACCGCTGCCCCACAGGCCATCAGCACGTCGATGGTGGCTAAGTAGTCTCCCCAGGGCGAGGGCATGGCGACTTCGGTTACCTTAGCCCCGGCCTGGGCCAGTCTCTCCCCACTATTCACCAGGGTAGCCTGGGCCTCTGGGTCCACCTCAGGCCAGGCGGAGGTACGGACCAACCCGAGGCGAGGTGATCGCCCCAGTGGGGTCAGGTGGGGAAGCATCTCCGCTGCGGTGCAATCTGGATCGCGACCATCGGGCCCGATCAGGACTGAGCACAGCAGGGCAATATCGGCCAGACTACGGGCGAAGACCCCGACATGGTCGAGATCACGACAGACGGGCATGACCCCAAACCGGGAGATGGCGCCAAAGCTGGGCTTAAACCCCAGCACCCCGCAGTAGGCCGCCGGCCGCAGCACCGACCCGCCGGTTTGGCTGCCAAGGGCAAGGGGGACCATGCGATCGGCCACCGCCGCCGCCGATCCGCTAGAGCTGCCGCCGGGAGTATGGTTTGGATGATGGGGGTTGGTCGTCTTGCCGGCCCGAGCCAGGGCGTACTCCGTGGAAACCGTTTTACCCATGATGACGGCCCCAGCCGCCCGCAACCGTTCTACCACCGCCGCGTCGTAATTGAGCTGCTGACCGGCATGGATGGGAGTGCCCCAGCCGGTGGGCATATCCGCCGTGGCGCAGATGTCTTTAATCGCCACTGGAATGCCGTGGAGAGGCCCCAACGCGACCCCGGCGGCGCGGCGGCGATCGCAGGTGAGCGCCTGCTCAACCACCTGATTAGGGTTTAGATACTGCCAGGCTCCAACCTTCGTCTCCCGCTGATCAATGCGCGCTAAGCAGGCCTGGGCCAACTCTACGGATGAAAGTCGGGAGTTGGAGAATTGGGCGATCGCCTCACTGGCGGTCAGATTATAGAGCGTCATAGGGGTACGGTTTTCTCAAATCAGTAGGAGGACCATGCAATGCGGTCCCTTGGCTGTCCCACCCCGTCAGCCCTGGGCCAGGACCGGCCAGCGATGGCGGAAACCCAACTCTTCCTGCAGGAAGAGTTGGGTTTCCCCAGAGGGAAGGCCAAGGAATTGAAAGCCGACGGGCAAGCCAGAGGGTGTGCACCTAAAGTCTATGGTAACCCTGCCCTCTGGCAGCGGCATGGGGGATGCCCTGGCCCACCTGCGGGAGGGGGGGCGACGGCAACACCCTCTACGCCCTCGACCCCAAGGGCCCCTTTGCCCCGGCCACCTATGAGATGTTCTTGTTGATGCTCAACGGCCAACTGGCCCTGGCCACTGTTTTGAATAAAACAAATCTATTCAGGAATAGTCATTTGAATTACCTATGGGTTGTTCTCAAGATTGCTATTTTACAAATTTGGTGGGGTGAGTAATCATAGATTTAAGCAAATCAACAAATTGTTGAGGATAGAAATAATCTATGGTTGCCTTAACCTCCTCCCGACACGATGGGGAGATCGCCCGTCGCTTGACCCTGCAGACCGCCAGTATCGCCAAGGACTCTACGGCGATCCGTTGCCTTGATTGGGACCGAGCTCGTTTTGATATTGAGTTTGAGCTTCAAAATGGCACCACCTATAACTCCTTTTTAATTCGGGGTGACCAGGTGGCCCTGGTGGACACCTCCCATCAAAAATTTGAGGATCTCTATCTGAAGTCGCTGCAGCGCCTAATTGACCCGACTCAAATCGACTACCTGGTGGTTAACCACACCGAACCCGATCACAGTGGGTTGATTCAAAATCTGTTGACCATGGCTCCTGATATAACGGTGGTGGGGTCAAAGGTGGCCATTCAGTTTTTGCAAAACCAGATCCACCGATCCTTCAGCAGCCGGATTGTGAAAAGTGGTGACAGTCTAGACCTGGGGCAGGGCCACTATCTGGAGTTTATCTCGGCCCCCAACCTGCATTGGCCCGATACGATTTTGACCTACGATCGCGGCACCGGCGTACTGTATACCTGTGATGTCTTCGGTATGCACTACTGCGATGACGCCCTCTATGACGAACTGCCCAGCCTGCTGGAGTCTGACTTTCAGTACTACTACGACTGCCTGATGGGGCCCAATGCCCGGTCGGTGTTAGGGGCGCTAAAGCGGATAGAACCCCTGCCCATTCACCTGGTGGCCACTGGCCATGGTCCGCTGCTGCGGCATCACCGGCAAGATTGGATGGAGCGCTACCGCCTCTGGAGCGAAACCCAAGCCAAGGCAGAGCCCTTTGTGGCCCTATTTTATCTGGAGGATTATGGATTTAGCGATCGCCTCTGCCACGCCATTGCCCAGGGCATCCATAAAACCGGTACCGCCATTGAGTTGGTCAATATTGCCGAGGCCGATCCCCATGAGGTGCGAGAACTGGTCAACGAAGCGGCCGGGTTGGTGGTGGGGATGCCGCCCCAGGAGGAGAATAGCCGGTCTGGAGGCCGATCTTGACCAGTCCCTGGGCCGCATTAGCAGCGGGCTCTACCTGCTAACCGCCCAGCGGGGGGAGGTAACCGGAGCCATGGTGGCTTCCTGGGTGATTCAGGCGAGTTTCCAACCCCTGGGGGTGGCGATCGCCGTAGCCAAGGACCGGGCCATGGAATCCCTGCTGCAGGTGGGGGACAGTTTTGTGCTGAATGTACTGCAGGAAGGTAACTATTATCGTCTGGTCAAGCATTGGCTTCGAACCGATTCGGGTGCGATTTAGCCCCGACAGCGATACCCTGGCGAATTGCGAAATCGCGGCCATTCAGTTTGCACAGCAACTGCGCCGGCGATTAAAACAGCAGGTACCCCGGCAGGCGGTTAATGATGCCCAGACCGATCGCACCGCCCAGGCCATTGGTCGAATCATTGGATCCCTTTGTGTGGCTACCATGCATCAGGGGAATCAGCATTGCGGCATCCTTACCGCTTGGGTAACCCAGGCCACCTTTGCCCCCCCGGGCCTGATGCTTGCCCTACCCACCGAGGACTCGGTCTTTAGTCAGCTTTCCCCTGGCATGCCCTTGGTCCTAAACATTTTGAAGGAAGGCCGGGCTGTGCGTCGCCATTTCTCCTTTCAGGAATCGACCCCGAGGGCCTTTGCCTCCCTAGAAACCCGCATTGCTGAAAATGGCTGCCTGGTTCTCACCGATGCCCTCGCCTACCTGGAATGTACCATTCAAGATCAGGTGGCGGCGGGTGACCATCAACTCATCTACGCCAGGGTAAACCATGGCCAACTCCTTGCCCGGGATGGAATGACGGCTATTCAACACCGCAAATCAGGTAGTCAGTATTGACGGGGTTTTAGCACTCACCGCTAGCCCGAGGCCAGAATGGCGGGATCGATCGGCTGTTTCCGGCAGCGGTCATAGATGCGTCGGTAGTAGGGCAGCAGCTGATTGACCAGGACCTCTGAAGCCTCCAGCTGCGGCAATAATTGCCGATGTAGTTCACCAATTTTTGCAATGATTTGGGGTTCATCAAGGGTCAGTAGATGGCTATTTTCCATGACTAGGGCGCCATCGATAATCACCAGATCTACGGAGCCACCGGTTTCGGCATAGGTGAGCTGCCGCAGCGGATGGTTAAGGGGCACAAAGGGCATGCGATCGCAGCGATAGCCCACCAGATCGGCGCGGTAGCCCACCGCTATGTTGCCCAGGTCACCACCATGGCCGAAGGCCCTAGCTCCGCCAACGGTAGCACAATGGAAAGCCTCTGCCGCCGAAACCCATTGTTCCAGAGGGGCGTGGGGAGATTTATTGAGTAGGGCAGCGGCCTGGACAACGGAAAGCATATTGACGCTGTCTCGCGATCCGCAGCCATCGCTGGCCAGGGCCACGTTAACCTGGGCTTCGAGAAAGGAGCGCAGAGGCATTGACCCACTGCCCAGCTTCAGGTTAGAAAGGGGGTTGTAAACCGCAGTGGCCCCGGCCCGACTGAGCTTTTCAATGTCTTGGGCCGTCAGCCATACACAGTGCTGAAGGGCCAGCCGATCTGACAGAACCCCCAGTTCCTCTAGATAGTCGACCATGGATCGCTGGTAGAACAGCTGACCCGTCACCGCCTGCAATCGGGTCTCCAGTAAGTGGAGGATGATAGGCAAATCGTAGGTCGCCGCCAGGGCCGCCAGTTCGACTAAAAAGGCAGCGCTACAGCGCTGGGGGGCGGAGGGGGCCACCACATAACCCACCCGGTGCTGGCGTGGGTGGCGGGTTTGGGCCAGGTGGTGGACCACCTCAAGCAGGCGGTGGCGATCGGGGGCGGCCTGGCGACTGAGAACCTGACGCTGGAGGGCAGGCATTTCCTCATCAAAAAAGGGTACCGCCCGATAGAAGGGCAAATCGTAAAGACTAACGCTAACTAAGGCCCGTAGGCCAATATCATCGTAGGCCCGAAATACCGCCTCAATGCAGTCCATTGAGAACTGGGGAGCCTGGTTGACGTCATCGACGACGAAGGTGGTACCGGTCCGCAGGGCCTCGATCGCCCCAATCAGGGTGCGCAGGTAGACCTGATCGGGGGTAAGGGGGGGCAGGGGCACCGGCGGGCGGACAAAATGCATCCATAGTTCTAGGGGCAGGTTATCAAAACGGCCTTTATGAAAATGCTCATGGGAGTGGAAATGGCCATTGATTAAGCCGGGGACCACCAGGCGATCGCTGGCGTCTATCACCAGACAATCAGGAGGATGGGCCAGATCCGGCCCCAGGGCGGTAATCACTCCCCCCTCGATCAAAATATCGGTGTGGGGCAGGGGCTGGGCCTGGGCGGAGGGCAAAACCAGGGCGTTTTTAAGGATCAAGTGGCCAGGAGACTGGGGGACGGTCATAGGGCAGTGATGAATAGGGAGTAGAAAGACCATGCTATTTAGTGCCTTGGCTGCCCAACCCCTTTAGCTCCGCCCTAGGGCCGGCCAGCGGTGACGGAAACCCAACTGTTCCTGCAGGAAAAAAGCGAATTGGAGGAGCTGGGTTTCTCCCTGGGGAGGGCCCAGGATTTGAAGGCCGACGGGTAAGCCAGAGGGTGTCCAGCCACAGGGCAGAGACACCACCGGTAGCCCGGTCAAGGATAGGGTGTAGGTAATGGCCAGGTAATCAATGGCATTGTCCAGGGGGTTGCCGTTGATCTGAAGCACCGCCGACTGGCTAAGGGGAAAGGGTAAAACACTGGCGCTGGGGGTTAGCAAAACATCGTGGTGCTCAAAGAACTCCAGAAAATGGTGCCGGATTTTGCCCCGCTGCTCCTCAGCCCGCAGGTAATCGGCGGCGGCTACCCCTCGCCCTTGCTCGATTTCCCAGCGCACCATGTCGGTGAGCTGATCGCCGTGGTTTTGCAGTAGAACCTGGTAGTTGTGAAAAACAATCGCTCCCCGCAGGGTTTCAAAGGCAAACTTAGCGCCCCTAGTGTCGATCACCGCCCGGCGGGTGTGGGGACAAACCTGGGCGATCGCGGCGATGGCCTGTTCAAAGACCTCAACCACCTCGGCCTCGATGGCGGTCACCCCTAAATCCAGGCTGTAGCCAATCCGGGCTGATTCACCTCCGGGGGCGAGGAAATCTGGTAGGGGCCAGGTTGGGGTGGCGATCGCCACCGGATCGCGGTGATCCACCCCGGCCATGGCCCCTAGCATCAGGGCTGCATCTTCAACTGTGCGGGCGATCACGCCATCGGTAACCAGGGACTCCCACGGTAGGGATTTGGGAACCCGGGGAATGCGCCCCACAGAAGGTCGCAGCCCCACCAGGCCGCAAAAGCTGGCCGGGGTACGAACTGAGCCCCCCAGATCAGTCCCCTGGGCCAAATAGGCCATACCGCTAGCCACCGCTACCGCCGCCCCCCCACTGGAGTCGCCACAGGTTTTAGTGGGATCATGGGGGTTGAGGGTAGTGCCCAGGATAGGATTATGGGTACCAGTACCCAGACCAAACTCGGGGGTGCTGGTTTTTCCCAGAATGATGGCGCCGGCAGCCCGCAGTCGGGCGACACAGAGATCATCCTGGGCTGGAACGTGATCGGCGTAGAGCAGAGACCCATAGGTGGTGCGCAACCCAGCGGTGGCGGTGAGGTCCTTAATGGCGATCGGCACACCATGGAGACAGCCCCAGGACTGGCTCCTCCCTAGGGCCTGGTCGGCCCTCAGGGCAGTAGCTCTAGCCGCCTCTGGGGCCAGGGTAATAAAGGCCTTAAGCTGGGGGTCAAGCCGATCAATCTGCGCAAAACAAGCCTCTACCGCCTCCAGGGAACTGATCCGTCGGGTGCGAATCGCCTGGGCTAACTCAGTGGCTGAAAGGGTGTGGATGGCCATCAGGGCAGATCGGCAAACAGACGGCCCCAGCCTTTCACCAGGGAGGTATCAACCCCCGCCAGGCGCAGCGATTTCCAGACGGCAACGGTGACGGTATCAAAGATAGGAATGCCCGTCTGTTTTTCCAATTGTGGCACCAGGGGGGCGGCGCCGAGATTGGTACAAAAGGTGGTAATGGCCTGGGGTTGGGCCTGGGCCACTTGGTAGACCAGGGCGGCAATTTTTTCAGCATCCACCTCGGCAAAGGAAACGTTAACCCGCAGATTTAAGTGCTGCTCGGCCACGCAATGAAAGCCCTGGTGAGCGAAGTTGGCGATGATTTTAGCCTGCACATCCTCGGTGTAGGGGGTAACCAGGCCAAACTGGGTGATATTGAGCACCTCAAAGATCTCCTGCAACGCCAGCACTGATGTGGTGGCTGGAATGCCCGTAGCGGCCATAATTTGCCGGCAAAGCTGACGATCTTGCTCAAGGCCCAGCCACCCGGCGGAGGTGCCATTCCAGGCGATGACATCGACCTTGGCATCGGCCAGCAGCTGGGCAGCGTCTAATAGCGCCCTGTTGTCAAACTGATCTAAGGCTGGCAAGGCTAGGGAAATTTCCGTAACTCTAAACCGGCTAAAGTGGGCAGACACCCCAGGCAGGTCCACCAGCATCGCCTGGGTAATAGGCTCTAGAACAGTATTGGAGGAGGGAGTTAGCATACCCAGTCGAAGGGGTTGGCCCATGGGTCACACGGTAATTAGGAGGTTATTTTCAGAGGCAACTCATTGCCAATCTGCCATTCCAGACCAGCTAGCGGCGGGGGATCATCAACTTATCTAATTTGTCTAATGTTGTTACGGTGAGGATGGTCTAGCTTACCTCCGATTCTTTGCGGGTGGTTATGGCTAAACCGCTCAGGACAAAGAGAAAGAGCTAAGAGAAGTGAGTGTATTTAGGCCAGAGTCTACTAACAAAATAGGGTGCGACCACCATCCACCGTAATCACCTGGCCGGTAATGTAGCTAGCCTCCTGGGCTAGAAATAAAACCGTCTTGGCAACGTCCATCGGTTCCCCCATGCGGGATAGACAGGTTTTTTGTTGCATACGAGTGGCGGTTTCCCCATTCAGGGTTTGTCCGTCGGGTAACAGAATCAACCCAGGGGCAATGGCATTGACCCTCACCCTCGGTCCCAGTTCCTTAGCCAGCACCTTGGTCACCATCACCAGGCTGGCCTTGGAAATACTGTAGATGGGGTAACGGCGCAGGGGGGTAGTGGCGTAGATATCACAGAGATTAACCATAAATCGAAAGCAGTCCGGAAACCCCTGGTAGGCCAGTTGGGCTAGGAAAAAGGGGGCTTTACTATGGCAATTCTGGAGCTTTTCCCACTGGGTTGAGAGCTCCTCCAGACTAGAGTCCATCAGGGACGTCGCTTCAAACAACGAGGCGTTGTGCACGATGCCATCCAGCCGGTCGCCATGGGCATGCACCGCTTCTATCAGCTGTCGAGCAGCCAAGGCTTCGGTGAGATCAGCTTGAATGGCCCAGGCAGACCCCGATCGCTGGTGATTCAGCTGCTCCACCAGGGCTTCTGCCTCCGCCTGGGAGTGGTGAAAGTGAATCACCAGGTTAAAACCGTGGCTATGGAGTAGCTCCGCCGTTACCCGGCCAATTCGTTTCGCCCCTCCCGTAATTAACACGACAGGCTCTGTAGATCGGGGTAGACCCATTTCTCCACCTCTGTTTGGGAATAGAAGATATTTTCCAGTTGTTTGGACCGCAAGCCAAGGAACAGGAACGACAACGGGCCGATGCACCCCCGCCTGCCCCGCCTGGGGGCGACAACTCAGCACCCGCTCCACGTCGCCGACGGTGAAAAGATTCAGGGCGACCATTTTCCGTTAGTGTAGAATCAAGCTCCCTACTCGCTGGGGAACCCAATTGAATGGAAGTCAAAAATTAATTCCACGCATAATCGAATTCTCCTTAACTCCCCACCCGCTGGGGAACCCAATTGAATGGAAACTTCTCATGAACCCCAACAGTTCTATAAAAGCACCTGGTGGTGTCGCTGGCTTGGGTGCGGTTTGCTCTCGGTACTATTAGGCGCGTTATTAATGATCTCAGTTTTTCCTAGCCAGGTTGAGGCGGCCCCCCCGCCGGTGGTGGTGGAACAGTTGCGATTAAGGGTGCCCAGCGATGCGCTGCAGGCTTGGCTAGAGGCCGAACGCGGCAGCTGGGAGCCCTGGTTGGCCCAGCAGCCAGGATTTATGCAGCGCCAGCTGTTCTGGGATCCCCAGCGGCAGGAGGGC
>JBEIUS010000079.1:0-14288 GCA_040374235.1 Leptolyngbya sp. | reverse complement strand
GTCCTGCCAGAGGTCTTCCCCAGTTGCGGTGGGGGGCTGATTCCAGGGATCATCATCCGATTTGGATTGGCTAGCAAAGCTACCTGAGTTGCCTTCAGTGGGTGATATTGGGGGTGAATCGTAGCCTCGATTGACCTGACCCGGCCGAGGAGACGGGCGTGGCGACTCGGGGGTAGAGTAAGAGGGGGTTTGATTATAGCCTGATGTCCCAGCATCAGGGTAATTGCTAACCTCCTGATTGGGAGTTCGGTAACCGGAGTAGCCATAGCCTGGGTTACGAGCATAGGGAGAGTTGTCATAGCCTGGCTGGCGTTCCCTGGGATCACCATAGCCTTGAGGACCGTAGTCCTGATCGCGAAAGGGTTGGGAGCGATTATCGTAGGATGGTGGCCCCTGGCTACGCCTGTCGTAATCACCATCTCCGTAGAGAGAAGGCCCATTGTAGCCCGGTCCCTGCCGAAAGGGAGGGGAGTTGCTTCGACGGCGGTTGTCGTAGTCCCAATCTTCATCCCAACTACCCCAGGAGGAAGACCCTGGGTAGCTATAGTTGGGGCGAGGTTCCAGGTCATCATCAAAGGAAAAGGTTTTCTTAAGGGTATTACCAATCTGCCCTAAAATACCACCCTCGGGTTGATCCTCGGCCTCGTAGAGATAAGCCTCCCGGTTAAGATCGTAGAGTTCGTCTTGGAGATCAACCTGGGTCATATCAATGCCCCGTTCATCGCTTTGTTCCAAGTAGTCGCGTAGCTCTTGGACAAGTCCTTCGATGCGACGGCGGCGATCGCGGGCAAACTGCATGCCAAAGTCCAAGGCAACTTCCCGCAATAGGCGCTCTGCCTGGAAGGTGAGGGCTTCTGCTCGATTACGCTTTTCCACCCGTTCCCGCTGTAGGCGATCGGTTTCGGCGTACTCTTCCGCTTCCTGGACCATGCGTTGTACTTCGCTTTCCTCCAGATTGGTGGCTCCCTGCACCGTCAGGCCTTGTTCCCGGCCCGTGGTTTTATCCATGGCCGACACTTGCAGAATGCCGTTGGCATCGATATCAAAGGACACCAACACCTGGGGTACACCCCGGGGAGCGGGGGGAATGCCCATTAATTTAAATCGTCCTAGGGATTTGTTGTCGGCGGCCATTTCCCGCTCTCCCTGGAGCACGTGAATCTCAACTGAGGTTTGGTTGTTTTCGGAGGTGGAAAAAATGTCGGAACGCCGGACTGGAATGGTGGTGTTGCGAGGAATCACCTTTCTCATCACCCCACCAATGGTCTCCAACCCCAGGGACAGGGAAGTCACATCCAGCAACATGATATCCTGCACTTCTTGGGTGAGGATACCGGCTTGAATTGCCGCTCCTACCGCCACCGCTTCATCGGGATTGAGGTTTTGACTTGGTTCTAGCCCAATTAGCGATCTCACCAGTTCCTGGGCCATGGGCATACGACTACCTCCACCCACCAGCACCACCTCGTCGATATCGTTAGGACCCAGGTTCGCATCGGCCAGGGCCTGCTTTAAAGGACCTCGCAGTCGACTTACCAGGTCGCCGCTGAGTTGCTCAAACTGGAGCCGGCTAAGGGAAGCTTCCAGGTGCTTGGGGCCATCCTGACTAGCGGTAATGAAAGGTAAACTAATCTCCGTAGTGGTCACCCCAGAGAGCTCAATCTTAGCCTTTTCCGCCGCCTCCATGAGTCGTTGTAGGGCCTGCCGGTCCTGGCGCAGGTCTATGCCCTCCTCTTCAAGGAACTGATCTGCCAACCAGTCAACAATTTTCTGATCAAAGTCTGAGCCCCCCAGCTGGGTATCACCGGCGGTGGATCGCACCTCAAATACTCCATCGTTGACATCCAGGACAGAGACATCAAAGGTTCCACCTCCCAGGTCAAACACCAGGATGGTTTGGTTGTAACCCTGATCTAAGCCATAGGCCAGAGCCGCCGCCGTTGGTTCATTCAGGATGCGTTGTACCTCAAGTCCAGCAATCCGTCCAGCGTTACGGGTTGCCTGGCGTTGGGTATCGTTAAAGTAGGCGGGTACGGTAATCACCGCGCCCGGTACCGGTTGGCCCAGGTACCGGCTGGCTTCCTCCGCCAGTTTGCGCAGGATCATAGCGGAAACTTCCTCGGGAGCAAAGTCCTTCTCCAGTCGGGGGCAACGAATTTTAACGTTACCAACCTGATCTCGCCGAATTGTATAGGAAACTCGTTTGCAAGCCGCATCCAACTCGCCATACTTGCGCCCCATGTACCGTTTAACACCGTAGAAGGTATTTTGGGGATTGAGGACGGTTTGACGTCGAGCCATCTGACCCACCAGTCTCTCCCCCTCTTTGCTGAAGGCCACCACTGAAGGGGTGGTGCGCATGCCTTCAGAACTGGCGATCACCACTGGCTTGCCACCTTCAATGACAGAAACAACTGAGTTGGTGGTGCCCAGGTCGATGCCAACTACTTTTCCCATGCCCTTTGGCGTCTCCTTAATCGTGCATCGGTGAACCCGTCAAATCTGATGGAGGAATCTACCCGACTATACCTGCTTTAATCATAATCTGTCCTGACCTAGGCCGGAGCTCACTCAGTTGAACTTAGGGCTGGGAGTCTAGCCAATCCCGCCCCACCCGTAGGGTAATATCTGACTCCAAGTGCCCAGTGGATTCTGAAAGAACCCGGCCTAGACCAACCACGCTACCGATGGTCTTGGCACTGTCCAGATCACCTTTCTGGGCAATAATCTCCGTTTTCTCCAGAGTATCTGGCCAATCTTCGATCACATAGACGTTAGGAAAGCCACTACTGCGTAGATAATCTGCGACCGTCGCCGCCGCCCCCTGATTACCGGAGGCATTTTGCACAGCTATCTGTGAATTTAGACCAGAACCATGGCCGCTGTTGTCAGCGTAGATACCGACTCCATCGGTTTGGAAAAATTTTTGCAAAATGGTAGCGGCGGAGTTCCAATCTGGCAACCAGTAGCTGGCCTGAAATTCGGAGGGCTGGCTAAAGCGGCCTGGTAGCATTACCATTTGTAATTTTTCAGGTTCAATAGCGAGGCCAAAGTTAGCGAGAGCTAACATTTCCTCCAAGGTGAGGTTAGTATCAACGTAGCGTAATGCTACGCGAATGGCCTGGGGTAACTTGGGAATAACGGTGGGATTCGTGAGGCGATCCCGAAAGGCCTTAAGTAGCATTTGTTGGCGCTGAACCCGACCGATATCCCCATTGTTGTCTTTGCGAAAGCGAGCAAACTGCTCCGCCTGATCCCCATTTAGAGTCTGCCAGCCAGGGTATAAATCAATGTGTAAATCTTGGGTGTTATCGTTATATTCCATGCGTTTGGGCACATAGAGCTCTATGCCCCCGATTAGATTTACAACCTCCCTAAAGGCGCTGGTATTGACCCGCAGGTAGCGATCAATTGCTACATTGCCAAGGTTATCGGCAATGGTTTGGGCGACTAACTCAGGGCCACCCTCCACATTTGCTTGGTTAATCTTAGCCATGCCATAGTCGGAAATCTGGACCCGCGTATCGCGCGGAATCGACATGACATTTAAGGTGTTGTCCTGGGGGTTAATGCGCACCAGCAAAAGGGTATCGGTACGGCCGCCAAAGGTAGCCTGGGATTGGGCTGGGGCATCTAGCACCTCATCAATACCCATCACCAGGATATTGATCGGTCGGGTCACCTGGTAGCGAAACCCGGCCCGCCACAGTTCGCCGATACCCAGGGAGGGACGCTCTAAGGCAGTGGACTGGGGTAGGGGCAACAGTAGTGCGGCCCCTGCTCCGATCAACGCTGACGCGGTGGCCGTCCCCAGGAAAGCTACACTCCAGATCAATAGGTTAAGACCGCGTCTTAAGGGCGATCGCCGAGAGCCGGAAGAGTTAACCTGGGATGACTTGAAATGGGTATCAGGCTTGGGATGATCACTCTGATTGACAGAATAATCAAAGCTTTTTTCCTCAGCGGAGGAGGACGGCAATTGGGATGTCTGTCTAGTTAATGTCACTCCTCATACCCACTGAGACTGCGTTTAAGATAGCCTACCAGCCCGGGTCAATCCGGGAGTTAAATGGTAGACATAATCTGATGTGGCCCAGGTCAAACCAATCTATCAGAAAATATGTTAACCAATATTAAGCTATTTTTATTCCTATTCTGCCCTCCTCAGGATAGGATGACAACAATATAATTAATTTTCTATGGGTAATTCCCAAGCAGTGTTATGACTAACTTGGTTCCCGTTATTCTGGCTGGCGGTAAGGGTGAGCGATTTTGGCCCGTTAGTCGTCTCGCCAGGCCCAAACAATTTCTCTGTTTAGACGGTAGCGATCGCAGCTTGCTCCAAACTACCGCAGATCGGTTAGTGGGGTTGGCTGGGGATTGGCAATCGGTCTGGGTGATAACGGCGCTCCACTTGGCGGACCAGGTGCGGCAGCAACTGCCCAAACTTCCCGACGCGAATCTTTTGGTGGAGCCAGTGGGACGGGACACAGGTCCAGCGGTGGCTTGGGCTACCCTCGAAATTGCCCAACGTCATGGTCAGGAGACTCTGGTGGGCTTTTTTCCTGCAGATCATTGGATTGCTGATGAAGTCAAGTTTTGTCAGACCTTGACCGCTGCCGCCGATCTGGCTCTTGACCGGCAGGCGATCGTCACGCTCGGCATCACCCCCGGCTACCCAGCCACCGGCTACGGTTACATCGAGCAAGGAGAATCGGTGGGTCACTATGGTGGATTGTCAGCTTACCAGGTGGCTCGCTTCACAGAAAAACCTGATGCCGCTACCGCTGCCACCTTTATCGCTAGTGGCAAATTTAGTTGGAATAGCGGCATGTTTGTTTTTCCCGCTGAAACCATGATCAAGGAACTACAGATCCATGCGCCCCAGCTGATGGAACCGATTTTGGCGGCGGGGGTAGAGGCTTACCCTGACTTGGTTAAGCTCAGTATTGACTACGCGGTGATGGAGCATACCGATCGGGCCTACGTTATGCCTGTGACCTTTGGCTGGGACGATCTGGGGGATTGGAATGCGGTGGAGCGCCTGCTTAAGCAACCCTACCGGCCTAACGTGGACTTAGCTCGTCACCTGGCCGTCGATACCACCGATAGCATCATCTACGCCGCCGATCCCGAGGAGGTTGTCGTCACCATTGGCTTGGCAGATATCGTAATCGTGCGGGATGGTAAGGCTACCCTGGTGGTCCACAAGGATCGAACCCAGGATATTAAAAAGGCGGTGCAGCAGCTAGGGGCAGAGGCTCAATTTAAGGATTTGCTGTGAAGGGCTTGGTAAAATACCCCCTAAGTTGCGTGATCCCAGACCATAAACCCTTGGTATAATACCTCAGCGCTAGTTGCTAGCGTTAATTTTTGGTTTCAAGCTTATGTCCTCAACCATTAATGACGTTAACCGCCAGGCCCGCCAGGGAAGCATTGCTGCGATTATTCAGCTTTTGAATAACCACTTCGCTGAAAGCGGTATCCGTACCCGAGCTGTCCAAGATCATGGCGTCCTACAACTCTTGGTGGAAGCCCCTACCGCCGATCAACTAGAGCAAAAGTCCGTGGTATCAGAGGTGCAACAGGTGCTGGAGTCGGTCAGCCCTAGGGGCATTAGCAAGGTTAACATTAATGGCCGCATCGTGCAGGAACAGCAACTCCTCTGGTTGGAGGATATTAAGCGCGATCCTAAGCGTAGTTTACTGTGGTTCGAGCGGGTTACTCTACGGCAACCTAACCCCCTGATGCGGTTTTGGCAAGATCTAAACCAACCCCGGCAACCGCAGTTATTTACGGAATCTCCAGCTTCACCTCCGGCTAGTCGGGTGGCCTTTTGGCGAGGTTTGGTGGGTGGGGCCAGCTTGGTTCTGTTACTCCTGCTGGTGGGGTGGACCACGAAGGATTGGTTGCGCTACGGCCTTAATTTCAAGTTTCCTGCCCGTGGCGACAGCCTCTTCACTGGCCGGGCAGAACCGGGTGAGTCCGCCCCATCCCCTTCTCCCCAGCAAGATCCTTTTGTGATGGCGGTCCGGATTGCCCAACAGTCGGTTGAAGATGGCCGATCCTCCACAACCGCAGATGAGTGGTTAGAGCTGGCGATGCGCTGGCAGCGGGCTGCTGATTTGATGGCACAGGTGCCCGCTAGTGATACCCGTTATGAAGTGGCTCAGGATCGGATAGTTGTTTACAGTGCAAATAAGCAGCGGGCCCTAGAGGAGGCGGAAAAGCGCAGGCCTTAAAGCTCCCCGAATCCTTTTTTCTTTTTCTGGCTCTTTGGTTTTTTAGAATTGCCACCCCGTTGACCTGGGGGATTACCACCGCCCATCATGCCAGCGAAGTCAGGCATCCCCCCTCGGCCAGGCAGTCCTCCCCCCATACCAGGAAAGCCGCCCCCCCTCCCCATTTGCTGCATCAGCGATCGCATTTTAGTAAAGTCGCTAACCAATTTGCCCACGTCTTTCTCAGCCCGCCCTGAACCAGCGGCAACCCGGCGACGGCGACCTGGAGAACCGGCCAGCAAGCCAGGATTCTTACGTTCCTCGCGGGTCATCGAATTAATCATAGCTTCACAGCGTTTTAGCTGGACTTCACCTTGTTCCAGCATTTCACCGGAAATTTGCTTACCCATGCCGGGGATTAACTTCATAATGCCCCCCAGGGAGCCCATGGTTTTCATCAAGCGCATTTGCTTCAGAAAATCATCGAAGTCAAATTCTGCCTCCAGAATTTTACGCTGGAGTTTTTCGGCATCGGCAATGTCAACCGCTTCCTGGGCCTTTTCTACCAGGGTGAGCACATCTCCCATGCCCAAAATCCGAGAGGCCATGCGATCGGGGTAAAAGGGCTGTAGGGCCTCCACCTTTTCCCCAACCCCTACAAATTTAATCGGCTGTCCCGAGATTTGTCGCACAGAGAGGGCTGCTCCCCCCCGGGCATCCCCATCCATTTTGGTGAGGATGGCGCCGGTAATGCCAATTTCTTCGTGGAAGGTGCGGGTTAGGTTGGCGGCCTCCTGACCGGTCATGGCATCCACCACCAGCAGCACCTCGTGGGGTTGAATGGCGGCCTTAATGTCGGCTAATTCCGCCATCATTTTGGGGTCAATCTGTAAGCGCCCCGCCGTATCCACAATCACCGTGTCTACTCCATCAATTCGGCCGCGCTCCACCCCCTGGCGGGCAATGTCCACCGGGTTAGCCGTAGTACCCAAATCGAAAACGGGCACATCGATCTGTTTACCCAGGGTAATTAGTTGATCCACCGCCGCTGGCCGTTAGATATCGGTGGCCACCAGCAGGGTGCTGCGGTTTTGTTTTCGCAGATGGAGGGCTAGCTTGGCGGAGGCGGTGGTTTTGCCCGTCCCCTGTAGGCCCGCCATCAGAACGACCGTAGGTGAGTTAGGGGCTTGGGCCAGGGGTACGTTTGTGTCCCCCATCAGTGTCACTAATTCATCGTGGACAACCTTAATGAATTGCTGGTCAGGGCTTACTCCCTTCACCACCTCCGCCCCCAGGGCTCTTTCCTTGACCTGGGCCACAAACTCCTTAATCACCTGCAGGTTGACGTCTGCCTCCAGGAGTGCACGTCTCACTTCCCGCAGGGCATCATTGATGTTGGATTCGCTAATTTTATCCTGGCCCCGCAGACTCTTCCAGGCAGATTCCAGGCGATCGGAAAGGGCTTCAAACATAGGAATGGTTAGGGAAGCGTTGGGCTTAACTCAGGCTGGATGGCATGCTTAGCATGGCTCTATTTTAGCGGGTTCAGTGGAGGTTAGTTGCCCTCTCCTGGGCCTTTGAAGCAGAACTGGGAGGCAGCCGACCCAGGGGAGATTCCTATCCACCAGCCTCACCCAGGTTACTGACAAACCGCTCTAGCCGCGCCAGTGCCCGGTTATAGTCGAGAACAGCCCGCAGGAAATTACCCTGGGCTTGGGTCAGTTCCCGGGTGGCGCTGAGCACGTCCAGCTGGGTGCCGACCCCAGCATTAAAACGGAGATTAGCTAGATCCTGGGCCTCGGTGGCCTGCTTGACCGCCAGGTTGGCAGTGGTAATATTGGCCTGGTTGGCCTGGAGGGTATAGTAGGCCTCTTCTACCTGGACTCGAATGGTATTGCGAGCACTTTCAAATTCTGCCTCGTCGATAGCGATGTCGCGATCGCTCTGTCTCGCTCGGGCACTGGCGGCGCCACCATCAAACAACCGCCAAGCCAACCGGGCCCCCAGGGCAAACCCATCATCAGTATTATTTTGTCTGCCAGCGGGGGCATCCAGCAGGCTTTGCACCTCGTACTGGGCAAACAGGCTGAGGTTAGGCCGGGTGGCGGTCAATTGCAACTGCCGTTGGGCCTGGTTGAGGTCCCGCTCCACTAAAAATTGTTCCAACTCAGCTCGATTTTGGTAGGCCTGAACGATGGTTTCCTCCAGGGAAAGGGGCCAGGTGCCGGCGATTTCCACCGCCAGGGTGGTGAGATCAATGGTGGGGGAAATATTTAAGCGGCGAGCCAGCTGGCGCTGGGTGATCTGCCGTTGGCTAAGGGCCTGGGTCAGGGTTTGTCGGGCATTGGCCACCTGGACATCGGCCCGCAGCACATCAAAGCGGGTGCCGACTCCTACCTCCTCCCGCAGTTGGGTATCCCGCAGGTTACGTTGGGCCTCATCTAGGAAAGCCTGGTTAATGCGAATGTCGGCGATCGCCTGCTGTACGGCATAGTAGTCGTTGATAGTATTTAGGCGCAGTTCTTCTCGAGTTTGCTCTACCTTTAGTTCGGCTAGTCTTACCTGTTGCTGGGCAGCCTGGAGACGTGCCGACCTTTCCCCCGATAGTCCCAGGTCATAGTCTGATCGCACGGTGCCCCGTAGGGTCGTAAAGCTCTCATCAGTACTCACCCCCAGGGAGGTCTGATTGGTATTCTGCAAATCTGCTGTTAGATCTACCGTGGGCAGTAGGGCAGCTTGTTCTGCTCTCAGACCAGCCTGGGCCCGCTCCAGTTGTAGCAGGGCAATCCGTAGCTCTTCGTTATTCCGGTAGGCCAACTCAATCGCTATATCCAGGGAAATAGGTTGGGTGCCTAAAATTTGTACATCCTCCGGTTCAGTTGGCACAGCTAGAGGATTAGAACCGGGCAACAAATAGTCTGGAGGTGACTCAAACCCTTGATCTCGTGGCCC
Organism: Leptolyngbya sp.; assembly: GCA_040374235.1. GTDB lineage: Bacteria > Cyanobacteriota > Cyanobacteriia > Phormidesmidales > Phormidesmidaceae > Nodosilinea. The sequence continues at coordinate 5,115 of JBEIUS010000079.1, read as the reverse complement.
TTCAGCGGCGGGTAGGGGCAACCTCCTTTCTCCTGAGGGAGGGGTGGGGGAATTATCCATTTCTAGGGGTAGGGGGTCTTCGCCGGGTTCTAGGGTCAGTCCAGGCGAGTTTTCTGCCTTGCTGCTGGACCCTTGAGCAATGAACAGGACCGGTACCCCCTTTGCCTCGGACAGCCGCGGTACACCCTCCTGGAATCCTCCTCGGGAAGTCTCTTGATCGGCGGAGTAGATAGGAGTTGGCAACTGCCCGTAAGTAGGTAGGGATACAGCACTGACGGGTAAGGTACCCAGGGCTGCTGTGGTCAGCCCCAATCCGAAAATCATCAGGTTGTGCCGGTGTGAGTCAGACATGATTTAGCACAAATACTTCAGGAAAGGCGTTCTTCAAGCCGTAAAACAAAGCTATCGCTTTGGTCAGAGGACTCAGAACAGGATAAATTGGTCAAAGTGCTCACTAGGTAGGTGTTCTGATTCGTTTCCGCCCCGTGACCCGTGGCTACGGCTATGGTGAAATTTTTTTCACTCCGATTACATAGCATATCGGCATCTGGGGTGGCTGTAACCTGAGGTATGGGAAAATATAGCTTTAGTTCACTCAGATCTCCTGGCTTCTGAGCTTTGACTCCTGATCCCCTCTCCAAGGTTACTTACTTTAGGCCAGGTAATACTATGATGGGGCCCAGTAGCCAGGGGCGGATTGCAACGGGTGATAGGTGTCGGTGGGCAAGGGACCACAACAGATTTTGACCAGGCTGTCACTATCTTCAATGGGGATAATCGGGCAATTTAAGCGCTGACTGACGGCGGCTACACTCATATCATCCAGGAATAGGGTCTCCTCGAGCTGGCCTGAGTCGCTGGGTTTGAGCATCACCGTCGGCACCAGTAGGGCCTCCCCCAGGGGCTGGTGTGATAAACCTGTCAGGAGATCATAACCCGTCAACAGTCCGGTCACGGTAATCTCTCGGCCCCAGTAGGGGCTGGCCAGGGCAGCCAGATCTATCGTTAAACCCTCTACTTGGTTGAGGCGCTCTAGGATGGGTTGAAAAGCGACTTCGACGGCGTTCCCCACCACCCAGGTTAGCGATCGCGAGGGGGTGACCGCCGGTTGGAGGTAGCGGTTAGCAGACACCTCAAATTCTTCTAAAAACTGGCGAATGGAGCCCACTCCGTTGCCAATCTGGGGATAGTCTTCATAATCAGCGGCGGGGGGCACCGGGCGCTGGGCGATTAAAAACCACTCATCCGCCAACCAGACAACTCGGCTGCCCCACCGCTGCTGAAACTGCCCCTGCAGGGCTGTGACCTGGTCAATCACCTGACCGGCTTGGGCTGGAGTCACCGGGCTAAGGCAATCATGGGCTGGGCGAAACCGGGTTAGTCCCACCGGTACGACGGCTACGGACATGACCGTGGGTAGGTCTTCCTGATAAAAGCCGACCAGATCCCGCAGGGTAGTCTCCAGATGGCCTCCATCGTTGAAACCCGGACAAACCACAACCTGGGCATGGATCTGCAGACGATGGCGTTGGAACCAGGCCAGTTGCTCCAGAATTTGGCCCGCCCGAGGATTTTGTAGGAGTTGCGATCGCAGCTCTGGTTCAGTAGCATGCACCGATACGTAGAGGGGCGATAGTCGCAGTTGGGCAATCCGATCCCACTCCTGAGGTAGCAAATTGGTTAAGGTCAGGTAGCTACCGTAGAGAAAACTGAGGCGATAGTCATCATCCTTCAGGTAGAGACTGCCACGTTTACCGGGGGGCTGCTGATCAATAAAGCAGAAAGGACAGGCATTATTGCACTGGATCAAGCCATCGAACAGGGCGGTTTCAAACTCCAGGCCCAGGTCCTCGTCAATTTCCTTTTCCAGGGCAACCTGATGTTTCTTTCCCTGCCGGTCTAACACCTCCAGGTGCAACTCCTCCTCCGCACAGAGAAATCGGTAGTCAATTAAATCTCGCGGGCATTGGCCATTAACCGATACCAGGGCATCCCCGGGTTCAAAGCCCACTTCAGCGGCAATGGAACCAGGTGAAACTCGGCTGATGCGAGCTGGACGGGTGGCCAGAGTACCCATAGCAAGATGAATGGCTAACTAGTAAGGGGGGTTCTAAATGATCCTAAAAGGCTATTTGAAAAGGCTTCAGGTATAGTTCGCCGCCAAGGAGGCGCAAACGTGTTGAATTGTGAGGATATTATCCTACTCCCTAGGCATAGTCTAAGATCCTCCTTGGTTTTTCAAACAGCCTCCTCAGGGTTTTCCTTAGGCCACCTGACCCGCCTAAATATTTTCCATCCGCCCCGTGGCTAAAGCAAACAAAATAGCTGCACCAAAGGCCAGGCGGTAAAAGACAAAAACCCAGGTGCTGTGTTGCTTGAGAAAGCGAAGTAGCCAAGCAATCGAGAGATAGGAGGTGATTAGCGCCGCTAGTAACCCCGCTAGCAGGGGACCCCAGCCGATGCCACTAAGGCCATCCTCTAGCACCCCCTTGAGCTCCACCAGCCCAGCCAGAGTAATGGCTGGTACCCCTAGCAGGAAAGAAAAGCGGGCGGCGGTAGCGCGTTCCAACCCCATAAATAGACCAGCGGTAAGGGTAGAACCGGATCGGGAAACTCCAGGGATTAGGGCGAGAATCTGGGCCAGACCCATGCTTAGCCCATCCCCTAACCCCAAGGTCGCAAAACCTCGCTGGCGCCGACCCAAGATTTCCGCCGTTCCCAACAGTAGGGCCATGACAATGGAGACCAGGGCAATGGTAGAACTATTACGCAGGGGAGAGTTATCAAAATCGGGAATGAATGCCTTGATCAATAGACCACCCAGGACGATGGGAACAGTGCCCAACAGAATACCCAAGCCCAGGCGGAAGGCCGGAGAGTCGTACTGACCGGCTATACCAGCCTTCACCATGCCGCCGAATACCTCGGCTAGATCGTCCCAGAAATACCATAGGATGGCTGCAATACTACCCAGCTGAATAACCGCCGTAAAGGCCACTCCAGGATCTCCCCAGCCTAAGGCTACGGGCACCATTTTGATATGGGCGGTACTGCTAATGGGTAGGAACTCAGTTAACCCCTGCACAATACCAATCACCACAGCCTGTACCAGACTGATATGGTCCATTAGGGGAGAGGTGGTAGTGGCCGAAGCGGCCTGACCCAGGCAAGGTACTAAACTCATAGGCATAACATAAACCTTAAATTATTTTCTAGAATGGCCTGCGGCTACTAACTATGGGAGTATGGTTCATCCTGGACCTCTGAGCATTGTAAGCGCTCTTGAGTGATCCCCTTGCTTGTGAAGGTTTTTTGCCCCATCTTAATTCACCACCCAATCCCCCCTGGGAGCATGTTATGTTAATAAGCGTTAAGCGAACTTTCATAATTCCTTGAGTTTTACCTACGGCTTACCGCTGACTAAGTTTTTTCTTGGGCTTAATATGGTCCAGGCTTGGTTGACCCAGTCTACGTTACAGATCCGGATATTTTTCGCCTCCCTGGGGTTGGTAATTTTTCCAGTGTTTGTTCAAGCTCCCCTGGTACGTTATTGGCCCTGGGTGAGTTTGGTTGCCACAGGACTGTGGATAGTTCTGGGTTGGCATCTGAGCAGACGACCTGGCTGGCAGGTGTGGGGAGACTTATTGATTGGTTTTGCTTCCATTTGGTTAACTGGCTCCCTTTACTGGGGGTGGTTTCGCTGGGAACCGGTGGTCCATCTGCCCATCGAAGCTTTGGGTCTACCCATTGCCCTGTGGTGTCTGAAGAATAATCAGGGACGAATCGGTAGCTATTTCTTCCTGGGGTCTCTTTTTGGTACCGCTGTCACCGATCTCTACATTAATTGGATGGACCTCTTCCCGGTATGGCGCCAACTCATGGAGGCTGAACCGAGCCTGGTCCCAGTAATTCTACAGGGGGCTGCCACTGGCCTGGAAACGAATCTGGCGGCTGGTCGAGCGGTGATTCTGGCTACCTTTCTAGTGGTGGCTACGGCAGTTTCCTTGGGTACCTCTCGTGAATTGGCCTGGTGGGCCTTTAGTGGGGCTGTCTTTAGCACTCTCTTAGTGGATGGTTTATTCTTTGCCGGTGCTCTCTTGAGTTAGGATGTCGAAGCTGGAGTTTCTGTCCAGCCTTTAGAATAGGGTTAATTCAGGGTGCCTAGTGCTGCCCTGATGTCCTCGGTGACGGGCGACGGGGTAGCCATGACAGAACTGTCCCGCAAATGTTACCTTTTACAGCTCCACCCTGTCCTAAGCACCCTGGTCAAGGCTGTAGTTCCTACTTGATGGGACAGTTCATTATGCCAACTTCCTTTCCCCTGGTTCCGTCAATCCTAGCCCTAGGGCGGGGCCTGGTATGGCAAATCACTTACTATTTTGATCAGATGCTATCGGGCCTCAGCCAGATCGCCGGTGGACTCTCAGATATGTTCAAGAATCTAGGCCATCGCCTTACCAATTTGCCAACGGAATTGGTCCCGGCCTTGACCGCACCCCAGGTCTGGTATCCCTTAGTCTACGGTTTACTATTGCTGTTAATGGTGGCGGGGGTGGTGGGGGCGATCATTCCCACCCTGCCAGGTATCACCCTGGTGCTGGGGGCCATGGTGATCTGGGGGCTGGTAGTCGGTTTTGGCAGTCTTAAGTGGGCCCTGGGGGTAGGGGTAGGTGCGTTTATCTTAAGTATGCTGATCGATTACCTGGCTGGGGTGCTGGGGGCCCAGCGGGTGGGAGCCAGCGGGTGGGGTCAGGCAGGAGCGTTTATCGGCATGTTTCTAGGGCTGTTTGGCCTCCTACCTTTGCTACCCACGGGTATCCCGCTGTTGGGTATTTTGATGGGTACGGTGCTGGGGGCCTTTGTGGGCGAATTTCTGCATCGTCGGGATTTAGAGCTTTGGCCGCGATCGCAGCAATCCCTCAAGGTGGGTATGGCTATTGTGGTGGGCACCCTGGTGGGCAATGTCCTGCAGGCTATCCTCGCCCTGGTGTCCGTGATTGTCTTTGTGGTCACCACCTGGCCCTTTGGGGGGCTGTCTTGAGGGAGTTCCCTGGAAGGGGGTGAAGGACTGATTGGTTTAGCGATCCACACCTGTAGCCCGCAACTTGGCCTGGC
>JBEIUS010000117.1:0-11300 GCA_040374235.1 Leptolyngbya sp. | reverse complement strand
CATAGGATTCACCTCCCACTCGAAATCCAGATCAGTCATTGAAGTGATCTATCGATAGGATAGCGAAATCCCAGGGATGATGGCGTGATCGGCCTGGCGCAGGGGACGAACCGGCCGACAATTGTTACAATTGGTTTACACTTTGTTTAATTCCATTGATGGCCGTTCTCAAATCCTATCCTCCCCTGGGTATGCGCTATTCCCCCCAAGTTCTACAGCGGGCCCAGCGAGCCTTCCGCTGCTCACCCTTCAGGCTAGGGCTGCTGACGGTGATGCGATCGCAAAGCCTGGGCCTGCGGCAGATCTGTGACCACGCTGGCGTTCACCAGGGCTATACCTGGCGACCTCTGGCGGAGCTACGGGTGGAAAGTGAGATGATGTGGCTAATAGCCGTTGGCCTGCTGCGACGGGAAGTGGATGGCCAAGGATTAACCGATAGTTTTCGCCTCACTCCCCTGGGCCACCAGGTTTCTTCCCTGCTCGAGAGGGTACCAACCAAAACCTGGCGTCCCCCCCTTCGAGATAAACTATATAATGCCTGGTGCCGGTGGTTGCGGTTGCCGGGGTGGATGCAGTGGTAATTTGCGGCGGCCTGTTAGCCTGCATAGGCTAGGCCAACTCAGCTAGCCCCTCTGGTCCGTCTGACCCAATATTATTGCTGGAGAGGCTCCATGCGATCAATCATGGTGGTGGGGACTGCCTCCCACGTAGGTAAATCTTTAATTACAACGGCCCTGTGCCGTTTACTAAGTCGTCGTGGCTGGCGGGTGGCCCCCTTTAAGGGGCAAAACATGGCCCTCAACGCCTACGTCACCGCTAGTGGTGGGGAAATGGGCTACGCCCAGGCGGTGCAGGCTTGGGCCGCTGGAGTTGCCCCCCAGGTGGATATGAACCCGATTTTGTTAAAGCCCCAGGGAGACATGACCTCCCAGGTAATTCTCAAGGGGAAGCCCGCCGGCACCGTGACCTCCAGAGAATACTACGAAACCTTCTTTGACCAGGGCTGGCAGGCTATCCAGGAAAGTCTACTGCGCCTCACCCAGGACTATGATGTGTTGGTTTGTGAAGGGGCCGGTAGCCCAGTGGAGGTCAACTTAAAGCACCGTGACCTGACCAATATGCGGGTGGCTAAATACCTGAATGCGGCGACGGTGCTGGTGGCGGATATTGACCGGGGGGGGGTTTTTGCCCATATTATCGGCACCTTAGAGTTAATGGAGCCGGAGGAGCGAGCCCTGGTGAAGGGCCTGATCATTAATAAGTTCCGGGGTCAAAGGGAGGTGCTTGATCCGGGGCTCACCTGGTTGACCGAACGGACTGGACTACCGGTGCTGGGGGTGGTGCCCTGGTTAGCCAATCAACTCCCTGCGGAGGATTCCCTCAGTCTGTTGGACCGCAGCCCTGGTCAAAAACCCCAGGCTGAGGTGACCATTGCGGTGGTGCGCCTACCCAGAATTTCTAACTTCACCGACTTTGATCCCCTGGAATCGGAGGCCAATGTGCGGGTGGTGTACCTTAACCCCAAGGAGGATCTGGGCTATCCCGATGCGGTGGTGATTCCGGGGACCAAAACCACCGTGGCGGATCTGCTGGTTTTGCAACGGTCTGGCATGGTGGATCAAATTCGCAACTACGTGGCCGCTGGCGGCACGGTGATGGGCATCTGCGGTGGCTTTCAAATGATGGGGGAGTTTCTGGCGGATCCAGAGGGTATTGAGGGCCATGAAGGGCGTTTTCCAGCGATGAATCTGTTTCCCATGCGAACGGTGATCACCCGGCAGAAAATTGCCCGCCAACGCACCGTTAGTTCTCGCTATCCCCAGGATGGCCTACCGGTTTCGGGCTACGAACTCCATCAGGGGCGCACCCAACTCAGTCTGGCGGAGGCGGAGGCCCAAACCGGCACCAAGTTTGAGTTTCTGTTTGAGGATCGCAGCCTGGGGGTGGTGGACAGTAGCCAGTCCCTCTGGGGCACCTACCTCCACGGCATCTTTGACAATGGTCCCTGGCGGCGGGCCTGGTTGAACCGTTTGCGTCAGCAACGGGGGCTAAGCTCCCTACCGACGGGGATTCCGAATTATCGAGAGCAGCGAGAAGCCATGCTCAACTCCCTGGCGGATGCGGTTAATCAGCACCTGGACCTGTCACCCTTGCTGAGCTAGGGGCGCGATCGCTAAAACTCTAGCTGCTCCCGATAAAGCCCCTTGACCAGGTTATCCAGCCTCTCCTCTGGGCAGCAGTCCACCAACCCATAGAAGGCATCCAGTAACTTGGCGGCGCTATCCCCCAACATTGGGCTCAGCCCCCAGACATCCTGAACCCAGTCTTGGGGGGCAGCTTCGTCAAAGATCATCCGCTCCAGTAACTGTTGGGCTTCGATTTTAGAGATGGCCATGGCTTAAATGCTGACAACTTGGTGGTGAGCTAAGCCATACCCTAGCACACCCAAGTGTTGTCATCGACCCCACCTGGATCGACCCTGCACCCGCCTCCACCGGTGGCGTCTTCAAAGAATCTTAGTCAGCTATTAATCTTCCCATAGTCTTGGGTACCTACACTCGGAACTATTGCTTTGACTCTGTAAACCTTAGTTGAGTTCGCACACGGGTACCACTATGGCGAAGAATTTCCAGGGCTGGGGGGAAAACGAAAACCCCGAGGATCTGATTCACAACACCTCTAACAACGATTCCTTCGATCAGGTTTTAGAGCGGGCTCGCCTGGGTCGTCGGGGCTTCCTCAAGGGGAGTTCCTCTCTAGCGGCCGCTTCGATGTTGGGCATGGGGCTGGCTTTTTTAACCGATGCTGCTAAGCAAGAACAGCAAACCGCGGTGGCGGCCCCGGGGCTGAAGCTGGGCTTCAGTGCCGTATCTAAGAACATCAGCGATAGCCTGACGATTCCCCCTGGGTACACCGCTAAGGTGCTGCTGGCCACCGGTGACCCGATTAAGGCGGGGGTCAGCCCCTACAAAAATAATGGCACCGACGTTGATTTTGATCTGCGGGTGGGGGATCACCACGACGCCATGCATTACTTTGGTATCAACCGAGCCGGCAACGGCTGGGATCCCAGCAGCGTTAATCGGGCCCTACTCTGCATCAACCACGAAGTGGCGGAGGACCTGGGGTTCATGCACGCCAACGGCCCCACGGAGTATGGTGAGAAGAGCACCGCCGCCCGTCCTATCCTGGAAATTGATCGGGAAGTGGCGGCCCACGGGGTTACCGTGGTGGAAGTTGCCCGCCAGGGTTCAGGCTATCAGGTCAACCTCAATTCCCGTTATAACCGTCGGGTTACCGCTGCCACCCCCTGTGAGATTTCCGGTCCCGCCCGTCGTAGCCCCTTGATGGCTACCGCCTTCTCCCCTAATGGCGAAAAGACCCGCGGCACCCTAAATAATTGCGCCAATGGCTACACCCCCTGGGGCACCTACCTAACCTGTGAGGAAAACTGGGCAGGGTACTTCAACCGTCGCGAAGAGGACTCTGCCCGCACCGCTAAGGAGTTGGCCTCCTTTAAGCGGTACGGCATGGGTAACGCCACCTCCGGTCGGTACAATTGGTCTCGGGCGGGGGCTGCCGATGCCACCGATGTCTACCGTCGTTGGGATGCTACCAAAACCGGCACCAGCCCCAGTCAGGATTTCCGCAACGTCGCCAATACCTTTGGCTGGGTGGTGGAAGTTGATCCCTTTAACCCCGGCAGCACCCCCCAAAAGCGCACCGCTATTGGTCGGATGGCCCACGAAGGCTGCTGGCCGGCGAAGGCTACGGCAGGTCAACCCCTGGTGTTTTACACCGGCGATGATGCCCGCAATGAATACGTCTACAAGTTTGTTTCTGCGGCTAACTGGGATCCCAAGGATGCTAACGGTGGTATGGCCGCTGGCAATAAGTATCTAGATGCGGGCACCCTTTATGTGGCCAAGTTTAACGATGACGGCACCGGTGAGTGGTTGCCCCTGACCCTGGCTAATCCCCGCATCGCTAGCTACGCTGACTATAAATTTGCCGACCAAGCCGATATTCTAGTCAATGCTCGGATCGCCGCTGATGCCGCCGGCGCCACCAAGATGGACCGACCGGAGTGGGGAGCGATCAACCCCCTGAATGGCGATGTGTATTTGACCCTCACCAACAATAGTCGGCGGGGGGACAGCGCCGGCTTAAACGCCGCCAACCCCCGCTTCTATGCCGATGAAAAGGGGTCCAAGAGCAACCAGGGGAATGTCAACGGCCATATCATGCGCTGGCGGGAAGCCGGTGGCAACCCCACCGCTACCACCTTTAGCTGGGATATTTATCTGTTTGGTTCCCAGGCTGATGCCCTGCCTCAGGTGAATATTTCCCGCCTGACCGGGGACAATGATTTCTCCAGCCCCGATGGTCTTTGGTTTAGCCAGGCGGTGCCCGGTCTTCTCTGGATTCAGACCGATGACGGTGCCTACACCGATGTCTCCAACTGCATGATGCTAGCGGCCCTGCCCGGGCGGGTTGGGGATGGGGGTGCGAAAACCCTCACCAGCAAGGCGGTACCCAGTAACGACAAGCAGGATCAAACGGTGCGCACCTACGTGGGTCAATCCCCTAGCCCCACTACCCTGCGACGTTTCCTGGTCGGTCCTCGGGATTGTGAAATCACCGGTATCGCCGAGTCCCCCGATGGCAAGGCGATCTTCGTGAATATCCAACACCCCGGGGAAAACAGCAAATCTGTCACCGACCCGACTAAGTTCACCAGTCACTGGCCCGATGGCGGCGACGCCCGCCCCCGCTCCGCCACGGTCATCATTACTAAGGATGACGGCGGTGTGATTGGTAGTTAGTCCCTGGGATAGTTTTTTGCTAGCCCCTGAAAGATTCCATTCCCAGACAAGTCTGTTTGGGGATGGAGTCTTTTTAGGAATCTCTATAGCGAATTTCCCTTGAATGAAGTATGCGGCGAGAACCCCCAACCCCCACCTTGCGCAGCGGCCCGGAGGGCATAAGTCGCGGGGCTAAAGGGTGGAGCTTAGCAGACGAAAACCTAGGGGGGCTGAAGCTGGGAAAATTTGTATCTCACTGAATCGAGAGCCGCCATAGGAAATCCTGACTTAAATCTAACTGACTCTCCTGATTCCTGAGTTCTGACTCCTGACACCTCTTTTGAGGGATTACTTAATTTACCCCCCTCTCGTATTAGGCAGCCTTAGTCCTCCAGGCGCAGCAACTTTCGGTAGAAGGATTTGGAAAAATCAGGGGTGCGTTTGTGACGCAGGGCCACGATCGCATCAAACAAATGATCGACAAACTCAAAGGTGGCCATGGTGATTTCATAGCTTAGATCGGCGTCGCCATCAAATTGCAGCCGACAGCGGGTTAGATCCGCTGGTAACATCGAAACATTCCAGGTGGCGATAAAGGGAATGCTAGCGCCCCCTTCGATATAGCGTTCCCCCTCCAGGTTACCCTGCTTATATAGGGTAATGGCGTAGGGCAGGGCAGTGCGCTTATTGCCCTGGTAGTAGGGCAGGTAAACACTGACATCCTGCTTAGGGGCAGGTTCAACGTCTTCAAAGCTCAAGGTCATGGCTCTTGGATTCGATCACGATGTAGGGCAACTGTCACCTGCTGGAAACTGGATTGACTAGCGTTGTGCTCAAGGTCAAGGGTCTGCTAATCTCCGATTTCCCTAGGGTAGCAAACCTCCGCTACCCTAGATGGGTCGTTTTTTCCGACAAAATCAGAGATGATGATGCTATACAAGGTCGCTCCATCAATTCAGGGGTGATCTTCAGGGTACCCTAGCCGTCGGGGTCCTGCTTTCCCAGTCCTCTAGATTTCTCTCCTACCCTCTGGTCCTATCATCCCCATGGCTGACTATTCCTCCAGACGCTTATTTACTCCCTTGGATGAGCTGGAAATCGAGGATTTCCCAGGCTATTTAGGCCGCCGCCGCAAGGCCGCCCTTACCCTCGCCCTGCTTTGGGGCAGCACCATTGCCCTACACCTGTTGTCCTGGGGGAGTTGGTTGGCAATGGGGTTGATGGGGGTACTGACCATCCATGGGGTGAGAATTCTCCTGGCCCGCCCCCTGCCCCCACCGGCGTCCCTGGTCCCCAGCCAACCTGAGGACTGCTCAGCGCTAGCCGAAGGGTCAGACCGGTGGCCCTTTGTTTCCATGCTGGTGGCGGCTAAAAATGAAGAACTGGTGATTAGTCGGTTGGTGGTCAACCTCTGTAGCGTTGATTATCCGGCCGATCGCTACGATGTTTGGGTGATTGACGATAACAGCAGCGATCGCACCGCCCAGCGCCTCCAGGAGTTGAAGGGGCTCTATCCTCAATTACGGGTACTACGTCGTAGTGCTGGAGCCACGGGCGGTAAATCCGGCGCCCTGAACCAGGTCTGGCCCAGTATTCAGGGGGAGATTATCGGTGTCTTTGATGCCGATGCCCAGGTCACCCCAGATATGCTGCGCCGGGTCGTACCGATGTTTGAGCCCTCCCAGGTGGGGGCTGTGCAAATGCAAAAGGCGATCGTCAACCGGGCTCAAAACCTCTGGACCCGGGGTCAACAGGCGGAAATGGCCTTGGACTCCTACTTTCAGCAGCAGCGGATTAGCCTGGGGGGCATTGGGGAATTGCGGGGCAACGGCCAGTTTGTTCGCCGTGCCGCCCTGGTCCAATCCGGCGGTTGGAACGAGGAGACCATCACCGATGATCTCGATCTAACCCTGCGGCTGCACTTTAGTGGCTGGTCCATTGAATTTCTGCTCGAACCCGCAGTGATGGAGGAGGGGGTGGAGCGGGCAATCTCCCTGTGGCACCAGCGCAACCGCTGGGCGGAGGGCGGCTACCAACGCTACCTGGACTACTGGCGCCTGATTGCCCAGAACCGCCTCAGCCCCAGTAAAACCCTTGATCTAGCAGCTTTCTGGGTGATCCAGTACGGTCTTCCTACGGTGGCCTTCCCCGATTTTGTCATGGCCCTCTGGCGCCATCGCCTGCCCCTCTTTCTGCCGGTGTCAGGCCTAGCCTTTACCCTATCGGTGGTGGGCATGTACCGTGGCTTGCGTCGTACCCAACCCCAGGCGATCTGGGTGAATGGCCTGCAGACCCTCTGGGGTAACCTCTATATGCTGCACTGGGTGCTAGTGATTAGCACCATGACCTTGCGGCTGGCGGTGCGACCTAAGCGATTACGCTGGGTGAAGACCACCCACCTGGGTGGCGAGGATGATCTACAGGTCCATACCCCCTAGCTCCTCCTGGTTTGGCCCGCCTGTTCTCCTGCCGGGCACAGGCTAGAATGGCAAGGGCGGTCATGGCTCTGGCAACGGCACAGGTAGACCTGAATCTCCCATGGTAGAACGGTATAGCGACATCCTGATTTTAGGCGGCGGGATCATCGGCCTGGCGATCGCCCTGGATCTACAACAGCAGGGGGCAACTGTAACCCTCCTCAGCAAACGGTTTGAGGAGGCTGCCAGCCAGGCCGCCGCTGGCATGCTCGCTCCCCGGGCGGAGGGGTTGCCTTCCGGCCCCCTGCTGGATCTGGCCCTGGCTAGTCTGGCTGCCTACGGGGATTGGGTGGCTAAATTAGAGTACCTGACCGGTGAATCGATGGGCTACTGGCCCTGTGGGATTTTGGCCCCCCGCTCCATCCTACCCCCGGCCAACCCTGACGCTCCCTGGCTATCAGCCTCCACCCTGGCCCATTACCAGCCTGGGCTCGGGCCCCAGATCCGGGGGGCCTATTGGTACCCAGAAGAGGGGCAGGTGGATAACCAGGCCCTGGTAAAGGCCCTACGTCGGGCAGCGATCGAGGCGGGGGTTAATCTCCAGGAGGGAGTGGAGGCTATGGCCCTGGTGCACCAGCGGGGGGCGATTGGCCAGGTGTTGACCGCCCAGGCCGGAGCCTTTGGGGCTGACCTGGTGGTGCTGGCGGGGGGGGCTTGGAGCCAGCAACTACTGCCCCTGCCGGTTTTTCCCCGTAAGGGGGAAATGGTGGGTTTACGGGTCCCCATCGGCTACGATCAGCCCCAACCCCTGCGGCGTGTCCTATTTGGGGAGGGCATCTATATCGTTCCCCGCCAGGACGGCCGCGTTGTCCTGGGGGCCACCAGCCAGGCGGTGGGGTTTACCGCCGGTAATACGGCGGCCGGGGTCCACCAGTTGTTGCAGCGGGCGATCGCCCTTTGGCCCACCCTGGCCGACTTTACCCTGGAACGAACCTGGTGGGGTTACCGGCCCGCCACCCCCGACGAATGGCCGATTTTAGGGCTGGGGCCCGCCACCAATCTGATCCTGGCCACGGGCCATTACCGTAATGGGATTCTACTCGCCCCCATTACCGCCCAGTTGATTGGCCAGCTGTGCCGGGGCCATACTCCTGCAACCTTGGCCCCCTTTAGCTGGCAGCGTTTTCATGTCCCATCTGCCCCTAGCCCGTGCCCAGCCCTTACCGTTTCTCCCCTAACTATGAGCTCTGCCCCTTTAACCCTACCCACCGCCAGCCAGGCCCAACCCCTGGAGATCGAGGATAGCCCCCTGGTGATTGCCGGCCGATCGTTTCACTCCCGGCTGATGACCGGAACCGGCAAGTATGATAGCTTTGCGGTGATGCGCCAGAGCATTCAGGCCAGTGGCTGTGAAATTGTCACCGTGGCGGTGCGCCGGGTGCAAACCCAGGCCCCCGGCCATGAAGGGCTGGCGGAGGCATTGGATTGGTCAGGTCTCTGGATGTTACCGAATACCGCCGGTTGCCAAACCGCCGAGGAGGCCATTCGGGTCGCCCGCCTGGGTCGGGAAATGGCCAAGTTGCTGGGCCAGGAGGACAATAATTTTGTCAAGCTGGAGGTGATTCCCGACTCTAAATACCTCCTGCCCGACCCGATTGGTACCCTGGCCGCCGCCGAACAATTGGTTAAGGAGGGGTTCGTCGTGTTGCCCTATATCAATGCCGATCCCCTGCTAGCTAAACACCTGGAGGAGGTCGGTTGCGCTACAGTGATGCCCCTTGGCTCTCCGATTGGTTCCGGCCAGGGGATTCGTAATAGCGCCAATATTCAAATTATTATTGAAAATGCCGGAGTACCGGTGGTGGTGGATGCCGGTATCGGTACCCCGAGTGAAGCCGCGGCCGCCATGGACATGGGGGCCGATGCCCTGCTGATTAATACCGCCATCGCCAAGGCCACGAACCCCGTGGCCATGGGCTATGCCATGGGCCTAGCTACCACCGCCGGACGATTGGCCTACCGGGCCGGGCGTATCCCTGTCCGACAGATCGCCAGCGCTAGTTCTCCCCAAGCTGGGATCGTGGCCTAGGGCTCTCTCAACCTTAGGGAGAGGGAGCTAGATGCTCTAGGGTCTGACTGACTGACCACTGATTCCTGAATTCCCTACCTCTCCGAGCCTTTCGGCTGAGGTTAATAGTCGGCGTCTACTCTGGAGAATAAAAGTCCGTAGACTCTTCGTCAATATCGGTATCAGTGTCGGCTTCAGCGGCGATGTAGCTACGGTAGTACTCCTCCAGGTCGGCGGCGCTGATGGAACGCTCCGAGGGGTTCTCGAAAAATGCCTTCACCTTCAGGTAGCGACGTAGCCCCTCTGCCCCAGCATCGTGCTGGGTGGCGGCCTTAAAGTCCTCCGGTAGGCTATCGCTAATCTCCAGCCAGGCCTCCTCTAGGATATCCTCTACATCCTCGTTGGGAGCGTTGTCGATCAGCGCCTCTAAGCCATCGAGAATGTCAATCAGGGCGAGAATTTCTGGCAGCTGCTCCGAGTCAGACATTGAGCGGGGGATGGGGTAAAACCAATGGATATGTAAAAAATTTTAATGGAGGATGGTCCCGGGCGATCGCCGGATTACCATTGGGCTGCTTCCCCTTAGCCAGGACCGCTACCCCCGTCCCTCCACCGACGCCCATCTACCCCACCCCAGCCGGACTCTTCCCTAGCCCTCTGGATCTGACCGGTAGGGCCATTCATCCTTGATTAGTAACATTGGTGTTGTTAAAGTCAGAACTGTGCTAATTCTCCGTCCCTCCCTACCCCCGTGAACCCCCTACTCAGCCTTGACTATATTCCTGCCTTGGAGTCCCTTGGGGATGATTTCTACGACCTGGTGGCGGCGGCGGCCTTTCCCCAGCATCGCCTGCGGTTTCGCAACGATCACCTGTTGATCCGGCTCGGGCTAGACCAGGCCGCGGTCAGTGATGACCATTTCATCGCCGCCTTTGGCCAATTTCAGGGCCGGGAACCCTTGCTGGCTCTGCGTTACCACGGCTATCAGTTTGGTCAATATAATCCCTTTCTAGGGGATGGCCGGGGTTTTCTCTACGGTCAGCTGCGGGGGGTAGACGGCGAGCTCTACGACCTGGGCACTAAGGGATCGGGCACTACCCCCTACTCCCGGGGCGGCGATGGCCGCCTCACCCTCAAGGGTGGGGTGCGGGAGGTACTGGCGGCGGAAGCCCTCCATGCCCTGGGGGTGATCACCTCCCGCACTTTTAGTTTGGTGGAAACCGGGGAAGCCCTCTGGCGCGGCGATGAACCCTCCCCCACCCGGTCTTCCGTAATGGTGCGATTTAGCCGTTCCCACATCCGCTTTGGCAGCTTTGAGCGGTTGCACTACCACGATCGCCCCGATCTCATGGCCAAACTGCTGGAGCATGTGATTGATGTTTACTACCCCGGACCTCGACTCTACCGCGATCGGCAGGAGCGGTTCCTGGCCTTCTACGATGAATTGGTGGATCGGGTGGCTGCCCTAGCAGCCCAGTGGATGGCGGCGGGGTTCTGCCACGGGGTCCTTAATACCGATAACATGTCGATCACCGGGGAAAGCTTTGACTACGGCCCCTATGCCTTCATCGATCGCTACGATCCCCGCTTCACCGCCGCCTACTTTGACCATGGGGGGCGCTATAGCTACGGTAATCAGCCTACTATCTGCCAACTCAACCTCAAGGCCCTGCAAAAGCCCCTGGCCCAGCTTATGGCAGGGGCGGACCTGGAGCAACGGCTAGCCACCTACCCAGGACGCTATGAACACCACTACCAGACCCGCATGCTGGCCAAACTGGGGCTGCCGGGTCTGACCGAGCCCCTGGCGCAGGAGCTGATTAGCCAAACCCTAACCCTGCTGGAGGCGGTGGAGGTGGGCTACCATGACTTCTTCCTGGCCCTGACCCAACAATTCGCTCCCCAGTGGCGGGACCAGCCAGGGGCGATCTTTGCCAGATCCCTGGCCGCCTCCCACCCCGAGGCCGCGCACCAGCTAGACACCTGGCGGCACAGCTATCACCGTAGTCT
>JBEIUS010000120.1:0-10970 GCA_040374235.1 Leptolyngbya sp. | reverse complement strand
TACCATGTCAGACCCGATTGACCCCCAGGCCCTATCTTTTACCTGGGCGGAGGCCTTGCACTGGGATGGTAAGACGTTCCGTCAGCCGGATAATCGGGGTCAGGTGGAGCAGATTATTAAGATGGCCCGGGTGATGCAGCAGGTGCGGCGTAAGTTGGGTAATCGACGCATTACCATTACTTCCTGGCTGAGACCCTATGCGGTTAATCTGGCGGTGGGGGGGGCGAGTAATTCCCGCCATCTCTATGGCGATGGAGTGGATTTTACGGTGACCGGGATGACTCCTCCCCAGGTCTATGGGGCCCTAGATAGCTGGTGGGGCACCCAGGGTGGGTTGGCCCAGGGGGGGCGGTTAGGCTTTACCCACCTTGATGGCCGGGGGCAGATGGCCCGGTGGAGCTATCTGGGGGCGTAGGGGGCCGTTGAGGCGATTTTACCCGTGCCTGAGTAGGTGACTGACCCTACAGCCGCATGGCCAGGATCGCTAAAATTTCTGGGTCGGTCAGTTTAATCGGGTTAGTCTGCATACTACTGCCACGGCTATTGGCTACAATGCGGGCAAAGTCCTTTTCGGATACGCCGTATTGGTGCAAGCGGGGCAATTGCAGACGATCGCTCCACTCGGCCAATAGCTTGACTAGCGCGGTTCGAGCCTGATCGTCCCTCAGGCTGTTGTCATCCGTCAACAACCGCCCCACCTGGGCATACTTGGCCAGGGCTGGGTGGTGGGGGTCCCGGGCCTGCAGGGCCTGCAGGTTAATCTCGGTGGCCGCCGCCACCAGGGTACCGCAAACTACCCCATGGGGGATCGGGAAGTAGGCCCCCAGGGGGGAGGCGAGGCCGTGCACCGACCCCAAGCCCACCTGGGCCAGGGTGATGCCCGACAGCAGGGCGGCGTAGGCCATGGCACCCCGGCCCTGGGCCGCCGCCGGTTCCTGACCCTGCCAGGCGGCGAATAGGCCCTGCTTGACGGCAACCATGCCGCTCCAGGCCAGGGCGTCGATGAAGGGGTTGGCTTTAATCGACAGGTAGGATTCTAACAATTGGGTGAAGGCGTCCATGCCGTCGGCGGCGATCAGGTCCGGTGGGCAGGTGGCCAGCAGGTCCGGGTCGATCAGGGCGTACTCTGGCACCAGGCATTCGTGGCGAAAGGATTTTTTGAACCCCTCCGGCCCCTGTAGGCTGAGAACGGCGTTTTTGGTGGCTTCACTACCGGTGCCGGCGGTGGTGGGAACGGCGATCAAGGGGGTGCTGGGCCCCTGGTAGGGGAGATTCCGACCCACCCCCTCGAGGTGATCCATGACCGAGTTACCCTGGGGCAATAAACCCGCGATCGCCTTGGCGGCGTCCAGCACACTGCCTCCCCCGATCCCCACCACCACATCGATGGCCTGGCCCCGGAACCTGGCCACCGCCTCATCCACCAGCAGGGGGGACGGTTCCCCAGAGACGGTCAGGTGGGCCCAGCCCATATCCCTGGCTTCCAAGCCCTGGATCAGGCTGGACCAACGGGGGGTGGCGCAGAAGGACTGCTTACCGGTGACTAAAAGGACCTGACGGCCAAACCCCGCCACCAGGGCTGGCAGTTCGGCGATGCGGCCGCTGCCAAAATCAATCCGGGGTAGACGGGAGATAGAAAAGGGGGGGAATTGCATAAACCTGGGGCCTTGGCCAAAATGACACCTATTGTTTTAGCCAAAGCTATACTAGGCTAGTTTGGGTTGAAGGCTAGAGTTGTTGCCAGGTAAAACGGGGCAGATTTTGGATAGGGATCTTTACAATACCCCAGTCTATTCAGTCACCGATGCCGCTCGGTATCTACATATCCCCGTGGGTACCCTGCGTTCCTGGTTGCAGGGTCGTGAGTATCCCATCAAAAATTGCAAACAGTCTTTTCAACCTTTGATCCAGCGTCCCAGGGTTGATTTGCCCCAGATCTCCTTTACCAATCTGGTTGAAGCCCATGTACTGCGGTCAATCCGAAAAGTTCATGGCGTCCGCCTTGATAAGGTCCGGAGTGCCCTCGATTACCTTGATCAACAGTTTCAGATTCCCCACCCCCTGGCCCGGGTCGAGTTTCAAACTGATGGTGTCAATCTGTTTGTCGAATCTGTGGGGCGACTGGTGAATGTTTCCCAAAGTGGCCAACTGGCGATGAAAACCGTACTTAAGAACCTGCTGGCCCGGGTTGAGTGGAATGAACAGGGGTTTGCCACCCGGCTATTCCCGTCGACCCGGGAGGATGATGCAACCTCCACGGTAGAAGCCAGAACTATTGCCATTGATCCAGGGGTGTCCTTTGGGCGTCCTGTGATTACCGGAACCGGTATTCCAACCCTGGCGATCGCAGAACGCTATGAAGCTGGGGAGTCGCCGGAGTCAATTGCCGATGACCTGAACTGTACGCCTTCCCAAATTCATGATGCCATTCGCTTTGAACTTATCCTATCCCGTGCAGCGTGAGCAAAAAGCGACCTAGGATTACCTTCTTTATCGACCACTGCGTTAGTCAAAGAATTGTTCCAGAGGCGCTGCGAGCAGCGGGCACGTTGGTGGAAACTCATATTGATCACTTTCCTGTTGACGCCCGAGATATTGACTGGCTCCCCGAAGTCAGTGACCGGGGTTGGGTCGTCATCACCAAAGATTGGGGGTTGAATAGCAACCTGCTTGAACTTCAAGCCATTGCCGCCGCTAATGCACGGGTATTTATCCTATCCTCGGGCAACTATACGGGACTACAGATGGCAGACATCCTGGTGAATAGTCTTGACCGGCTTGAAAAAGTAGCCCGTGGCAATCAACCTCCATTTATTGCCAGAATTATGGCCAATGGCAGGGTCACTATCCACCGTAATCAAACACAATTACGCAAGCTCCTCAAGCAAGATACCTAAGTATCGGTTTAGCCAGCATCCTGAGGACAGGGCGCATCGAAGCAAAGGGTGAGCGTTCTGGACACCGGCAAGAGTTACCCCAACGGCACTCCCGGGGCCTTACTGATCCTTGATTTCCTCTAGGTAAGCCCTGTAGAGGGTCTTCATGGCCTCCTGTCGAGCTTGGTCCATACACTCCAGGAAAACATAGGGGTTCATGTAGTGAAAGAAATCGAAGGTAATGGCATGTTTTGCCTTAGGTATCGACTCCCGTTGCAGTTTGAACCGACTTGGATCTGCGGGTTTCATGCAATGATTGCTATAATCGGTGAAGGACTCAACGTTTGCCCAGAACTCAACTCCGGCCTCAGCGCAGGCGGTACCCATCGCATCAAAGTAAACGGCGTTGGCGGGTACATCGCTGGGGTCGAGGTTCCTGGCCCCCACACCGTCCTGCAGCATGAGGATATCCAACCCAGAGCCGGTAAGAAACCCTTGGTAGGTTGTTGTCACCTCAGAGATCTCCCCTTCACTGCCATAGATTGAGTTGACGAAGGGGGAGAAGGCCACCGGCTTATTGGCCAGGTCCTTACAGGCCCTGCTAACCGTTTGAAAGAAGGGCTTAAAGGTCATCAGGTAGGTCTGTGGTGCCGATGTCCAGGTTTCCAGGGGAATGTACCAGCCGGTGAAGGCGGGGTAACCGCCATACCGAGTGGCGACGGTCTTGGCCAGGTTGATATTCTTCTGTGCCGTATCCTCCAGGTCAAGATTTTTAGACTCCGTCGATCCGTTTAGACGGTTAAACAACAGGCCAAGGTAAACCTGCATGCCATGGTTGGTGGCGTACTCAAGAATGACTTTGGTAGCATCCTGGCCCTCTGCTATGAAGGGTTCCACATGGCCTGAGGCGTCCTCACTGGCTAACTGCTGGATGACGATAACGGTCATACCGGCCTCGACCATGGCGTCAAGCACCGGATGCCAATGGTCCTCGCCCCAGGTCTCCATGGGTCTCCAGTATTGGATAAAACCGCCGCAGAGGCGAGGGGGCGGGGGGAGGGTTGGCTCAGAGGGGGGTAGGGGCATAAGGAGCAATCTTGGTTAGTCTATAGCTGAGGGCGATCAGTCAAACTTACTACCCACCATGATACGGAGTTTGTCGATGGCTAATGATGACATCCTATGAAGCGCCTATTGCATTACCCATTTGAGAATGACACCATGTAAATGGTGCCTATTTAGACAATAGGTCAATAGCAGATTACGGCAGGGTGCCAACCTCACTATCAGAACTCCTTAAGGTTTGTATAGCTTTAGCGACCTATGACCACCCCTGCGCCTGGAGCCCGTGTAATCGTCCGCGATGCAGAATGGTTAGTGCGCTCTATCAAGAGGGCTTCGAATGGGGCCCAGGTCTTTGAAGCGGTTGGTATCAGCGACTTTATCAAGGGCAAGGTGGGTCAGTTTGTCAGTGAGTTAGAAACTGACCTGACGGTTCTTGATCCAAAGGACACAGCCTTAGTCACAGACGACTCCTCCGGTTATCAGAAGTCTCTGCTCTTCATAGAGTCACATCTACGGCAGACGGCTCCCACCGATGCTAATTTATACGTGGGTCACCAGGCCGTGATGGATGTGCTGCCTTTCCAGCTCGATCCTGCCCTCAAGGCGCTGAAGATGCCCCGGCAACGGTTACTCATTGCCGATGCGGTGGGGCTGGGCAAAACCCTAGAGGCGGGCATCCTGGTATCTGAGTTGATCCGCCGGGGTCGGGCCAGGCGCATTCTGGTGGTAACCACCAAAAGTATGTTGATCCAGTTTCAAAAGGAATTTTGGACCCGGTTCACCATTCCCCTGGTACGGTTAGACTCCATTGGTCTACAGCGGATTCGGACACGCATTCCGGGTAACCATAATCCCTTTCACTACTACGACAGGGCAATTGTCTCGGTCGACACCCTCAAACAAGATCGGGAGTATCGGACCTATATCGAAACCGCCGACTGGGATGTGATTGTCATCGATGAGTGCCATAATGTGGCGCGGCGGGGCCGGGGGCGCGGCGGCGGTTCTTCTCTGCGGTCTCAACTGGCCGCCCGGCTCTCTACCCGCTCAGATGCCCTGATTTTGCTGTCAGCGACGCCCCATGATGGTCGGCCAGAAAGCTTTGCGAGCTTGATGAATATGCTAGACCCAACGGCGATCGCCAATGAGTCGCACTACAGCAAGGAACATATTCGCGACCTATACCTGCGCCGCTTTAAAAAAGATGTGGCGGATCAACTCTCAAAACACTTCCCTGAGCGTCAGGTACAAGCTCAAGATGCGCTTGCCTCCCCAGCTGAAGAACGGGCCTTTGACCAACTCAACCAGATGACCCTGGCTAAAATTGATGCCCAGGGTCAGGCCGGTAACCTGTTTAAGACCACCCTACTCAAGTCCCTGCTCTCCAGCCCCATGGCCTGCCTGCAGACCCTACAAAGCCGCCTGCGCAACCTGGAACGTCAGTCCCCAGGTAGCCCGGGCAAAGACTATGGCACTGACCTGGCAGAACTAGGCCAGCTAGAGGCTGTGGTCACCGCCATTACCCCAGAAAATTTTGCTAAATATCAAACCCTACTGCAGCTCATTACCGGGGAAGACAACGGCAGCTTTAACTGGCATGGCCAGGACAGCCGCGATCGCCTGGTAATCTTCACCGAACGGCTGGAAACTATGAATTTCCTGGCAAAACAGCTCCAGCAGGATCTCAAACTACCCCCCGCAGCCATTGCTACCCTAGAAGGCGGCATGGCGGATGTCGAACAAATGCAGGTAATCGAAGCCTTTGGTCAGGATAGGGCTCCCCTGCGCCTGCTGATAGCCACCGATGTCGCCTCAGAGGGCATTAACCTCCACTACCTCTGCCACCGGCTGATTCACTTCGATATCCCCTGGTCCCTGATGGTTTTACAACAGCGCAATGGCCGTATCGATCGCTATGGTCAAGAACAACAGCCCCAGATTCGTTACCTGCTCAGCCGCTCCCAACATCCCAAAATGGACGAGGTAGAACGCATCATCCGGGTGCTGCTGGATAAGGACGAACAGGCCGTACGCAATATCGGTGATCCCTCAGCCTTTATGGGGGTTTTTGATGTGGATGAAGAGATCCGGATTACTGCCACCGCCATTGAACAGGGGCAATCCTCAGAGGAATTTGATCGACAGCTCACCCCCCAGCCCCAGTCAGATGATTTCGACCCCTTTGCCCTATTTGATCAAGACCCGGAGGTCAGCCAACCCGACAGCGCCCAGGTTGCCACAAAAACCTGGCCCAGCCTATTTGAGACTAACTTTAGCTATGTTTCCAGCGCCCTAGAGGTCATGGCCCAGAGCGAGGCCCTACAAATTAATCGAGTGCCCCACCAGCAGTTGATTGAGCTAACCATGCCAGCGGAGCTACGCCAGCGCTATAGCCGCCTACCTCGAGAAATTGTTCCGGCGGCTGACCAACCCCTGGTACTTTGCGCCAATCAGCAGGCAATCACCACCGCCCTGGAAAACGCTCGCCGGCAAGAAGAATCCTGGCCCGCCATGCAGTATCTGTGGGAGCTGCACCCAATCATGGGCTGGCTCAACGATCGCGGCATGACCAGCTTTGGCCGCCACCAGGCCCCCCTGGTCGCCCTACCCCAGCACCTGGCCGACCAGGAAGTGGTGTTTATCATGGCGGGAGTCATCCCTAACCGGCGTGGCCAACCCCTGATTAACCAGTGGCTCAGCGTCGTATTCCAGGATGGGCAGGTTCAACGGGTAGAGACCTTTGCACAAACCCTGGCCCGCACGCACCTGGGCAAACGGCCCATCCCCAACCCGGGACAGCCGGTAGATCAGGGCTTACTGGCCCTGCGTAGCCTGGCCGTAGACCAGGCCATCAAGGCCCTCCTAGAGGAACGGCAAGCCTTCATGGCCCAATTAGAGCCCCAACTCCAGCAGCAGCGCCAGCGTTTAGCTGACCTACGGGGTCGACACTACGAACAACTAGAGCTGCGGTTTAAGGATGAAAACCTGGCAGGGCCATCGATCCAAACCCGCAAAGACAAGGAACGGGCCCGTATAGAGCGGATGTTTGCCGATCTAGAGCGCTGGGTAGAAGCCAGTATGACCACCGAGCCTGCCCCCTACATCAAAATCATTGCGGTCTTACGGGGGAGTCAGGGATAAACGCTCTATGGCCATGCTGACCGGAATCACCAACGCCAACGAGTTCTACTCGAACCACTACCTTGACGCCATCCTCAAGGAGGACATCAAGGGTATTGCCCAGGGCTGGCAGACGGTACCCCCCTCCCAGGCAGACAGGGAACCCAGCCGCTCCCCCGCTAAGCAGCTCGCTGCCCTGGCCCAACCCTACTTCCGCCTGCGGGACCGGTTTCGTCGGCAACGGCGAGACAGCGATCGCCTGGCCACCCAGCGGCAATGGTTAGGGGCTCTGCTACCGGCGCTAGGGTATGAACTACAACCCCAAGGGCAACCGCTAGAGCAGGGGCTAATCCTCCCCCTTGTGGCCCAGGTAAACCGGCCCAACGGTCTACCCTGGCTGTGGATTTTAGAGGGCCTACCCGACCCCACCGAATCGGCCGACCTGTTATCCCTGGCGATTGTCGCCACCGCCCACCAGGCCGATCCAGAGGAGGCCTTTACCCCCCTAACACCGCCGCAAGACCCGCCGCACCTCTCCTCCCTCAGGCTAGAAGACATCCTGTCTGACTATGTCTTTGCCCAGGAAGATCCCCCCCGCTGGGTCATACTAGTCAGCATTGACCAGGTTACCCTGATTGACCGCTACAAGTGGCACGCCTCCCGTTTGCTGAGCTTTGACCTGGGGGATATCCTGGCCCGCAAGGAACCTGACACCCTGCTGGCTACGGTAACCCTACTCCACCGGGACCACACCTGTCCGGTAAAAGGGACGCCGCTCCTGGATGAGTTGGATGAAAATTCCCACCGCCATGCCTACTCGGTGTCCGATGACCTGAAGTATGCCCTGCGGGAGTCCATTGAACTGCTGGGTAATGAGGCAGTGTGGTATTTGCGCCATAAGCTCAAGGAAGGAGTCTACAAAGACCGTCTGGAGGCGGGGCCGCTCTCCCTGGAGCGCCTGCGCTATATGTATCGGCTCCTGTTTTTGTTCTATATCGAGGCGCGGCGGGAGCTGGGCTATGCCCCCATGGCAGCCGATGTCTATCGAGAGGGCTACAGCCTGGAGTTTTTAAGGGATCTGGAGCAATCCGATCTACGCACCCAAGAAGATAGTCAGGGCTATTTCCTGGATATGTCGCTAAAGCAGTTGTTCCGCCTGATCTGGCAGGGCTATCCCAGCCAGCCAGAAGAACAACAGGCCCTTAATTTAGAGGAAAATGAGACAATCCACGACATCTTTGAGCTGGTTCCCTTAAAGAGTCACCTGTTTGACCCAGAACGACTGCCCCTGCTGAAGCGGGTGCGGTTCCGCAATGGCACCCTGCGTCGGGTGATTGAACTGATGTCCCTGTCGCGCCATCGGGGCCGCCAACGCCGGGGAAGAATTTCCTATGCCCAGTTAGGAATTAACCAACTGGGGGCGGTTTATGAAGCCCTGCTGTGCTTTCGAGGCTTTTTTGCTGAAACTGACCTCTACGAAGTCAAACCAGCCAGTGACCCAGAGCCCAATGGGCTTGAGGTGGGCTACTTCGTTAAGGCGGAGGAGCTGGAAAACTACACCGAGGAGGAACGGGTCTATAACAGCGACGGTTCTCCCCGTTACTACCCCAAGGGTAGTTTTATCTATCGATTGGCGGGGCGCGATCGCGAAAACTCCGCCTCCTACTACACGCCAGAATCCCTCACCCGTTGTCTGCTGAAGTACACCCTCAAGGAACTACTCAAGGACAAGAGCGCCGATGACATCCTCAATCTCCGCATCTGCGAACCAGCCATGGGCAGTGCGGCGTTTCTAAATGAGGCCATTAACCAACTGGCAGAACGCTATCTGGAACTCAAGCAAACAGAGCTTAACCAACGCATCTCCCACGACGACTTTCTGCAGGAAAAGCAGAAGGTAAAAATGTACCTCGCCGATCGCAACGTGTTTGGCATTGACCTTAACCCTGTGGCGGTGGAGTTGGCGGAGGTATCCCTCTGGCTCAACTCCATCTATAAGCCGGAGGGCAAACGGGCCTTTGTGCCCTGGTTTGGTATGCAGTTACACTGCGGTAATTCCCTGATTGGGGCGCGGCGGCAGGTCTATGACACGGCGTTAATTCCCCGTCACCGCCGCCAAAAATACCTCTGGTGTGACCAGGCCCCTGCCCCCGTGCCCCTGCCAGAGCCCATCCCGGCGGGTTATGTGTACCACTTTCTGCTGCCCGACTACGCCATGGCAAACTACCAGGACAAGGTCATCAAGGCCATGGTGCCAGACCAGGCTGAGCAGATCAACCGTTGGCGGCGGGAGTTCTGTAAAGAACCCTGGGAGGACTTCGACATTGATCGCCTGCTCTCCCTCAGCCAGCGCATTGACGCCCTCTGGCAACGCCATAGCCAGGACCTACGCAGTATGCGCCCCCGCACCACTGACCCGCTGGATATTTGGGGGGCTCCGGCCACTACCGGCACCTACACCACCCTGGCCCTAAAGGATAAAATTCTCCTACAGGAGCAGTTATCTGAGGGGGTCAGCTACTCTAGCGCCTACCGACGGCTAAAGCTAGTGATGGATTACTGGTGCGCCCGATGGTTTTGGCCAATTCAGCAGGGGCATCTACTACCCAACCGTCAGGAGTTTTTGCTAGAGCTGGCGGTGATCCTAGGGGATGTGGAAATGGCCCTAGAGGCAGAGAAGGAGGGGCAGTTGCCCCTGTTTCCAGAGACTAATGCTCACACTAAGGATCTAGCGGCCCAGTATGGGTTTGTCAGTCTTGGTTCGCTCCTAGACCGCTTTCCCCGCCTGCAGTTGGTGAATCAGATTGCCCAGGCTAAGCATTTCTTCCACTGGGAGCTGGAGTTTGCCGATATCTTTGCCGATCACGGTGGGTTTGATTTGATTGTAGGCAACCCCCCCTGGATTAAGGTGGAATGGCAGGAGGCTGGTGTTTTGGGGGATTATAATCCTGTGGTGGAGCTGCGCAAGTTGTCGGCTAATCAACTGGCCAAAACTCGGGAGGAGCTGTTTGTGGCCTACCCAGGGTTACGGCAGGCCTACCTGGGGGAGTTTGAAGCGTCTGAAGGGACTCAGAATTTTCTCAATGCGGTGCAAAATTACCCCCTGTTGAAGGGCAGTCAGACCAATTTATATAAGTGCTTTCTACCCCAGGCCTGGGGCTTTAGTAAGCCGGAGGGGGTATCGGGTTTTCTGCATCCAGAAGGGGTTTATGACGATCCAAAGGGAGGATATTTGCGATCCAGGCTGTATCAATACCTGAAAGCTCATTTTCAATTTATAAATGAACTAAGTCTATTTTTAGACGTTCATCATAATACTAAATTCAGCATCAACATCTATCAGAAAAAGGAAGACCCACAGAAAGGTGATAGTGATATTTCTTTCTTCCATGCGGCTAATCTGTACAGTACATCGACTGTGGATGATTGTTTTGAGTTTGTCGACAGCACTCTAGTTCCTGGTATCAAGAATGATAAAGGTACTTGGGAAACCCAGGGACATCCCAGTCGTTTAATTCGCGTTGATCAAGAGGTGCTTACCCTCTTTGCTAAACTTTATGATGCTCAGGATACATCCCCTACAGCAGCCCGTCTTCCGGCCCTGCATACTCAAAATCTGGTTAATGTTCTTCGTAAATTTAGTGCCCAAGGTCAACGTCTTGGGAATTTAGAAGGACAGTATCTTGCCTTAGAAATGTGGCATGAAACCAACACTCAAAAAGATGGCACGATCCGACGAGATACACAATTTCCTGATACGACCCAAAAACTAATTCTTTCTGGGCCACACTTTTTTGTAGGAAATCCCCTAAACAAAACCCCGCGCTATCCTTGCAAACTGAATAGTGATTATGACGTCCTCGACCTCACCGCCTTGCCCGACGACTACCTGCCCCGCACCAACTACGT
>JBEIUS010000252.1:0-2753 GCA_040374235.1 Leptolyngbya sp. | reverse complement strand
TAGTTACCAGTACCAATGTGAACATAGCGGCGGATCCTATCCCCCTCCTCCCGCACCACCAAGGTGGTTTTAGTGTGGGTCTTTAGCCCCACAATGCCATAGACCACGTGCACCCCGGCATCCTCCAACTTTTTAGCCCAGATAATGTTATTGGCTTCATCAAAGCGAGCCTTGAGTTCCACCAGAGCCACCACCTGCTTACGGTTCTCCGCTGCCGTAATCAGCGCCTTGACGATGGGGGAGTCGCCTGAGGTGCGGTACAGGGTCATTTTAATAGCTAACACCTGGGGGTCAGTGGCCGCCTGGGTAATAAATTCCTGTACCGAGGCTTTAAATGACTCGTAGGGATGGTGCACCATAATATCCCCCTGGCGAATGGCGGCAAAGATATCTGGAGCCTGCTCACTATAGCCCTCATCGTCAACATCAATGACCGGTTTCAACCGTAGGGGGGTAAGGGCGGTCCAGGGGGGATCCTTCAGGGCGGGTAGAGGTAAGGAACCAAAAAAGAACAGGTCTTTTAGGTTAATCAGCCCCTCAATGGCATAAACCCGGTCTTCATCTACCTTCAGTTCCCGCATAATCGACTGTTGCAGATCGATGGGCATGGAGCGCTCTAACTCCAGGCGACAGACAAACCCCTCCAACCGCCGCTTGCTAATTTCCTGCTCAATGGCAATCAGCAGGTCATCGGCCTCGTCTTCCAGAATCGGAAAGTCCGCGTCCCGGGTGATGCGAAAAACGTGGTGACCGGCGATCACCATGCCTGGAAATAGATCCTCGAGGTGTTCGGCAATTACCTGCTCCAGGGGCACCCCCACCCACCCACAAGGATTTTCCCCATAGCTACAGAGGGCCTCGGGCATGGCGATGAAGCGGGGTAGACTGCTGGGCACCTTCACCCGAGCGAATTTTTCGTTGTTGTTTTCAGGATTGACCACCCTGACCGCCAGGTTCAAACTCAGGTTAGACATGCGGGGAAAGGGGTGGGAGGGGTCCACACTGAGGGGGGTCAACACTGGAAAGATGCGCTTCTCGAAGTATTCCTTTAAGAAAGCCCGTTGCTCCGCAGCCAGCTCTCCGTAGTTGAGTAGATAGACACCATGCTGCCTGAGGGCGGGCCGCAGCTGCTGTTCAAAGGCTTGGTGCTGAACTTCCACATCTTGAAGCAGCAGCGATCGCACCGCCGTCAATTGCTGAACCGGAGACAGACCGTCAGGAGTAACGGGATGGACCGCCGCATCCACCTGTTCAATCACCCCAGAGATCCGCACCATGAAAAATTCGTCCAGGTTGGAACTGTAGATGGCCAAGAACTTCAGCCTCTCCAACAGAGGAGTGCGCGCATCCAAGGCTTCATGGAGAACGCGCTGGTTAAAGCCTAGCCAGCTGAGTTCCCGATTGAGATAGTACTGAGGATGATCTAAATTAATGGTAATGGGTTGAGCCTGGGAAGGGGCCAGTTCGGGCTGGGTCATAGCACTGTATGATTTTTCTGAAGATTTATCCTAGCGTTTGAACTTAATGCTTTGGTTAAGGGGCCAACACCAGGTCAGTAAATCCCCATGGGTGGTTCTGGTGGGGGCACGGCAGGAGAGTTCAAAGAAGCAACCCCAAAAATACTGAAGAAATAGTCTGAATTACCTGCAATTCAGATGAATAAATTACCAAAGTCAGCTACCCTTGTGCATATATTGTTGTAGGGCAGTACCTATGGCAACCCTAGGGGTGGAAACCCTGCAACACCGGTAGTGATAATAGTGGCAAGGCTATGACAGATACTAACGCGGCCCCCCCCTCTCCAGAGCCTGGTGATCAGGTTTTCCCTGGTGAAGTTAACCCTGATCACCAGGATGGGGTTTCCAGTAGCTGGGAAACGGTGACCTTCCCCGATCAATTGGAGATTGCCGACATCAGTGCCCCTAGTCCTACAACTGCCCCCCTGCCCCTCTGCCAAAGTCCCCAAGCCCAGCCAACCCCCTCGGATCAGCCCAACCCAGAGGATCTGGTGACCCTGATTCAAGACCTGAATCACTGCAATGATGCCCTCCTGCAACGGGTGGGTGAGCTGGAAGAAGCTCTAGAGCACTCTCAGACCGCCCTCCAAGCTGAGTTGGAGCGTTACCAAGGCCAGGCTAGCCCCGGACCAGCCAGTCCCCCCCAAGTTGCCCAATTGCTCAGTGAATTAGATATTGCCAACGACGGGCTGCGGCGCGCCACTATCCATAACCAGACCTTAGAGAGCGAACTGGAGATGGGTCACCAGCGTATTGCCCAATTAGAGCGGGAATGTACTCTATTGCAGCATCGACTGGGTGAAAAAAGCGCCGCCCTGATCAAGGCCGAGGCCACCTGTCAGGACCTCAAAACTCGACTGCATCGTCAACAGCAGTATACCCTCCAGTTTAAAGCGGCTCTAGAAAAGTGCCTGAATACCCCTCCCGTCTCAACCCTGGATAATGGGGCTAACCCTGGGGTAACCATGCCTAAGGCCGATCAGATCAAGCCCTGGTCCGCTATGGCCGGAATAAACCCAGAACAGTCTTCCCTGGCCCAGTTGTGGCACAGTCTCAGGTCTACCGAGAAAACTGTCCCCCAGGCCCATGGGAACCATCAACCTCAGTCTTCCGCCAGTTTCGTCCATCCCCGGGCCCCCGCCCCCCCCCGGGGGGGCCCGCCCCCCCCCGCGGGGGGCCCGTGCCCGGGGCCGGGGGGCCCCGCCCCCGCGGGCCCGGGTGCGGGAGGCCCCCGGG
>JBEIUS010000003.1:0-50601 GCA_040374235.1 Leptolyngbya sp. | reverse complement strand
TGCACATAGACTACAACAGTAGTTGCACGGGTGTGTTTAGAATGTGCTTAATGGTGATCGATATGTGCATAGATGAAACCTTAGGTATTTTGGACCAATTTGCTTGGAAAGAAGTACATGAAGTTAGTTATCAGTTATCAGGAGTCCTGGCCACCGACGCCCTCACCGTTAGGAAGCGGCTCCTCAAGCAGCAAAGGTCTGGCAAAGCGTAGCGCGATCGGCATAGCTACCTGTCGGGCTTCTTTCTCATCCAGCAATATCTTGTCAGCAGAGCATTCAACCGCCAGGGCAATGGCTTCAGACTCACCTTGATGCAAATCCCGCCGCAAAAGATTGACCAATAGGGTGCTTTCAACTGCCTGGGAAATTAGCCACCCCTGATTGACAGCGGCTTCCAGAGCACGAGAGCCGGGCAGATCTTGATTGATTTTCAACTCGGTGAAAACTGCCGGAGGAATGTAGATTTGACCAAACTGCTGAGGCAGCAGGAACAAATGGTCAATAATCGCCAAATTCAGGAGGGGCGAGGTGTTACTGATGACGGGCATACTCTAGATCTTCCGCTAGGTCGGTTTCGCCATAGTGCCGTGGGATGTTTCGCTCACCTAGAAGCTGGCTAAATTGTCGGTGGTCAAGGTGAGCCAGCTCTCGGGCCTTACCGAAGGACAATAACTCTTGGGCATAGAGAGCCAGGGCGAGTTCTTTAAATAGTTCGGCTTCGATACGGTTTTCGGGAAGTCGGATGGATTGGATAATTGACTCAGGAATAGATAGTTGCATGGGTTTAACGTTTAAGGCTTACCCCATTTTCTAGACAATTTAAAGTTGGGTCGATCCCAGGGCGATCGCCAACCCCAGACAGCCGGGTTCCTTTAGTTTAGCCAACCCAACAGGGATTCACCTAGATTGTTAGGCCAGGGAACCCTGTAATCGCCCTAGCAAACCCAGGTCAATGGCCAGGGTCAGAGGTCAAGGGTGCCCATCGCGTGGCCATGCTGCCCCAGGTCCTTTCCATAAATACGGGAAATGATCCTGATGGGCAAAGGGCCTGAGCCCGTGCCCATCCTACCCCGCTGTGGTTAGGAGACCTCTGTATCTAAGTTTTTACCCCCAAGCTAAGCATTGAGGCAGAACAACACTCCTCAGAAGGTGACCAACCGCGATCGCAGGGCTGTGTTTAGCGATCGCACCCCTGCGCACATCGATCACAGGGCTGTGTTTAACGATCACACCCCTGCGCACATCGATTATCAGGAGTCCTGGCCACCGACGCCCTCACCGTTAGGAAGCGGCTCCTCAAGCAGCAAAGGTCTGGCAAAGCGTAGCGCGATCGGCCCCCATCCAGACAAAGCCCGGTAAAGACACCTTCCCGGCAAAAATCATAAAATAGTACCATTCCTATCCCTACTGCCATGGCCAAGCCTATTACCCTGGCGGATATCTACGCCCTATTCCAGGCTTCCCAAGCCGAGGCCGACCGTCGTTTTGCCGAAGCTGACCGCCGTCTGCAACAGCTAGAAAAAGTGGCGGCTAACACCAGCCGTGAGGTGGCCGGGCTAACCACCCCCTGGGGCCAGTTTGTCGAAAACCTGGTGGAGCCCGCCGTGGTGCGCCTGTTTCAAGCACGGGGCATTCAGGTGAACTACGGGCTCAGGCCCTTTGCCCATCCTACCTCTGACCCCCTTTCCAAGGGCTGCACAATTTAACCGCTGATGCCGCGCCGTACTAGACTCGCTGCACTGACCCCTGCCCTATAGCTGCTCCAAATGGCGCTGGGCCTTAGCCGCCCAGTCGGGCTTACCCTGGGCAATGTAGAGATTCTTGGCGTACTCCAGCACCCGTCGAGCCTCCTCGCCCCGATCCAGGCGAAGAAAGGCCAGGCCGGCGCCGTAGTAGGCGTCGGCGTAGCTACCGTTGAGTTCGGTGGCCTGGCGGAAGGACTCCAGGGCCGCCTCGGTCTGCCCCTGGTTAAAGCGGGCAATGCCCAGGTTGTAGTGGGCCTGGGGGTAATCGGGCTGTACCGCCAGGGCCTGCTGAAGCACCGTTTCCGCCTCGGCATTTTGCCCCTGCTGCAAATAGATAATCCCCTGCTGAAAGTAGGCGGCGGGGGCCTGGGGGCTATGGGTGGCGGCCTGCTGCAGGGCGGCCAGGGCTTCGGGCAGCCGGCCCTGGGCCTGCAGCACCAGGCCCAGGTTGTAGTGGGCGTTACCCAGATCCGGTTGCAGGGCGATCGCCCGCCGCAGATACTCCTCCGCCTGGGGCAGGTTCTGCCCCTCCAGCAACACCCCCCCCAGGTTAGCGTAGGCCATGGCAAAGTTAGGGTCCGATCGAATCGCCTGCCAAAAGGCCGAGGCCGCCGCCTGCAGATTACCCTGCTGGCGCCACACCAAACCCAGGTTATAGTGGGCCGCCGCCAGGTTAGGGTCAAGGGCGATGGCCTGTTCAAAGGCCCCCCGGGCCGCCTCCAGTTGACCCTGCTGAATAAGGCTTAAACCCTGCTCCAGCAGAGCCTCCGCCTCCGTGCCCGCCGCCGCCAGGGGCGGGGAGGTGCTGGCCAGGGTGCCCTGGCCCAGGGTAAGGGGGAACAGACCACCGCCCGCCACCACTGCGATTACCACCAGGGGGCCTCTCCATCCCCCCCTGGACCTCCGCCGACTTCGGGTCACCTTGCCTAGCCTCCCTGCAAATGTCCCTTACCATAGCGATGGATGGGGCTTTTTTCAAGCTATAGCTAAACCCTTAGGGACCCCTGGAAGGACAATCACCCCCAGGGGTAATTGGTCAACACTAGATTGGAACTGGAACGGTCGGGGCAACGTCAAGACTAAAATCAGGGATTAGGCCGGTTAGGGTATAGAAATGATCAGTGGGAGGCCGATACATGGTTTGGCGGAGACTTGCTGCAGAAATTTCGACCGGTGGCCTGGTGACAGCGGCGGTGGCGCCTTGGCTGGGGTTGCCGCTAGCGGTAGAGGCCTACCTACCCCTTCCTCCCCAGGTTAACTCCGTGGCTGCAGCGGGGCCTGAGGCCGTTCATCCTTTCCCCCGGGGGGGTGGCCAGCTAGCCCAGGCTGGTCCCAGTGCGGGGGTGCTTACCCGGGTGGGGCACGATGGCGGAGAGGTCACCCTAACAGGAGGGAGGGCCTATCCAGGCCAGCTGATGAGCAACCCCGGCGATCGCCTCCGGGTGCCCGCCCGATCTAACGCCCACCTTGGCTTCCGCCCCACCACCGGCAGTGGCACCATTCCCAACTACCTGGTGCGGGCCGGAAGTGACACTCGCGATTCAGAATACTGGTACCCCTGTAACGGGCGGCGGGGGCAGTTTGTGATCGGTTGGTCCGCCGGTAGCGGCACCCCCACCTGCTCCCAGGTACGGATGGGGGAGGATTTCCGGATTGCAGTCAGGGGCTCCAAGGCCCTGACCGCAGCCAGCCGCCTCAAAGCCCGCTTTTCGGATACCCAGGGCCACTGGGCAGAGGTGGAAATCGAGGCCCTGAGTACTTTGGGCATGATTGCTGGCTACGAAGATGGCAGCTTTCGGCCCGATGCCCCGGTCACCCGGGCGGAGTTTGCCGCCCTGGTCAATAAGGCCTTCAGCGATCGCGCCCCGATCCGACCGGAGCAAGACTTTCCCGATAGTATCGACCACTGGGCCCGCGCTGCCCTTCGGCAGGCCTACGCCTTGGGATTTATTTCCGGCTATGACGATGGCCTGGTTCAACCCCAGGGCAATATTCGCCGGGTGGAGGCGGTGGTGGCCCTGGCCAGCGGTCTGCGGCTCACCGGGGAGGCTAACCTGGGGGAAATCTATGGAGATGCCGACCAGATTCCCCCCTGGGCCAGGCGCCAGGTGGGTGCGGCCACTGGTCAGGGCATTCGCATTCAGGGGCCCAACCCTGATCGGTTTTACCCCGACCAGCGGGCCTCACGGGCAGATGTAGCGGTGTTTCTCTACCAGGCTTTGCAGGAAAATGGTCAGACCGGTCACATTACCCTAGAACCGGCTACTCCGGAGGCCGCCTGGGTTCTAGTTGAAGCCAGCGACTACAGTGTGGATGTGAAGGTGCTGGGGGGGGTGATATCGGTTGGACCTGATGGCGCCTCCCAGCGGCAGAGGGTCTCCGCCGGGGAGCGCTACCAGTTGGCATGGACCAGGGAGGGAGTCGGTCAGGGGAAGGGGCCCATCTACGGCCCCCTTTCACTGGAGGAGCGTCGGGCGATCGCCAATTCTCCGAAAATTACCACCTTCCTTGACCCCAACAGTTGGTTACCGGAAATGGCCTCCCAGCTAGGCCCATACCAGACCTATCGCGAGGCCCTGCTCAAGGGTGACACCGCTTCGCCCCCAGTCTCAGACACCAACCAGCCAAACCTTAGCGACGAGATAGCTCAAGGTGTGATTGAGGGTTTGCCCAATCCACCAGACCCGGACACCAGCCGAACCGCTTCGCCCCCAGACCTGAGCGCCAGCCAGATTGACTTTACCCTGCTCAACCGCAGTTCATCCTTTGCCGGGCAGGTGCAAATCGTCGGACGGGTGGAGAACCTGGGCGGACCCTACGGTTCTAACCCAGGCCAGCAGCGGGCCCTGCTCTATGAGGTTAGCCCTGGCGGTAACCGACAATTAGTGGCCAGCGCTGATTTTGATAGCCTGACGGTACCGAACACCATCGAACTTAGCTATATCCGGGATTGGAATGCCGCCGCCGCCGCAGAGGGGGAATTTCCCCCCAGCTATGAACTCATCCTCAGTTTCGATCAGCTCCTTTACCAAGACGGTAACCCTAGCAACGACGATAGCAACCCACGCAATCATCAACTAATGCGGAGTGGTAGTGAGATCAATACCCTATTCCGTTAAGGAATGGACCTGATAGTCTGGATCTGCAGTTGAGGAGTAGATCCCTCCGGACCATGGCCATGCTCTGGTTAAGCCGTGCGCCTGATTAAATGGAATATGGAATGGTGCTGTGATGGCGTCTGTTTACCCCAATCGCAATCCTGAGGATCCATGGGGGCTGGTCAGTTCTGTCCCTGGGGAGAATGGCTCCAGGGTCCGGCGGGTGGGTCAGGTCTGGCTATCGGGCCTGGTGGTGTTGGCTGTTCTGGGTGGGGCCGGGCGAGCCCTGGCTCAAACCTGTGATCAGGCCCAGATTAGGGGCCATCTAGAGGCGATGGTTGACACCAGCGGTTGGCAGCAAGCCATGGCGGCCATTCAAGCCTGTGGGGCCGAGGCCATTCCTGGCCTGGTAACCGCCCTTAACCAGGGCGATCTCGATCAGCGGTTAGAGGCGATCGCGGCCCTCGAAGGGCTGCTGGCTCTCCCCACCGCTACGGCGGCTTGGGTGGACGGCACCCCCGCCCTGACGGAAACCCTGATGACCCGCCTACAGACTGATGTAGACGAGCAGGTGCAGGAACGCTCGGCGGCGGTGTTGGGGACCGTGGCTCGCCTGTCGCATCAGTCGTCCCGCCAGGGGGCGATCGCCCAGGCCCTGATCCGCCGCCTGGACCAGCCCAACCCGCCGCCGTCCCTGACCATTACCGCCACCTATGCCCTGGGCCAGGTGCAGGGGGAAGCCGCGCTGGTAGACCCGGTCCTGATTGCTCGGCTCGAAAACCCCCAATCAGACTTTGAGCTGCGATCGGCGGCGGCCCGGGCCCTGGCGGACCGGGGCCAGCCCGACCCGTTGGTGGCCATCCTTCAGGATGGGGTAGCGGGGGCAGCGGAAAAGCTGCCCGTCGCCCAGGGGTTGCGGGGGCTCCGGCTACCGACCCCGGCGGTGGTGGCAGCCCTGGTCGCTCAGATCCAGGGGAATGGCAGTGAGCTGGCGGTGGAGTCCTCCACGGCTCTGCGCACCATCGCCGCTAATGCCCCCACTGAAACCGGCACCCTGTTGCTGCCCCACCTGGAGGCCCTGGTCAGCCAGCTGCAGCAGTCAAACCCGACAATTTTAAGAAACACGGTGGATCTGCTGGCGGTGGCAAGTGCCAGCTTGGGCCAGCCTGGCTCCGGGCTAATCCCCCTGGGTAACCCCTCCCCCAGGCAAAGGTCCGCCTACCTGGAAAGTCTTAACCAGGGCCTTGCCGCCCTGGAGCAAAACCCCCAGACCACGGCGGAATTGCAACGGGAACTACACCAGGCGATCGCCGCATCCCAAGCGGGTAACTCCTCCCTGGAGGGGGTGCTGTCTAGGGTAGTGCGTACGGGAACCACCACGTTGCTGCTGCATGGGCTGTTTTGGTTGGGCCTGGTGGCCCTATACCCGCGATCGCCCCAGGTGCAGGCCCTGTTTTTCTGGAACCCCAGGGTACGCAAGATCTTTGGCCTGGGCTACGTGGGCCTGGCCCTCACCTGGGTGCCCTTTTTGCGGGCTAAGCTGTTTGCCCCCTTTCGGGCCCATTTGCTGGCGGAGGCCAACCTGGCGGAGGTCGACCCCCAGCAATACTTCCCTGGGTCCGATGTGGTGGTGCAGAAGACTGGGCAGCGACTACCGCTGATGACGGCCCTGCCGGAATTGAAGGGGCAGATGGTGCTGGAGGGGGAGTCGGGGCTGGGTAAAACCATGGCCCTCAAGCAACTCGTCAACCGTAGCCGTCGCCTGGTGGTGTACCTACCCGCCCGCAAATGCGCAGGCGGTGTGATCGAGGCCATTCGCGATCGCCTCCACGGCCCCGCCCAGGATACGAACTTTCTACAAACCCTGATCTACAGTGGCGCCCTCGATCTCTGCATTGACGGGCTCAACGAAGTGACCCCCGATACCCGGGCCAAAATCACCCTGTTTGCCGAAACCTACTTCAAGGGCAACATTTTGATAGCGACCCAACCCATGGATTGGGCTCCCCCTGCCAGCGCCGAAGTCTACCAACTCCAGCCCCTAACCGAGACCCAGGTGGGGGAATTTTTGCGATCGCGCCGGCCCACCCTACCGGCCACCGCACCCCGACAGGGGGCTGGCTACGATCGTGCCTGCCAGAGCTTTCTAGCCCACCTGGCCGCCGATCACCTGGGCCGGGAGGCCATGGCCCAAACCCTCTCTAACCCCATGGAACTCACCCTGGTGGCCCAGATGTTGGCGGAGGGAGAACAGCCCGACCTGCTCAACCTACAACAGCAGCAGTACGACACCATGGCCCGCCGCTACCAGCACATTCACCTGCACCAGCCCTTTCCCCTGGTGGAGTTTGGGGAAATGGCCTACCAGATGCGCCTGGCGGATGACTTTACCATTCCGGCCGAACCCTGGTTTAAGGAGTTGAGCGCCATGGAGCCCTACCGCATGGTGTTGAGCCGTCAGCTCACCGATGCCCAGGGCGGTACCCTCACCGAATGGCGCTTTCGCCATGAAAAAAATCAGGACTTTTTTATTGTCCAGACCTTTTGGGGCCAGGGTAATGAGCGCCCTGCCCAGCACCTGGGGGATCCTCGCTTTCGCGGGGTATACCTGCTGCTGGCCACCCAGTTACCCCTGGATAAAGCCCTGCAACTGCGAGAAATGCTGATTGACCATGCCGTGCAAACCAAGGACCACACTGTCAGCGATCGCTTCATCGAACTGATTCAAGCCCGGTCCCAACCCCCCAACCCCCAGCCCTAGTCCTGTTCCCTGGAGTCCATGGGTTCCTTTGGTCAAAACACCTACAATAAACTTACAATAAAACTGATTAGTGTAAAACCTAGGGCCAAGTCA
This sequence comes from Leptolyngbya sp., assembly GCA_040374235.1. GTDB lineage: Bacteria > Cyanobacteriota > Cyanobacteriia > Phormidesmidales > Phormidesmidaceae > Nodosilinea. Next base: position 42,904 of record JBEIUS010000003.1, on the reverse strand, counting down.
GTATTTTGGCTTAGGTGGTTCAACTGAGTGATCATAAAGCAGTCTTTACCGTTGGGTTATCCGAGGCTATGGTATAGCTACTGCGCCAAGGATTGATCTTTTTTAGCAAAGGGTGCTTAGGAGTAACTGTGGCCCATACTATTCTCACTAACATTTGCGAAGGGGTAGCTGACTGTTTTGATTCTTGCCCTGTTGCCTGTATTCACGAGGGTCCTGGTAAAAACCAAAAGGGTACGGGGTGGTATTGGATTGATTTCTCCACCTGCATTGACTGTGGTATCTGCCTTCAGGTTTGCCCAGTAGAGGGAGCTATCCTATCAGAAGAAAGGCCGGAACTGCAACTGATTCCGCCCCAGCCTTCCACTTAAGGGCCACAATGGCTAAACAAAGCCTGCGTAGTCGTCTGTTTTGGTCTCATCTGGCCGTGATGGCAGTGGGGGTGATCACCTTGGTCACCATCGCCCGTCTTTACTCTCCACGACTCTTTGTGGTTTCTCTGCAGCGCTACGATAACGGGGTCATGAGTATCCAGCGACGTACCCAGCTGCTGAGAGGGTTTGAAGCAGCCTGGAGCCGAGGCATGATCTGGGCCATTTTAGTCGGGGGTGGGGCGGCAGGCGGATTAAGCTATTGGGTCTCTCGGCGGATTATTCGCCCTCTTGAGCAGATGGCTGAAATTACTCGTCAAGTGGCCTCCGGTCAGTTAGGGGAAAGGTTGCCAGACTCAGACATTCTGGAGGTACAACGTCTCGCTAACAGCTTTAACCGCATGGCGAGTGATTTATTAGGAGTGGAGGAGCGCCGGCGTGAGTTGATCGGTGACCTTACCCACGAGTTGCGGACTCCTCTGACTATTTTGCACGGATATTTAGAGGGGCTATCAGATGGCACCATTACCCCCCAAGCGGAGCTATACGATCGCCTGACGGCGGAAACCACTCGCCTACAGCGGCTAGTAAATGATTTACAAGAACTTTCCAAACTGGAAAGTGACTACCTGGCGGTGGAGCCCCAGGCCATTTCTCTTCTCCCCCTGCTGGTTGCCCTGGTCAAAACCTTTAATGAGCAAGGCAAGGATGAAGTAACGGTACAGTTGGACTGCCCCGATCCTCTGCCAATCGCCTATGCTGACCCTAACCGGGTGGAGCAAATTATGATTAACCTAATTAGCAACGCCTTGAGATACACCGATAGGGGAACCGTCACCATCACCACCTGGGCCGAAGAGGGCCGACTGTATATCCGTGTCAGTGATACGGGTATTGGCATTGCTCCTGAAGATCTACCCCGGGTATTTGAGCGTTTCTGGCGGGCGGATCGATCACGCAGTCGTCGATCCGGAGGGACAGGGCTAGGGCTAACAATATGCCGCCGGTTAGTAGAAATGCACGGAGGAGAGATCGGTGTGATCAGTCAACCACACCAGGGTAGTCAATTTACTTTTTGGTTACCTTTGACGCCAGGTCCAGAATGCGGGACTAAGCCTGATCCAGCACTTTGAAAGAACGGTTCCACTGACTGTCGATCACGCTGAGGCCCCGTGCCCCTCCTCCCTACCCTGCTTAAAAAGCTAGGTACCCCCAAGTATCCGGACCCATCGGCCTCACAGGAGGTGCTGATGCGTTACTTAAGCTTCCTACAGAATAAAAGAGGGATAGGTGTTACCTAAGGATAGGGCTATGGGTGTTGGCCTTTTCAAACCTTTGTCTAAGTGGTATATTAAGGCCATTGCTTTACCAAAGTTAAAACTGCTACATAAGATACTAATTTATTTTTACAATTATTCTTTCATTACAGTTAGTGACAGCACTGATAAATAGTAACTCTGAAGAAGTTCAGGAGATTTCTTAGGGCTAGGCTTTATTTTATGGCCTGCAATGAACTTAAGGTTAAAAATGTCACTTTAGTGGAATCGTGTTGATGGCAAGGTTGTGTAATGGCGATTTTGGTTCTACCTCAGAATCCACTGGTAATGCGGAAATTATTAATTTTTACCAGTCTGATGACTTGTTTCGAAATCGCTACCGTGTTCTTAAGCCCCTAGGTAAGGGGGGATTTGGCATAACCTACCTGGCTCAGGATACCGAACTCCCCTCCCAGCCCTACTGTGTAATTAAGCAACTCCATCCTAAAACTCGCAACCAGGGATCGCTAGAGCGTGCTAAGGTGCGCTTTCGTCGGGAGGCTAAGGCCCTTGCCAGTTTAGGTAGCCACTCCCAAATTCCCCGTCTACTTGATTACTTCACCACTGGTGGTGAGTTTTATCTCGTTCAGGACTACATTCAAGGTCAGACCCTGGCCCAGGAGGTTCGCCAACGGGGTCGTCAAACTGAGGCCCAGGTGAAATGTTTTTTGGCAGAAATTTTGCCGGTTGTGGAGTTTATTCATCGAAATCGTATTATTCATCGGGACATTAAACCTCCTAACATCATCCGTAGCACTTTGGATAGGCGCTTAGTACTGATTGACTTTGGTGCTGTCCGGCAATTTTTATCGGATATAGATGAGGGGGTTGATCATCAGCCAGCCGCCACCCAGTTTGTCGGAACCCCTGGCTTTGCACCTCCCGAGCAGTTGGCCCTCCGCCCCTGCTACAGTAGTGATATTTACGCCTTGGGTATGACCTGCTTGTTCTTGTTAACAGGTCGTACTCCAATTGAGTTTGTCCAGGATCCCCATACCGGAGACATTCGCTGGCATCATACAGCTACCGTTAGCGATCATTTTAGCAATCTTCTCGATAAAATGCTTTGCCCCTCTCCAACGGATCGGTTTCCTTCCGTAGGTGCCCTTGCCCGAGAGCTTGCCTTGGAGCCTCATCTTGAGAGCTTAGCTCAATGTTTATGTGTTCGCAGGTCGGAGTCTACTAGCACACCCCGATCCGATGCCCTTCCCCTGGATCGTTATCTTACCCCTACCCAACGAGAAGCTCACGCCATTCGACAATGGCGCAATAAGCGGCTCAATCATGTGTCGTAGCCAGAATCATTGTAGAATGCTGAGACTCTGACTCTATCCATTTTAGGACTAATTGGTTAAATTGATCGGCATTTTCATCGTAAATACAGTGGCCAGCCATCGGCACTCTCTTAATGTATAAGTAAGGGCTAAGGGGGGTAAGACCGAGGGCAAAACCAATGGGAACTACCCGGTCTTGCTCTCCCCATAGCAACAGGGCAGGTTTGCTCAAGTCCCGTATCATGGTTTTAATGGAGCAGCTAAAGTTGACCTGGCTACGCGATCGCACCAGATAACACAGCGCTCTAGCAGCACCTCGTTGCCGCGGTGGCAGGGCGAACAAACTTAGCAATTCATCATCGACCCAACCAGGGTTGAGGTAAATACTCCGGAGGGCCCATCCCAAAAACCAGGGCCGCCTCACCACCCTAAATAGGGGCCGTAGCAATAAGGGGTTAGCCATAAAGGCTTCAAGTCGTAGGGCCAGATGATTAACCCAGCCGACCACTAAATCCTCTCGGGCGGCAGCTACGGGCAGGGTTACCATGGCTAACCGCTCCACCCTCTTGGGGTAGTGATGGGCTACTATTAAGGCCACCAAGGCCCCAAGGGAATGGCCAACTAACAGTACCGGCTGACCCACAACCTGCTCAATGAAGTCCGCCACCTGACTACCCCAGAGATCAGTGCCGTAGAGGGTGGGAACCTTAGCTGCGTCACCAAAGCCCAATAAATCTAGGGCGTAGATAGGTCTGGCTTGACTTAGGCTCGGCAGATTGTGACGCCATTGGTTAAGGTTGGCGCCAAAACCATGGATGAGCAGCAGGGGCGAAGGGGAGTGAGTGTCGGACGGACCCGGGTGAAACCAATACCGTACTCGCCAGCCCCGCCAGTACCAGAGGCGTTGATGCCCAGCCTGGTTGAGGCTAACCGGTAGGCTACCTAGGTCGGGAGAGCAAACCATAGCGGTTGTTCCTTAGCGATCATTAATAAAGTAGGGGGCCATAGGGCCATTCCTCTGCTCGGGGCGATGCAGAAGTTTCAGGGTTAGATCCTAGCCCTGGGGATAGCTGGTCTTGGCGTGAGATCCTCCTCGGGGAGGACAAGATGGCTTGACCTGACCTAGTCTCAAACTCAGAAAGGCTATCAGGCTCAGCACCAAAACGGTTCAGGTCTTGGTTAAGTTCGCGGATGCGCCGGGACAGGAGGCGAATGATGTTAAGGGCGATTCCGGGGGTTTCATCAATGGCCTCGTAAAGTTGCTGTTGATTCAACACCAGGCAAGTGCAAGAGGTCAGGCTAGTTACCGAGGCGGAGCGGGGCTCGGCGTCAAAAACCGACATTTCCCCAAAGCAATCCCCAGGTTTAAATTGGGCGACCTCCTGTCCCTTGAGGTGCACACTTACCCGCCCTGACACCATAATGTACATGGCTCGACCATCTTGACCTTCGATCAAAATTGCCTGGTCGGCGCTGAAGTAGACCTCCTCCATGATCGGCGCTAGGCGCATGAGAAAATCGTCGCGCAGTTCTCTAAAAATGGGCACCTGCCGAATAAAGAGTAGACGATCAAGGCTGGTTAAAGGCATGGGTAGCAGGTCAAGGGGTAGTAATAATCAGCTTTTCTGATTATAAATAGCGGCCAACTGGGCCACCTGGCTAGTCACCAGCGGATCGGGATCCCTGCCCATCAGCGGTAGAATCTCTGGCAAAACCCGGGGAGAGGCCATAGCCAGGTAGGCTAGTACGGCCTCCCGGACAAACCCCGTAGGGTGTTGTAATAAGGCTAGGGTATGGTCGGGGGTGAAGCTCCAGTGGTTGACCCTGGCCAGATGGAAGCAACAGGCTAACCCCCAATCGGAAAGATAGCGACGCAGATCTAGTAGATGGCGCAGGCGATCGCGGGGGGACATGGGACGATACTCAAAGCCCAGGGGCATACTGGTTAGTTGTTTCAGTTTCTCCTGAATAGGACGCCGATCAAGCAGGATCAGCAGGGTCGCCTTGCTGGGGCTATCCAAGCTATTGTCAAGAATTTCCAACCCCCGGGCCCAGCGGGCGGAGGAACCACTAAAACTAGTCTGGGCCGCCTGGATGGTTCCCCCTGGGGCCATGAATCGGAGTAGTTGAAACACCCGATCCAGGCTATCGGTTTCCATACTAGCCAGGGCGGATCGCATCAGATCCGCCTCAATCCCCGCCACCAGGCTAGGGTCCAAGTCTACCTTGGCCGCTAGTAACTGCCCCAAAAAGTCCAACTCAGTCGCTAAGATTGCTTCCAAACCACTGCGCCCCAAAATTTGGTCGAGGGCATCGTCAATTAGGGGAGATCGCCGCAGGCCGGTTTGTTGGTAGATTTTCAATAAAACCGCCAGAATTTGCCGGCGGCTGTTACCCCAGGCGCTGACCAGGTTATGGATCAACATCTCCAGAGCTCGTAAACTGCCAATCTCGCCAACCACCTGCCAGGCTTGATAGCGCAAGCTGTCAGGTTTGTAGGGATCGACCCCCAGGGAGGCCAACATGGGCAGGGCTTCGTCCCCCAGGTTACTCAAGGCCTGGCTGGCCGCCAGGCGGGTAGAGGGATAATGCAAGGCTTTGAGCAGAGCCGGGTAGTAACGGGCATACTGAGTGGCGGCAATGGCCATTAAGGTGGCTCGCCGCACCCGCAGGGATGGATCCTGCAGCAGTGTATCAACATAGATACCAAGGGACTCCATGTAATTAGCATCGGCCAGGGCGCGGCAGCCCATGACTCGCTCTGGCTCCTGTTCGTGGGTAAGCATTTTACGCAAACTGGCCATGGCCTCCACCCGCTGCTGGCGATTACCCCAGCGCAGCATCAAGGCAGCGGCGGTACCGCGAACGACGACGTCCACCTGGGGCTGTAGGTAGGGCTTGAGGTCCTCCACCGGGTGGTCTTCCTTCACCTGCCAGAGATAACGCAGGGCCAGGGCAAATACCGCTGGAGGCTGATCAGGGGAGTCCAAGAGGGCTTTTACCGGATTGCTAAAGTTAGGATTTGGGTATAACAGCATGGCTTCCAGGCTGCGCTGCTGGAGATCTGGGGAAAACTCCATTAGACGGGGGGCCAGCACTTCCCCCACCTCTCGGGAGGCTACCTGACAGAGCAGGTCAATGCAATAGCGTTGTTCCGCCTCTGATTGAGGTTTGGCCAGGGCCTCCATCAGGCTTTGCTTCATGGCCCGCAGGTCGCCATCGGAGAAATGGGCCAGACCCCGTTCCGCTCCCTGTACTAGCAGGTTGAGATAGCGCGATCGCAGCAGCGCCATAATCCCAAACCACACCAGGGCCGCCCCTACCGTCCCCAGGAGAAACAGTTGGGCCTGGGCCAAATTACCCTGCAGGCCTAACTGGTTAGCCAGACCAATCACCAGCAGAATGACCAGGCCAGTAGCCCCCATGGAGATCGGCTCAGCAATCCCTGCGACCAGGGATTGCACCGTGCTGCGCACCTGACCGGGAATGGGCTGAAACAGGACAGGCCGGATGGTGGCCACCAGGGTATAGCGTAACCATTCGTCTAAAAACTTGAGCAGCACCACGCCCAGGAAGAGGGCAACCGCCCCTAGGAGTTGGGGTAAACTGGCCACCAGGGTGAGCAGGCCCAGGCTGATAATCACTACGGGTAAGACCAGGGCCGCCGTAAACACCCCCCGGCGCTCAATCAGCCGGCTGGCACTAAACCATTGGGTTAATAGCTCAATTAACCCTAGTAGACCACTGAAAATACCCAGAAAGGTGGCAATTTCATTTACTTCCAGGGATAGTTCTAACTGGTTTAGAAACTGAAACTCCGTAGAGAATAAAAGCATCTGGGCCAGCACAAAGAAGGCACCCAACAGCACAATATACTGGCCCAAAGCTCCCCGCAGGGGTGATTTACCGGTGTGGCTATCTACTACCTCCGGTTGATGCTTGGGGGAGTCAGGGAAGGCGTGGGCGTAGCTATGGCCGAGGTAATAGAGCAGTAGGGCACCGATCACCATTGCCCCAAAGGCCAGCAGCATGACGTTCTGCAAGCCAAATAGGGTGAGTAAGAGGTAAATAGAAAAACCACTAATGATATCTGCGATTTGAATGCCACTGCTAATAATGGGGAAGGCCCGCTTCACCTCCCGAATGTTGAACAATTGATTAGCGGTTAAGGAAAGATTTAGTTCATTTAGGCCATAGATCGCCTCAATCCAGAGCCGTATTAAAAACACCGTGATGGCCACCAGTTCTGGTTGGCTAAGGCCCCAACGAAACAGCAAAATTGGCATGGCCATCAGTAGGGCCATGGCCACCAGGGCCTGTCGCAGGGGCAGCAGGCGTTGTAACCAGGAATAAATCAGACTCAAGCCCAGCCCCACCAGGGCGCTAAACATATAAATCCAGGGTAGTTTAGCGGCACCGTACTGGCCAAGAAAGAGGGCTGCGGAACTGACCTCCATCCAGAGAATACCCATGGAAGTAAAGGTATAGGCGGCAAACATCAGCCAGGTCCGCTCCTGCTCCTCGGGTCGCAGGTTGATTAGCTCCAGCAGGCGTTGCTGCCAGTGATGCCGCTGAGGAGCAGGATTGGAAACGGATACCGACATAGGTAGGTGAGAGGCGCCGCCTGAAACACTGGTGCCATGCAGTGTACCCCAACCTGAGGATCAAGGAGAGGTAAAAGCCTCATCCTTTATCCTAGCTGCATGATTGCCTGCAGCTTAATTAGGAAAGGGGGGCTTAATTGCCATGGGCTTACGACTTCTGCGTTAAACCCACGGTCAGGACCTGGTTCCAGGATGGAGGCAGATAACCCAGGCTAACAATAGTCAGGTCGTAGATTCCCTGGGCTAGGGATCGGCAAGGGTTTCAATTAGTAGATCAACCTGCTGTCGTTTTTCCTGTAAATAGGTTTCACACCGATGCAGAGCCTGAGCCGCCTGTTCAAACTGCTCTAAAATCTCCGGCAGGGATAGGTTGCCGGACTCCAGGTTGGCCACCATGGCCTCCAGGTCAGCCACGGTATCTTCGTAACTCCAGGGATCGGAGGGAGGTTGGTCAGGGGAGGATTTACGGGGCATGGCGAGTACTAGAGGGTATGGAAGCGGAAGGATGGATAGCAATCACCTGTACGGTTAACCCCCCTTGGGCCAGTTCTAGGTTAAGGATAGCGTGGGGAGCAACGGTACTGGCATCCATAACCACCTTACCTCGCTGATCACGAACCAGAGCATAACCCCGCCGCATCACAATGGCTGGACTTAATCCCCGTAACCGATCGCCGAGGGCGCTACAGCGATCCTGAGCCTGACGGACCTCCATCTGCACCCCGTGGCACAGACGCCCCCGTAACTGGTCCAGGTAGACCTGGTATTGCTGTAGTCGCTGATCTAGGCGAAGCCGCTGTAGCCGTTGCTGCAATAGGGCCAGGTGGCCTTGATGATCACCCAGGGCGGCGGTGATCAGGGTAAACAGCCGATCGCCGCGTCGGCCATGGGCGATGATTAGATCTGCCAGGGCTGGAACCACCGTCAGGGCCGCTGCGGTGGGGGTATGGACGCAAAGATCTGCCGCTAAGTCCGCTAGGGATTCATCCCGTTGGTGGCCAATGCCGGTTACCACCGGGATCGGACACTCTGCCACCGCCCTAACCACCCGCTCATCGTCAAAACACTCCAGATCTTCGCTGGTGCCCCCGCCCCGAGCCAGAATCAGCACCTCGGCGCGCCCATCCCTTACCACCCGCTGGATTGCCTGTAGGATGGAGGCGGGAGCTGTTTCTCCCTGCACCGTGGCTGGGGAGAATAATACCCGCAGGCCAGGGTGATGCTGCTGCAGCGATCGCTGAATATCTCCCCAGGCGGCTGCCTGGGGGGAGGAGACCACGGCAATGGTCTGGGCCAGGCTCGGCAGGGGCTGCTTCCTTTCCGGATCAAATAACCCCTCGGCCTGTAGCCGTTGTTTGAGTTGGCGATAGCGCCAGGACTTCAGCCCATCCCCGAGGGGTAAGACCTGCCACACCGTTAACTGGTAGCCACTGCGTTGGGCGTAAACCGTGACCGTACCCTGGACCAGCACCTGTTCCCCTAGGTTCGGTAGGGTGGTGAGGCGGGGCCATTGGCTCCGCCAGGCCACGCAATTAACGGTGGCCTTTTGCTCAGGATCACTGAGATTAAAAAACAGTCCCTTTTGATGGGGGGTAGTGCTAGAAACCTCTCCCACCACCGCCACCTGCTGAAGATTGGGGTCTTCCTCCAGGCTAGAGCGAATGTAGTCCACCAGCCCGGCAACACTCAGGGGAGACAGGGAGAATGGGGAATGGATTAAGGTCATAGGGCCAAAACAAGCAGATGGCTGAGGCTAGCCCGTGAAACTAACTAATGCGGATGAAAGGACTTGAACCTTCACGTCCGAGGACACTAGAACCTAAATCTAGCGCGTCTACCAATTCCGCCACATCCGCGTAGCATTCAAGTTACTAGCATAGCAAAAAATGGTTTAGGGCGATCGCCCCAAACCCCGTAACCCACCACGCCAGCCATCAGCGGTGCGAATCACTAGCCAGAGCAATAGCAGGGACAACATTCCCCCCACCTGGGGCACCGTAAAAGCAGACAGAGTTAATAGAAGGCAGAGGGCATCTACCAGAAACATCCCCCAAAGGGGAGGTTGCCGAGGACGGTAAAACCACCCGATCTGCACCAATTGAATTACCAGGGCTACCAGGCCGCCGATCAGGGCGATCACCCCCTGTAGCCAACCCGCTATCCCCAGGGGATGGACCAGGGCAAGACCCGCCATCAGGCCCACGATGGGGCTGAGCAGTAGTTCCGTACTGTGTAATAGGGGGCGACTAAACCGCTGCTTGGAGAGGATGAGTTCTAGCAGAGCACCACTCACCAGCCCTCCCATCACCAGGGTAGGGGGTAGGTTTGCCAAGATAGGCACCTGGGACCACAGTCCACTACCGGACATTAGACCCAACACCAATAGGGGCAGAGCTATCCGCAACCCAAGGGCCGCTGACAACGCCAGAACTGCAAGCAGTTCGGTTATGATCACAGCTGGTAATCCTCCCTCAACCCATCTTTATACTCTCCTAATCCTCTCCTAGTCCTTAACTGTAGCCCCGTGCCCATGGCAATGAAAGCAGAAACTGGGAGGGGTGTTGTCTCCCCTGCCTTACCGGTAGACTAGGGCCATACCCCTTGACCATGGACACGGGGTTAGGAGTACTGATTAGATTAGCTGACCTCCACTCGCGGACTCAGGGTGTGGGAGAGATAATCAGCGGTAGCCTTCACCACCTCAACGGCATTCTCGTAGACCATGCGGGTGGGCCCCAGCACCCCCACGCTGCCCAGGGCATTTTCCTGGCGTCGATAACTGGACACCACCAGGGCACAGCCCTGCATCGGCTCGATGGGGTTTTCGGAGCCAATCCACACCCGCACGTCGTTAGGTCTGGCCTGGGGGGTAAGCGGGGGAGCCTCAAACAGCAGGGGCCAGAGTTGGGATTGTCCCTCCTCCAGTAAGCGGACGATGGCCTGAATATGTTGGGCATCGGCGAACTCCGGTTGACGCAGCACCTCCGCCAGGCCACGGACGACTAACTGGGTAGACATGGTCAGTCGCGATCGCCGAGCCAGCTCCTCCAATGCCTGGCCCAGCATCACCCCATAACGTTGCAACTCCTCCCCCAGGTCACTCCAATCTAGCTGAGCAACATCCACTAAAGGGCGTCCCTGGAGATGATGCGTGAGGAAGTTAGATAGCATTTCCAATTGACTGCCACCCAAACTATCCACCGCCCCAGGGCGATGCCAATTCCCCAGGGGCACCAGGATTGACTCCGTACTGAGGCAATCGAGCAGAACAACCATCAACAGCTGGCCCGCCCCCACCTGTACCAGTTGGATATGACGAATCAGGGCGGTGCTGGCCTGGGGTAGGGTGACTAAAGCTAGGTAGCCGGTGACTTGGGCTAGGATCTGGGTTGCTTCCTTCAGTAAGGCCTCCAGGCTCCAGCCTGCCCACCCTAGCTCCTCCGACAACAGGGTATCCACTTGGCGAGCTAGCTTTCCTGAGGATTGCATGAGGCGATCCACATAAAGGCGATAGCCCCAATCGGAGGGAACTCGACCGGCGGAGGGATGGGGTTGGTATAAAAACCCATACTTTTCTAGCCAACCCATAGTATTGCGGACGGTGGCGGGGCTAACTTTTAAATCGTATTCCTGGGTGAGGGCCCGGGAGCCTACCGGCTCTGCGGTGGCAACATAATGCCGTACAGTGGCTTGTAACACCTGCTGGTGGCGAGTAGTCAGTAAGGGAGCAGAGTCCATAGGAAAATAGGCAATCAACCTTAACCACGCCTTTGCCTTACCATAACAGATGTGCCCCTCAAGCTGGTATAACTTCCATCACCTTTACCCCAGCCAATATGCTTAGGGGTTGACATCAAAGAGATGGCCTGTGACCCTAGCGGCTAATTCAGTGCGCTTAATCCAGTACTCTTAATACAGGATCGATACCCTATTACCTTGGCCAACTAGGGCCAACCGATTGCTAAACATCCGAGCCAGACATCAATGGTTCAGGCACGGCTTTAGATGGGTGATAGATAAAATTGGTGGAGATCTCATGGGGGAAGAAATCATGAGTTGGTATGACCCTGGGGGGGATTGGCCCCTTAAACAAATAACTATGGCGGTGAATATCCATGGCTGACCTGCCTTTTACCCTTGATCAACTCCGGATTCTCAAGGCGATTGCGGCGGAGGGTAGCTTTAAACGGGCCGCCGATAGTCTCTACGTCTCCCAACCAGCGGTCAGTCTACAGGTGCAAAACCTGGAGCGCCAGCTTGACGTGCCCCTATTTGACCGGGGTGGGCGGCGAGCTCAATTAACAGAAGCCGGACACCTACTGCTGACCTACGGCGATCGCATCCTCAGCCTTTGTGAGGAAACCTGTCGAGCCATTGAGGATTTGCAAAATCTGCAGGGGGGTAGTTTGATTATCGGGGCTAGTCAGACCACCGGTACCTACCTGCTGCCCCGCATGATTGGGTTATTTCGGCAAAAATACGCAGACGTGGCTGTACAGTTACACGTTCACTCCACTCGCCGTACCGCCTGGAGCGTGGCTAACGGTCAGGTCGATCTAGCCATCATTGGGGGGGAAATTCCACCGGAATTGCAGGAATCCCTAACGGTGGTGCCCTACGCCGAAGATGAATTGGCCTTGATTATGCCCATGCACCATCCCCTATCTAGCCACGATCGCATTCAGCGGGAGGATCTCTACAAACTCCATTTCATTGCCCTGGACTCCCAGTCCACGATTCGTAAAGTGATCGATCAGGTGCTGAGCCAGTGTGGTATTGAAACCCGACGTCTGAAAATCGAAATGGAACTGAATTCCATTGAGGCCATTAAAACCGCTGTACAATCTGGATTAGGGGTCGCCTTTGTCTCTAACTCAGCGATTGAGAAGGAACTCCAAATGGGGGTTTTACATCGGGCTAAGATTGAGGCGGTGGTGGTGCATCGCACCCTATCGGTAATTTTCAACCCCAGTCGTTACCGATCTAAGGCGGCCGCTGCCTTTGCCGAGGAGATTTTGCCCCAGTTTACCAACCTACCCCTTAATATCAAGAGCCTCAGCACCGAGAAGAATGGGACCGCTAATAGAACCCTGGCCCAATCCTTAATTGAGGACTAGGGAAAAGTCCGTAGGCAGTCATGCCTGGTTAGTCAGGGTGGAGCTACTGGGAATGGCGATCAGCCCATCTTTATAAATCTGGATGCGGTGACGTTGGCGCAACTTCCCCATCAATCGAGTTACTGTCACCCGGGTGGAGCCAATGGCACTGCCCATTTGGGCGTGGGTCAAGGTCCAGGGTAGGTAGTAGCCTAATTCACAGGGCTCTCCAAACTCCTCGATGAGAAGGGTAATAAACCCCAGCAATCGATCAATGGTGCGGCGCTGCCCCAGGGTGCTGAGCCAGAGTAGTTTACGCTGGTGTTGATAGCGGAAGGCATCTAGAACTTCGCGACGAAAGTGGGGCCAGTTATCCAGATCGTTCCAATAGAGCCAGATCACTGTGGTTTGGTCAACGTGGGCAAAGCTCTGCAGACTAAAGGGAGACTGGGCTACGATTTCAAAGGGTTGACCGGCTCCGACGAAACCTAAAAAGGCCTCCTCCTGACCCCCGAGGGCCAGGGAACCGCCATGATCCTCCACTTCCAAGGCGGAGTCACCGTCCAAGTCTAAATCCATTTCTGCCCCGCCTAACTCAGGGTCAGAGCCCCTGGGATCCCCTGGAGTCAACTGACTGGTTCCCACCAACCGCACCGCTCCTCGCTCCACCAGATAGAGTAAGCCTGGACGAGTGGGAATGCGTTCATCCCTAGCAAAAATTCTAGACCGATAGTGTTCTTGAGCCCAGTCAGTAATTCGTTGCCAGGTCAAAAAAGGACGGGCGTTGTCAACATTGGGTGATACAAGCATGACGTCAGTTTACAGGGCAGGACTACTGGGAACAACGAGGGCTACCATCAAATTCTGTGGGCGATCCCTCACAAAACCAGGGTAGTGGCCTTAGTGATAACTTTGGCCAGATCCCTGAGGACAGAGTTACTTGAATGAACGCAAAGGATCGGTAAGCATTTTGACTGGCCTACACCCAGTCATGGCTATATCGATGCGCCTAAATTCCCCTTACCCACAAAATATTGATGAAATCATTGTAAACCATACCCTTTCGTAGCTTGTTTGAAAAGTAGTCGGTAGACAAGCTACACCCGTCGGGACAGGGAGCTAGCTAGGTAAAATCATGGGTGAGGATGGCTTGACCGCGCCGGTAGATTTCCCTGGCATAGTCAGTCCAGGCACCCTGCCCCCAGTAGCGAAAGCAGCTGGTTTGCAGCAGTAGATTGTGGAGTAGGGCATTGTGGTACCGCCACTGACGCTCCAGGGGGAGATCGGTCTGGGGTAGTTGGCGCTGGCGGGCCATGGTTTGGTGAAACTGAACGCTGAGACGCTCCATCGGCTCCAGAACGTTTTCGTAACCCTCTACCCAGCTGCGATCGCTGGTCCAGGACCCGCCTGCCATAGAAAAGCCAGGATCGGCGGATTGCAAGGCGTTGATGGCTTCGGCCAGGGCGATCGGCCCCGATGCACCGGCCAACTGTTGCCACAGCCGTTGCTGGCCCCGCGCCTGGCAACAGGGCCAATCCTCCAACCGACTACCGCTGGCCATCACCAGCTCCAGGTATTCCGTACCATTCAGGCCTACGACCCCGCGCTGGCCGCCTCCCTGCTCCCGCATTTCATACCAGGAGCGCATAAAAGCACTGGGGAACTCATTCATCATTACCCCGCCATTTTCCCCATCACTGATCTGGCTGACCAGGGGAGGTATCCGGACTCCGCTCAGATTTTGGGGCTGGAGAGTTTTAGCTTCCCAGTAGGGCTGCATTTGCCCCACCAGCTTAGTATCCGACCCCTGGGTTTTAATCAGCACCGGGATCTCCGTCACCTCTCCCTGGGCATTGCGGGCCACCAGGCGGTGGGGCAGGTGGGGCAGGTGGATGGCGGTACCCTCCAGGGTTTCCACGGTATGTTCCTGTACCAGCAACCAGGTATAACCGCATTCCTTCAGGGTGGTGACAAAGGCGTAGAGCCCATCGGGGTGATTAGGTAGATGCATTTCCGGCGGCGAGAAACCCCGCACCCGAGCCAGAGCTTCCAATCCAAAAATACTGGCGAACTGGTGTTGCCAGGCTCGGATCTGTAACTTTAAATCGGGGATGGGGGTGGAGGGGACCACCGCATGGCCCCAGCAGGTTCCCAGCCATTCCACGTAGGGTTGGTAGGTGGGGTCACAGGCGAGGCGGCGCAGTTTGTCGAGAATGTCCTGACGACCCATTTGCACCAACCCCCACAGCAGGGTGCCGGAGTAATCTAGCATCACCCGAGGGTTGCAGCCCTGTTGTACCAACTCTGGAATAAAGTCCCCCAGTCGACCGTAGCAGTAAGCAAAGGCCCCAGCGTTGTGGTTATCCCCATCGAAGGGGTGTTCAAACATATACTGCAGGTGGTTAATTAGCTCCCCTTCTCGGCCTGCTGGAATGGTGGGTTGGTGCATATGGAGGGCGATGGCAAAGCCAGCGCTGATCTCCTGGAGAGACAGATTAGTTTGATTTAGAAAAACTGGCCTCTGAGGGTCGAGGACCGTGTCTATCTCCCCCTCCCAGCCCGACAGGGGGAGAACATTCTGCTCTAGGCCAGGTAGGGCAACGACGGGGAGGGTGACTGGAGCCATGGACAATCCTTCTGTGACGAAGTTCTACTGCTCAGTCTGACATTGAGAAGGGGTGGACAGCCCAAGGGAGCAACAATTTTTATTGACCCTAGCCTAAGCTAAACCAAGACTGATCTGGTGGCCAGTTGGTAAAACTAAAACACCCCAGCTGCAGCCTGGCCATTACCCAATCCTTAGCCCTGGTGCTCCGGCTACTGCCCTAGCGATCAACGGAACCCATGATCACATCGATGCTACCGAGGATTGCCATGATGTCGGCTACCTTCACCCCTTTCAGCAGATGGGGCAAAATTTGTAGGTTGTTAAAGTCAGGGGCACGGATCTTAAAGCGCCAGGGAAAGATACTGTCATCGCCCATGATAAACACCCCCAGTTCCCCCTTGCCGCTTTCTAGGCGGACGTAGTGTTCCCCTGCGGGGATTTTAAAGGTAGGGGCAATTTTCTTGCCAATGAACTGGTAGTCGAAGTTATTCCAGTCTGACTTAGGACCCCCGGCTATGCGCTTGGCCTCCAGGTTTTCGAAGGGACCGCCGGGAATCTGGTTGCAGGCCTGGCGAATAATCTTCACCGATTCGCGCATTTCCCGTATTCGCACCTGGTAGCGGGCCATACAATCACCGGCGGTTTCGTAGTGAATATCCCAGTCAAAGTCGTCGTAGCATTCGTAGTGGTCTACCTTGCGCAGGTCCCACTTTACCCCTGAGCCGCGCAGCATGGGCCCAGAGAGCCCCCAAGCGATCGCCTGATCCCGGGTAATAGTCCCAATTCCCTCGATGCGACGGCGGAAGATAGGGTTATTGGTAATCAGCTTTTCGTACTCATCGACCTTGCCCAGGAAGTAATCACAGAAATCAAGACATTTATCGATCCAGCCGTAGGGGAGATCCGCCGCTACCCCGCCAATGCGAAAGTAGTTATTGTTAATCAACCGCATGCCGGTGGCGGCCTCCCAGAGGTCGTAGATCATTTCCCGTTCCCGGAAAATGTAGAAGAAGGGGGTGGTGGCGCCCACATCCGCTAGGAAGGGCCCCAGCCAGAGGAGGTGGTTAGCGATGCGGTTTAGCTCCAGCATGATCACCCGAATATAGCGGGCTCGTCGGGGCACGGTGATATCTGCCAGCTGCTCTGGGGCATTGACCGTAATCGCTTCGTTAAACATGCCAGCGGCGTAGTCCCAGCGGCTGACGTAGGGCACAAACATAATGTTAGTACGGCTCTCGGCGATTTTCTCCATACCCCGGTGCAGATAGCCAATCACCGGCTCGCAGTCAATCACATCTTCCCCATCCAGGGTGACAATTAGCCGCAACACTCCGTGCATGGAGGGATGGTGGGGACCCATGTTAATTACCATGGGTTCAGTTTTAGTTTCAATGATTGACATAGCTATAACCCAGGGGTCAAGGATGTGGTTTGGGATATCTTTGAGTATCTTAGTGTGGATTGTTCGAGTTGGCGAGATCGGAAGGATGACTTTAACCAATGGCTGGGGTTGAGTTTCACCATGTACCAGTGTTGGCGGCGGCGGTGGTGGCGGAGTTAAATCCCCAACCGGGCGGTTGCTATCTGGACGCCACCGTAGGAGGTGGTGGGCATAGCCGCCTAATTTTGACTACGGATCCAACGGTGCAGGTGGTGGCGGTGGACCAGGACCCCCAGGCGATCGCCGCCGCCCAAGCTAACCTGGCGGAGTTTGGTGATCGGGTACGTTTCTGGCGGGGCAACTTTGCTCAGTTCGATCCCCAGGGGCAGTTTTTCCAGGGCATTTTGGCAGATCTGGGGGTGAGTTCCGCCCAAGTGGATCAACCCCAACGGGGCTTTAGCTTTCGCCATAGCGCCCCCCTGGATATGCGCATGAACCCCGATCTACCCCTAACCGCCGCCGAGATCGTCAACACCTGGCAGGAAACCGACCTGGCTAATCTGTTCTATACCTACGGTGAGGAGCGGCTATCGCGCCGCATTGCCGCCCGTATCCTCGCTAACCGTCCCTTTCAGACCACCACGGAACTAGCCGAGGCGATCGCCCAAGCGGTACCCAGCCGTTACCGCCACGGCCGCCTTCACCCCGCCACCCGGACTTTCCAGGCCCTGCGCATTGCTGTTAACCAGGAGCTGGTGGTGCTGGAGACCCTACTGAAACGGTCCCCCAGTTGGCTGCTACCGGGGGGACGGTTGGTGATCATCAGTTTCCATAGCCTGGAGGACCGCCTGGTTAAACACGCCTTCAAGGACAACCCAGCCCTGGGGGTGATCACTAAAAAACCTATCATCGCCAGCCCAGCGGAGGTGGCGGCTAACCCCCGGGCCCGATCAGCTAAACTGCGGGTGGCGGAGCGTCTGGTATAGCCGTTGTCAACTGCTAAAACCAGTGGACTTTTTTTAGGTTGACTGTAGGGTAGGGGAAAAACCTATTCCTGTCGTTGTTTGGGGGGGTGATCCCGGCCGGGTACGGCCTCCATGGTGGCTAGAACCGCCTGCTGCGCCGCTAGAATATCCCGCTCCTCCCCTCCCAGGTAAAGGCGACCAAAGCTGCCCACGGAGCTAATCTGCAAAATGTTAATCAAGGCAGCCTTCTCTGCCGAATTGGCGGCCAGGGAAGCGTAGGCGGCGGGTTCCACCTCAAAGACGTACAGAGTCTGGCCAGCCACAATCATATTGCCGCGCCGGTTGCGGTTAATCAACTGCACATGGTGGGGGTCCAGGTTGCGGATCACCTGGCTGGAGATGATCCGAGGTTTGAGGCGATCTCGGTAACTCACCCCCAGGGCTTCTAGCATGGCCATGCCCGACGCATTAACCTCCCCCTGATTACTGGCATGGATTTCTAGCAGCCCGTAGAGACGCTCCACAATCAGGGTGCCAGACCGCACCACCGCCGCCTTCAAGCCAATGTCTAAAATCCGGTTGATTTCAATTCCTGGGGAAATCTCAATCCAGAGGGAGGCATCTCCCGGGAGAGGTAAAAAACCCAGGGCTACGGTACCCATATAGGCCGCATGCTGAGGTTGTAGGCTATCAATGTATACGTAACTGCGGAGGTCAACGGCCAACGGCTTATCTCGATGCTTAGGTGTAGTGTAGCTTTGTAGCTTTGGCCAGCCCCCCCATTTCCGAGGAGTCGTAGCACACTAGCAGTATACCGGGCTGCGGTCCCCACCTTTCCCTAGGACTTTCTGCCCACCTGTTTAAAGATTGGTGCCAAAGCCGATAGAGGTATCCCCCAGGGTGGTGTATACCGTCAGTCCCAGGGGCAACCTTAAGTTGCCCCGGTTATCGATGATTTCCGCCAGCCCCGGCAAATCAAGAGAGTCCAGCAGGCTGGGGGTATCACTGCCCTCCACTTGCTCCGCGATCCGCGTTGCCAGTTGATTCAATTGCCAGGTTGATACCAGGCTGGGGGAGACCGGATCAACTGGTGACAAAGTCTGGGGCTTGAGGGGAGCACCGCCAACCAGATGATTAGCCAGGGCATTGGGGGCGAAAAGGCTCAGGCTTAGCAGACCAACAGGTAGGGACCAAAATAGATAACCCATAAATTAGTGCTCTATAAATTCTAAGCTGACTGGTTGAGAGGGGCAGAAGCAGCAGGGAGAAATGATCCCTCAGTTGAATCTTGATAGCCTGGTAGCTAAGTAGCTTAGCCCGCTTATTGGTAATAAAAAATACCTAGAGTACTATATCACGGGTTGCCCTGGGTCCCCCCCTTAAGCCATGCTAAGAATCGTTAAGAATTATGGCCTGTTTGGTCGTCTAGAACGGGGTACTCCTGCTCCTTCTGTAGACGACCATAGGCGATCGCCGCCGCCGCCTGTTCTGCCTGTTTTTTGGTGGGGCCGTGGCCAGTCCCCCAACAGTTGTCCTGCCACCACACCTGGGATTGGTAGCGCTGAGGGTGGGCGTCAAGGGGGTGGGGTTCGGTGGTGCGATACTCAGGGAGGCTGCGATCTCGGGCTTGGGTCAAGACCTGGAGGGCATCCTTATAATTTCGGCGCGCCGGGTCTTGTTGAATAGTCACCGCCAGGCGCTGCAAGTGGGGATCCAGCCAGGGACGAATTAGCTCCAGGTTATGGGTCTCCAGGTAGAGTACGCCCAGAACCGCCTCCAGGGCATCGGCCAGGCGAGCGGGGGGGGTGGCTGAGTGGGGCGATCGGTTAGGCGTAGCACTCAACAGGTAGGTCCCCAGCCCCAGGGATTCCGCCAGTTGGGCCAGGGTGCGATCGCTGACCAGCACCGAACCGAGGGCCGAGAGTTGACCAACGGTGGCCTGGGGAAAGGCCTCCTGCAGATACTCGGTCACCGCCAGCCGGAGCACCGCATCCCCCAGCAACTCTAGGCGTTCGTAGTTAGCCTGACTATCCACAGAGGCATGGGTCAGGGCCAGGTCTAACCGCTGCCAATCAATCTTAAGATCGGTGGGTAGGCCCAGCTTTCGCAGGCAACGCTGTAGCCCAGGGGGGGGACCGATTGACGGGGAGTCAACCATAAACATTAAAGGGGAGGAAGGAGTTAGACATAAGCCGGGTTCTGTTCCTCCGTCACCGAAGGGGTGGTTATCTATCTGGGACGGCTGTTACCAGACGCCTCCTGCGGTACTCTACAACGGGGCTGGAAAAAGACCAACCTGGCCCCTCTGACCTTGCACCCAACCGGGGTTTACCGAGCCAGCACCTCTCAATGCTGCTGGTGCGCCCTTACCGCACCTTTGCACCCTTACCTGTGCCTGGCTGGGGTAGCCGGGCCATCGGCGGTATGTTTCTGTGGCACTATCCTCACGGTCACCCGCACTGGGCGTTACCCAGCAAGTTTGGTCCTTTGGGAGCCCGGACTTTCCTCAGGTTAACCGTAGTCAACCCGCAACCACCTGCGCTAACTCCCCCCTAATGCTAGTGTAGCGTTTCGCGAGCAGAGGAAAGTCACCCCATTATCTAGAGGTCTCGCCTTCCTAAATCCTCTCAATACCGTGGCTTTTGCCGATTACCCAATGGCGCTTAAAGAACCGCGCCAGGGTGGTTTCCGTCAGGCTTAAGCAGATTGGGCGACCGTGGGGGCAGGTGCGGGGATGGCGTGTCCCCTGCCAGTCCTGGAGCAACCGCTGCATCTCTGGTAGGGATAGGGGGGTGCCATTGCGGATCGCGGTGCGGCAGGCGGTGGCCACGAGGGCCTTCTCCAGGTCGCCACTACCACTCAGTTCGATCAGTGCATCTGCCAGGTCCTGGCGCTGGATGAGGGGGACCGGTGCAGTCCGAACCAGCCAGCCCTGGGGTCCGAAAGCCTCCACCTCCAGGCCCAGTTGCTGCAGGTGGTCTACCTGGATTGTCGTCAACGTCTCCATCACTAGGGGGTTCGGTAGGGCCACCAGTTGCCATCGGTCCTGCAACCGTTCGTAGATCACCCGCTCGTGGGCAATGTGCTGTTCAACCAGACAGAGTCCATCCGACTGCTCTGCCAGAATATAGCGCTGATGGACCTGGGCCAGGGCCGTGAGGGAGGGGGGTGGAGAGGATCGGGGCAAGGGATCGGAGACATCCACCGGTGGTGACCCCAGCCAACCGTAGTGGCCTTCGGCTTCGGTGGTTTTGCCCCCTTGAGGTAAGCTGACAGGCCCAGGGATAGGGCCTAGTGTAGGACCCAGCAGGTCGGTGATGGTTCCCCGAGCCTCATCTAACCGGCTATCAAACCGGTGCAGGTAGACCATCGACTTATCGGGGCTGCGATGCCAGTCCACCTGTTCAGGAGGCAGGCGCAGATGGATCAGGCACAGGGGGTAACGATGGCGTGGCAGGGTGTGGCGGAAGGCCTGCAACAGCCCCAGCTCAAATTCCGGTAGGTTGACCACCCGGCCGTTAATGGCTAACTTGATCCAGTCGGGGCGAGGGCGATGGTAGCGATCGGGAAGGCCGATTAACCCATGGCAGTCCGTTGGGTTGGGGGTTTCCCGCAGGTCCGCCAGGGTCACCGCCGGCAAAATTCGGGGCAGTAGGGTACGCAGGTTAGGACTGGGGGGCAGGGCTAGCCAGGGGCGATCGTCGATCTCCACCCGCCAGGTGACCTGGGGGTGGCAGAGGGCGGCATGGTAAATCACCCGATGCACCTCTCGGCGCTGGCGGCCCTGGGGGGGTAAGCTCTGGCGACGCCCCGGCCAGGCAAGAAAGAGCTGGCTGAGGCTGGCGATGGTGCCCGGCGCCATCGCCACGGGGGTGGTGGTAAGGGGTTCTCCCTGGGGGGAGTAGGTTACCTGCCAACCACTGTCACTGGTGGCGATGCGACTACAGAGGCAGAGCTCCCCTAGCTGGGCCAGGCTATGGAGGGCCTGGCCCCTAAATCCCAGGGTCCTGACCTGCCAGAGATCGGGCTCATCATAAATCTTGCTGGTGCTATGGGGGGTGGCGGCCCGCTCCAGATCGGTGGGACTGAGGCCCAGCCCATTATCCGCCACCTGGAGTCGACCGGCCTGGGGCCAGAGTTGAACAGTGATCCGGGTGGCCAGGGCATCCAGGGCATTTTCCACCAGTTCCCGCAGAGCCGCCGCCAGGCTATCAACCACCTGTCCAGCGGCCATCTGGCTAGCTACCGTCGCCGGTAGGGGATGGATACCATGGGTATGACTGCCATCCTTCAGGGGGGGATCGGAGCGGGATGGACTCATCAAGGCCGGTAAGGGGGTAGAGCGGTTGGTGTCGTTGGGGAGGCAACGGTGGACAGTGGTCTGCGGTATAGTTTGGGTGCAGCTGGTGGATACTCTGGCCTCAGACTGTCCCCCAGACTAGGCCTAAAGCTGCTCCATACTACTACTTTTTACCTGCCATGAGCGATGCATCCCCCTCCCTAGCTACCCTGCTCCAGCCCGTTACCCTGTCGTCACCCCCCCTGCCGATTGCTACCTGGCTTCATCGGTCTACCGGGGAAAGTGCCCTAACCCCATCCCCTATCATTGCCCAACAGTTTGACCAGGATATTTTGGGTGACATCTCCGATGCCTGGAATAATTTCATTGATTCTGGTCAGGTTTGGGCCCTGATTATTGGTATTGTCCTGGGCTATATGATTCGTAACCTTACTGCCTATTGAGTTACTCTGGCAGCCGGTCAGGTGTTAGGGAGGGCTCTCCTACTTCCTAACACCGAATCACCGTTACCTCCCGGACTGGTGACCATAGTGGTGATGGTGCGCTCCTCCAGGGGAGCAGGTCAGGGCGTTAGTCAAAGTGGGGGGCTTTCGGTCGATGGTCACCTTCCGTACATCTCCATAGGGAATTAGGATCATCGACGGGTTTGAGTGGCGTTGTAGATTTGGTAGCGTTCTTCCACCAGCCGGTCCAGGTCCGCGGCCGCTAGCCGGCGAACGTAGTTAAGTTTGATTTCCTCCAGCCAGGCCACCAGCAGGCCTTCAATTTCCTGCAGATCCCCCTTCTGCTGAAGTTGACGCTGGAAGCTATCGGTAAAGGCCTGGAGGAGGGCCTGGTAGCGATCGTCTTGATGGGCCCCCGCCCCCTCCAGGGCGGACCGCAGCGCTGTGTAAAGGGAGCTGGAGAGTTGGGTAATCACCTGCTGGGCGATTTGATCCGGCACCCCCCCTACCCCTGGTAATTGCCGAAACCCTTGATAACCGGGGGCGCGGCCAAAGGCATCCCTAACCGTTTTTTGCACCAGCCGATCCAGGTCTGGCTTCACCTCCGGTAGCACATCGTAGACCGTCAGGTTAATCAATCGCTGGCTGATTGCTACCAACTCGTTGACCCCGTTCAGGTCAATGTAGCGTCGGCCCTCACCCTGGACTAGCAGGGTTTGGCTGAGGGTACCATCCTTGATCAGGGCCTGGAGCTGATCGATCAGGCGGAGGATGACCACCTCCGTCAGCTCCACCGCCACCTGACTGAGCAGAAAATGGTTGAGGCGGGTTTGCATCGGGTTGAGGTCGATCAAATTCGCCTGATTGAGCCGCACCGTGACGGGGATGAGGCGACTCAGGGCCAGCCAGGACAGCCCCAGGCCACTAAAGGGGATAATTAGCAGCAGGTCATACCAGCGCCAGAGTAAAACATCCCGTCGGCCAAAATTTTTGTAGCGGCGGTGCAGGTAGAGGCTACGGGCCAGCATTTCCAGGGCAAAAACCAGGTTGAAGACCAGGTCTAGCCGCCAGAACCGATCCACAAAGCCCCCGTGGACGGCGATGTGACGGAAGAAGTTGGTCTCCATCAGCGGGCGGACCCGGCTGTCAAAAAAGGCCATTTCCTGGCCAAAGCCGGCGCGACTGAGGTAGTCGTAGCTCCAAAACCGGGTGAAGGAATCGGTGGCAGACTCCAGACCGAGGCGATCGCGCAGGTTAATCTTAATCCGCTCCAGGTTGCCAGACTTATTGGCCAGTTGGAAGGGGTTTTCGGCAATCATGGCGGCGCTTTGCTGCTGCAAATCCACCAAAATCCCCTGGGCGGCAGCGGAGGTGAGGCCGGTCTGGGCCACCTGCTCCTGAAGTTGCTCAACGGTGTCCAGATAATGGCGGGTAAATCGATGGGGCTCGATCCCTTTAAACTCTTCGCCGTACCAGGTGGTCAACCCCGGTAACAGCCTCAGGTAGAGATCTCGCCAGGGAATATAGCTGAGATCAAAGCTCACCAGCCCCAGGTTGACCAGGGCCAACAGGGCCATCAACCGCTCAAACCACCGCGATCGCCGCTGACCTCTAGAAGTTTTGGCGGTGACACCGGTACCTAGGGAACGGGGCGATGGGGGACGGAAGGTCATGGCTCCGCCTCAACCGGGGGGCCACTGCAGCGATCGGCCCGCCAGCAGATGGAGGTGGAGGTGATCTACGGTTTGACCGCCATCCTGGCCGGTGTTGATTACCACCCGGTAGCCCGTCTCCTGTAGCCCTTCCTGCTGGGCGATCGCCCTCACCGTCAGTAACAAGTGCCCCAGCAGGGCCTGGTCCCCAGGGCCGGCGGCGGCCAGGTTGGGGAGGGGTTGTTTAGGAATCACCAGAATATGAACCGGGGACTGGGGGGCAATATCCCGAAACGCCAGACAGAGGTCATCTTCGTAGACAATGGTGGCGGGAATTTCCCGGCGAATAATCTTGCCAAAAATCGTGTTACCGCCCACCGCCTGGCCCTCTGGAGTGTGATCGACCATAAAAAACCCTAACCCAACGCCGCTATTGTGCCACGGCTGGGAGGTGGTGGTGTAAAGTCAGGATTGATTTCTTTACGGGTCCAATCCTCCCCTGCCAATCTATGTCCCCCTTTGCCCCCCTCGACACCCTGGCCGCCGTGGTTCAGGCGCCCCTCCACCATGTCCTCCCCCAGGACCAGCGGCGTTGGGTGGGGCAGATCACCACCGATAGTCGCCAGCTGGAGCCCAACAGCCTGTTTGTGGCCCTGGTGGGGGAGCGGTTTGATGGTCACGACTTTGTCCCTGGGGCGATCGCCGACGGCGCCCTCACCGCCCTGGTACAGCAGGACTGGCTGCAGGGCCAGCCCCATCCACCGGCGGTGTTACCGGTGGCGGATACCCTGGCGGCTTACCAGGGCCTGGGGCAGTGGTGGCGGCAGCAGCAACGGGCCGCCATCGTGGCAATCACCGGGTCGGTGGGTAAGACCACCACCAAGGAGCTGGTGGCGGCGGCCCTGGGCACCCAGGGCACGGTGTTGAAAACCCAGGCCAACTTCAACAATGAAATTGGTGTGCCCAAAACCCTGCTGCAACTGCAACCCCACCACGACTTTGGGGTGATCGAAATGGGTATGCGGGGCCCGGGGGAAATTGCCCTGCTGAGTCGCATCGCCCACCCCGATGTGGCGGTGATTACCAACGTTGGCACTGCCCACATCGGCCGTCTGGGGTCAGAGCAGGCCATCGCCGACGCCAAGTGTGAGTTACTGGCGGAGCTCCCCCCCCAGGCCATCGCCGTGCTAAACCATGACAATGCCCGGTTGATGGCCACCGCCCAGGGGGTATGGGCAGGACGGACCCTAACCTTTGGCCTGGAGGGGGGGGATATCCAGGGCCAGTGGTTCGGGGACCAGACCCTGGTGGTGCAGGGGGTGCCCCTGCCCCTGCCCCTGCCCGGTCGCCACAATGCCCTAAATTGGCTGGCGGCGATCGCCGTTATGGTGGCCCTGGATCTGGATTGGAGGGTGCTGGCCCAGGGTTTAACCGTGGCGTTGCCCGCCGGCCGGGCCCGGCAAATTCCCCTGGGGGAGGACCTTGTATGGCTGGATGAAACCTACAATGCGGGCTTTGAGTCGATGAGCGCCGCCCTCCAGTTGCTAGCCCAAACCCCCGGTCAGCGTCACATTGCGGTGCTAGGCACTATGAAGGAACTGGGAGATTGTTCTCTGGATCTGCACCACCGGCTGGGGACCGTGGTGCAGCAACTGGGGATCGATCAGCTGCTGATCCTGGCGGACCCAGATGAGGCCCTGGCCCTGGTCGAGGGGGCGGGGCCAGTCCCTAGCCAGAGCTTTACGGACCATGGTAGTCTGGTCGCCGCCCTAAAGGGAATGCTGCAGCCTGGCGATCGGGTGCTGTTGAAGGCCTCCCGATCAGTGGGGCTTGATCAGGTAGTAACGGTTCTGCAGGCCAGCCTCAACTCCTGATATCTATTTGGTTTTACCCTAAGGCGCTATCCTTTGGCCCTGGAGTAATTGAGTATAAAAAAGCGGGTTGTAATCTTGGCTCAACAAAGATCGGCCTAAGAACCCTCTTGTTGCTAATGGCCACCGGATTGCTCTCCATTGTGATTGCCAATATTCCCCTGGTGGTGGCCATGGTGCTCATGTTGAAGGAATACCTGGTCACGGCCAACTGGTGAGACCAGAGCTGCTTTCCCAGGGCTTTGCCGGTCAGATGCCGCCAGAAACCTTTCCCTTGTTTGCGGCCATGATGTTGGGTGCCACTCTTGGGGGCAATAGTACCCTGGTGGGGGCCTCTTCCAATATCGTGGCCGCCGGGATTGCGGAGCAACACGGTAAGTTCATCTCCTTTCGAACCTTTCTGGCCTACGGCCTACCGGTGATGTCCCTAGTATAATGACTACCATCGCGGGTATTGTCGCGGTCAGGTTTCTTGTGTAGGACGGTAATGGGCCAGGTACGGAGAGGTCAGAAGCCAGGAGGTGGTTAGACTAATGACTTCTGTCTGTTGTGACGGAGGCTGGGAGGGCCAGATCCTTAACCTGAGGATAGGTTTCGATCTCCGTCCTGGTACACTTGGCTACGGCTATAACCACGGAATACCTATGCTGGAAAAATCCCTGATCGCCAGTCTCAACCTGGGGCTGCTGTTGCTTACCGTCACCGCCTGTGCTCCCTCCAACCCCGTGGCGGCGCCAGACGCCGGCCCCGCTGTGGAAGCCGTGGAGGGGCGTTCTGCCTATGATGAAGTCCCCCTACCCCCTGAGGATCAACGGCTTGGGGCCGATCCTCAACAAATTGCCTTGAATGCCTTTGGTCTGCCGGAGCCAGGGGAAGGTAACTTTAAGCAAAAGGCGGAGATCGTATCACAAACTCCGAGCCAGACCGTAGTCACCCTGCTCCAGACTGGACGACCGGACACTTCTGTAGAGGGCATGCGCTACCGGATGGAATTTGAAGCCAAGGGGACCGACTGGCAGTTGGTGTGGGTTGGTCGCCAGGTGAGGTGCTGGCTAGGCCGGGGTTCCCAGGACTGGTCCACTAACCCCTGTAGCTAATCAGAACTACATCCAAGGATTCAATACAATGCTGACTAATCCCCTGTCCCTAGGGTGACATGTTTCTTGTGACCCGGTTATGAGCAATGCAGTAGAACACTCTTGTGCACAGGTATGATCGAGATCGCGCCTATCAAAGCGTTACCAGATGGCTCAGTGACCACTATCCCCATGGTCCGGTCAGAGTACTAGCAACGGGTGGTGACTGCGGTAACTATGGGTGCAAGTCTTCCTGAGGCAATTCGATCTGTTCTTGATGAAATCATCTCCTACCTCCTAACTGATAGGCTTCGGGTTACGAGACAGGGAAAAGCGAATACGGGAGGGCGTTCTGGCTAGCCCTAGCCCCCTGCAAGGGGGCTAGGGCTATAACATATAGACTGCTGGAGAGGGTCTGCGGAAGCTTTATCTATCTTACCAGACTGAAGAACCTCAAATAGTAGGATAGGCAAAGCGCGACCTAAGCCCCCAGCAACTGCTGGGCCCGGGCTACGAAATTGGCGGCGGTGAGGCCATTTAAAGCCATGATCTGGCCAGCTGTAGCGGTGGTTCCGCCCCGTTTCCAGGCAAACACATCCCGGGGTAGGGTGCTGCGCAGCAGCAGTGGTTCCAGCATGGCGCTGGAGCCACCAGTGACCCCAATCAGGGCATCACCGCCAAACAACCGTTCAAAGCCCGCCCCATCTAGAAACTCCCCATCGAGTTCACTACACTGATCCCAGGCCACATCGCTGGGGCGGTAGAGGCGTCGAGGGCTAACCACCGACACAATTCGACTGCCTACCCCCAGCTCCGCCAGGTGGGCGGCGGCCTCAAACACCGGCAGCAGCGTCATGTCGCCGATCACCGCAAAGACTACGGTTTGGTTACCCGGTTGGCTGGCCAGCTCCACCGCCCCCTCCGCCAGGGCCTGACGGGTTTGGGCAAAGCTGGTGCGAATCGGCAGGGGGGACTTACTGGCGGTAATCGGGATGCCCTTGTTGCGGCTGGCCAGGGCCCAGTCGTAGCAAACCTGAATCCCATTGGCATCGGTAGGGAACAGGGGAAACACATTACCATTGCGCATCATGGCGGCGAAGTAGTTTTCTACCTCGGGGCGCTGGTGGGTCCAGCCATTGCGGCCCTGCTCCAGGGCGCCCGCGGTAAACAGGGTGACGGTGGC
The DNA here is from genome assembly GCA_040374235.1 of Leptolyngbya sp. Taxonomy (GTDB): domain Bacteria; phylum Cyanobacteriota; class Cyanobacteriia; order Phormidesmidales; family Phormidesmidaceae; genus Nodosilinea. The sequence goes on along the minus strand of JBEIUS010000003.1, from coordinate 14,767 downwards.
TGGGGTGGGGCGGCGTAGCTCCGCCATGGCCTGGGTGACGGTTTGCCAGATGGGCAACCCGTTAATCGCAAAGGACTCGTAGGAGCACCACAGGCTGCGGGCTCCAAACAGGGCCTGGGCCGCCGCCAGCCCGGCGCAGGCATCTTCGCTGAGGGGTTCATAAACCTGCCCCTGGGGCTGCTGGAAGTAGGTGGGATCAGGGGTGGGGTGGATGATTTTCAAGGCCTGGTTAATGTTGTTGATGCCGGAGGCGGCGTTACCATCGGCATTGGTGACCACAAACTGGGGGTCTTGCTGCCCCACATGGCCCACTAACACCCCCATGGCGGTGGTGGCCACCTGTTTGTCGCCCCCCACCGGAAACTCCGTCAGGGGCAGACTGCCCAGGTCCGCCAGGGGTAGGATGGTTTCGGTGACGGCGGTTTGGGCCGCGGGCCCGCCCATGGCCCGCTCGTAGTTGGTGCGCACCAGTTGCCAGGCGTCGGGGGACAGGGCCCGTTCCTCCAGGGCCTTAACGATGTAGTCCCGACTTAGGGAGTCACCGGGGTAGAGGTTGTGGGACTGGGCCCCCCGCTTGTGTACTCCGGCCCCCTTCAGTTGCTTCACGATCAGCACCGTCAATTGCCCCCCCAGGGCGGATCGGGCCGCCTGGTCTGTGGCCTCCAGCACTGCCTGGGTGAAGGCCAGCCGCTGGCTAAAGGAAAAGGCGGTGCTATCCACATAGTCGCCGCCCTGGTGGGCATCGTCGTAGTTCTTGGCATCCACCAGGATCACCTGGGCAAAGCCATTCCCCCGCCAGTAGTCCACCATTTTGGCATTGCTCTGGGTGGACACCATGCTGTGGTGCTCCTGGGAGTAGCCATTCCAGACCAAAATGGGCAGGAAGTTGGTCACCTGGGGGTAGGCGGTGTGGAAGTGGGCCATACTGCTGACCACGTAGGGTTCCCCCAAACCGCCGTCACCTATGGTGACCGGGAATAGGATACCGCTGTGGAGTTTGGCCCCTGCCATGGCAAAGTGCTGGCCCTGACCCAGGGGGCCGGCCGGAGCCAGCAGGCCGGGAATTTGCCCCGAGAGGTGGCCCAGCAGGCCGTGGGTCTCCCGGAAGCGATCGCATAACTGTTCCACCGTAGTAATCCCCATAGCCTCCAGGGATCGGTCTAAAAACCCATGACTGTAGAAGCCCGGAGCATGGTGGCCCACCTCAGTCACCAGGTTCTTATGCCCCAACATCACCAGGGCGGCGATCGCTTCGGCAATACTAGCAAACCCGCCGGGGTGGCCCGACTCCTTACTGGCGGTCATTTGCAGGGTGAGGTAGCGGAGCGCATCGGCGGCCAGCAGGGTCTGGTACACCGCCGCGGGGTCCTGGGGGGAACTGATGGCGGTGTGGCCAGGGGCAATGGCCGAGGTCTGGCCGTAGCGGTCAAACTCCGGTAATGGTGCGCCGAAATACTGAATCCCTTGACAAAACGCCGGTTTCGATGCCATGCTCGCCCCTGCCATACTAACCCTCCACTGTGAAAAAACCGCACCCATCTCCCCTAATCGACCCAATGGGTTCCATAGAGTTAACTAGGGGAGTGCAAAAGCGCCTTCTTCATCCTATTTGATCTGATGGTCCGGATACACAGACCCCGATCGCAGTTCTACCTAATGGGCCGGTGAGGCGGCGGAGCTGGAGCGCAGCGGCCTGGCCTGAAAGGAAAGCTGACCCGCCAGACCGGGGGACCGGATCTGACCCACCAGGGTGTCACCGCTCCATACCCCAGAAAGTTCGACGCTATCCAGTTTTTGACCGCAGACATTAACCCCGGCCAATCGACCCTGCAGGTTGACGGCGGGGGGCTGCCACTGCCCCTTCAGGGGCAAAACCACCCCCTCCTCCCGATGGGGAGGGAGATCGGAGTCTACAACCTCCAGGCGACCGTTGAGATAGGTGCCAGATTGCTGGATAGTCAGCACTAAGGGGCTGGGTTGGGCACACTGGGGACTTGGCCCTAGGGTTAAGCCGTAGTCACCATAAATTGAGGCAGGGGCCCTGAGATGGGTGGTGCCGTACCAGGTCACCAGCCGAAACAAAATCACCACGGCGCCAATGGCGACGCCGTAGAAGATCAGGGACTTTTGGTTGAAATGAGACACGGTAGCACTCTCCTGGGTTAAGGGGGCAATTGGCCAAGGGTCAGGCGGGGGGGACCTTAGCAACACACCCAGCCGACTCAGCTGGACAGCAGGGAGCTCAGGTGGGGGCTGGTGGCCTGACTATACCGACGAGTAATCAATAGGGAAGAATGGCACTGATTAGCCAGGGCATCGGCATAGCGCCCCAGGGTTTGTCGCTCTAAACCCCACTCCCGGCTGGCCCCGGCAATGGTGAGATCGGCCTGGCCAGAGGCATCGACCACCGCCCCGATTGGGTCAGCGGTGGCGATTACAGGGGTTTCGATGCGACTTCGTACCGCCGCATTAATCTGGTTCATTAGACGACTAAACTCGCGGCTTAACTCCGAATCGCTGTAGGCATCGGTGACCAGCCTCAGCACCGTAAGCTGGCAGTCCGGCAGGTTAAGGATCAACCGCAGGGCCAGTTCCAGGGCTAGATCATTGTGGGAACTGGCCACATAGGGGACCACAACCCGGCGTAAATCGGTGAGCTGTTGGTCCACAAATACCGCCACATCCGTGGGTGCAACGCTAAGGATTCTGCCCACCCGGCCCCCCAGGCGATTTTGATCAAAGACGGGGCGGTGCCAGCCCATCAAAATTAGATCAATGTGTTCCCGCTGGGTAATCTCCGAGGTTTCCCGAGCCACATCATTGGTAACCTGCACAATGGGGCGAATCCTGGGGGCGGTTACCGCTGGCAGAGTGGTTTGAATTAGCTGGTTTAAACTGCGTTGCCGTTCATTTAAAAGGCGGTCGATTTCGCTGGGGGTGGTGGAAAAGGCATAGTCTTCCTGCATCTCGATTAGATTCAACAGACTTACCTCCGTCAGGGGATGGGGACCGACAAGGTTCACCGCCAACTTCAGTAGCCCCGCCTGGCTGGTGGGGTTAGCCACCGGTACCAGCAGCCTATAGGCCAGGCGCTGGGCCACCGCTGCCTCCGGTTCTGACTCCACCACGTCCAGAGAGATCAATCGTTTGGGGTAGATGCGCTCCAGCAGGGGAGAGGTCATGAAGGTGGTTACCAGGGCCATGATCACTAGCATGGTAAACAACAAGGGGGTAATCACCTTCAGTTCCAGGCCAATGTTCAGTACAATCAACTCCGTTAACCCACGGGTATTCATCAGCCACCCGAGGGCCGAGGACTCCCGGTGATCAATGCCAGAAAACCGGGCAGCCATGTAGGTGCCCAGGTATTTCCCCAGGATGGCAACTCCAATCACCGCCAAACACAGTAGCCATTTATCGGGACTGTTTAACAAGCCCACCTGGGTCTTTAAACCGCTGTAGGCAAAAAATACCGGTAGAAGAAACACCAGAACAAAGTCTTCAGTTTTTTCCGCCAGCTCCCTGGTCAGGTTGCCCTGTTTGGGCATCACAGCCCCGAGTAAAAAGGCCCCAAAGATAAAGTGAATGCCAATCATTTCAGTGATTAGGGCAGAGACCACCACCGCCCCATAGATGCCGGCCACCATCAGTTGGGATAGCTTGCCGGTGCGATCGTAGTACTTAGAGAGTCTTTTAAAGAAACGTTGTCCCAGAACCACCATAAAGGCGATATAAACCAGGGACCAGAGCACGGTGGGTATGGCCGCCACCATATTGTTAGTACGGGTAACGGCAATGGCCAGGGCCAGTACACACCAGGCGGTGACATCATCAACGGCGGCACAGGTGAGGGCCAGGGTGCCGAGGCGGCTACGTTGCAGGTTATTCTCGGCGATAATCCGGGCCAGTACGGGGAAGGCGGTAATCGCCATGGAGGCCCCCAAAAATAGGGCGAAGGCGGTGAAAGACACCTCGCCGTTAGACACCCGGGGAAATAGCAGCAGCGCCAGTATCCCCCCCATGGAAAAAGGCACCAGAATACTGACGTGGGAAATTAAAATGGCGACATCTAAGTTCCCCCTCAGATACCTGGGGTTAAGCTCCAGGCCAATCAGGAACATGAAAAAGATCAGGCCAATCTGGGCCAACAGGTAGAGGGAGGGCATGATTTCTGCCGGAAATAGGCCGGCCTTCCAGGTGGGGGCTAACCACCCCAGTAGGGAGGGGCCCAACATAATGCCGGCAATAATTTCCCCGATCACCAGGGGCTGGTTGATGCGATCGCAGAGATAGCCCACCAGTCGTGACAGGGCAATGACAATCAAAATCGCCTCTAGAACGTGAATAACAATTTCCGTTGGACCCATGGGGCTTGTCCTATAGCTGTCGAGCGTTGGTCAGAACACTGATAGGGTAATGCGTTGGTGGTAAACCTGGATAGCCCCCCCACCCCGCCATGGCCCTGGGATAGTTGTGTTCCATACCGAGATCCCCCCAGGGGTTTGATATTCTCTGGGAGACAGGCTTAGAATCGGGGCAGTCCATCCCTCCCCTTACTCCGGGCTTGACCATCAACCAGGATCACCATCGCAGACGGGCAAAGCCATGATTCTTGACGATCAACACTACGATGTCATCATCGTCGGCAGCGGTGCCGGCGGCGGCACCCTGGCCCAGCGACTGGCCCCCTCCGGTCGGCGGATTTTACTGCTGGAACGGGGGGAGGCCATGGCCCTGGCGGATCAGAATGTCAGTGGGGTGGATATTTTCCAAAAGCAGCGCTACCACGCCCCGGAGGATTGGTACGATGAGGCGGGGGAGCCCTTCACCCCCCAGACCCAGTACACCCTCGGCGGCAATACCAAAATCTACGGTGCCGTTTTGCAACGGTTGCGGGAAAAGGACTTTGGGGCGGTGACCCTGCAAACCGGCCAGTCCCCCGCCTGGGGCTTCTCCTATGGACACCTTGAGCCCTACTACAGCCAGGCGGAGGCCCTTTACCAGGTGCATGGCGACGGTGGCCCCGATCCCACCGAGCCCCCCCACTCTGCCCCCTACCCCTACCCGGCGGTGCCCCATCCCCCCCTGATGCAGCCGGTGGTGGAGGCCCTCAGACAGCAGGGTACCCATCCTTACCCCCTGCCCCTCTCCCTCTCCCTGCGGGAGGACGACCCTACCGGCGATGCAGAGGTGTTTGGGGTGGAACCGGCCCTCAAGTTTAGCAATGTCACCCTCAAAACCGGCGTCCTGGTTACCACCATCCTAACCAACCCCAGCGGCACCGCCGCCCGGGGGGTGCAGGCCACCCTCCAGGGGCAGACCTATATTTTCACCGCCGATGTGATTGTGCTGGCGGCGGGGGCGATCAACTCCGCCGCCCTGCTACTGAGATCGGCCAGCGATCGCCATCCCCAGGGCCTGGCCAACGGCTCCGGCCAGTTGGGCCGCAACCTGATGAAGCTGCAGCTCACCTCCATTGTGCAGGTCACCGCTGAGCCCAACCCCACCAGCTTCGCCCGATCCCTAGGCATCAATGACTATTACTGGGGCGATGGCCAGTTTGCCTACCCCATGGGCCACATCCAAAACATGGGCAGTGTTTTGCAGGATGCCATCTTTGCCGAGTCGCCACCGGTGCTCTCCCTGGTGACCCGGCTGATGCCCAATGCCGGCCTGAGGCAATTGGCCACCCGCTCCATGGCCTGGTGGGTGATGAGCGAAGTCCTGCCGGACCCCAACAACCGGGTGGAGGTGAAGAAAAATAAACTCTACGTCCACTTTACCCCCAATAACCTGGAGGCCCACGATCGCCTGGTGTACCGCTGGCTCGATCAACTCAAGGCCCTGGAGGCCCAGAGCCCGCTGTTCGTCAAATCCCAGGTCCACCCCCGGGGCCAGGCCCCCCTATCGGTGGTGGCCTACCAGTGCGGTACCTGTCGCCTGGGCCCAGACCCGGCCACCAGCGTGCTCAACCTTGACTGCCGCGCCCATGAGGTCGATAACCTCTACGTGGTGGACAGCAGCTTCTTCCCCTCCAGCTCTAGCCTGGGGCCGGCCCTGACGGTGATCGCCAACGCCCTGCGGGTGGGGGATCACCTGTTACAACGGCTGGCCTAGGGAGGATGGGGGCGGCGGCCGCGATCGCCGATCACCTGGGCCGCAAACAGCAGCATAAACAGGGGGTTGTTCACCAGGTAGCGACGCCATAGTCGCGCCGGCTCCTGGCATAATCGGTACAGCCACTCCAACCCCAGCCCCATCAGCCAGCGGGGCGCCTGGGACACCTCCCCACTCAAAAAGCTAAAGGCCGCCCCCACCCCTAGCATCACCGCTGGTAACTGCCCCACCTGCCGGTGCATCCACTCCTCCTGCTTGGGGCAACCCAGCCCCACTAGCACCACCGGCGCCCCTGATTGACGGATGCGCTCCTGGTCTTGGGCCTCCTCCGCCGGACTGAGGGGACGAAAGGGGGGGGCATGGCGGCCCGCCACCCTAAGCCCCGGGAAGCGCTGCTCCAGGTGGGTGACCAACCGGCCCAGACCCGCCTCGGTGCCACCGTACAGGTAAATCGGTAAACCAGTCTGGGCGGCCCGTTCACACCAGGCTAGCATCAGGTCAGGGCCGTAGACCCGTCGGGGGTGGGGCACCCCCAGCCAGCCCAAGCCCCACACCAGGGGCATGCCGTCGGCGGTGACTAGAGCCGCCTGGTTAATCACCGCCTGGAATGGGGGGTTAAGGTAGGCGGTCATGACCACGTGGACATTGGCTGCCACCAGGTAAACTGACTGTCGAGCCAGGGCCCAGGCTTGAATGCGATCGCAGGCTTCCCCATAGTCAGTCACATCTACCCGGGTGCCCAGAATATATCGATACCGATCCATAGCCCATCCTTCCCTGCCGCTTCATTGCCAAACTAAAACCGCCCTGCCGCCGTCCAACTCTCTCCAGCCTCGCCCGTCGGGGAGAGTTGGACGGCGGAAACCCCTCCATAATCACAAAAAACCGACATCCTGGCCAAAGCTCAGGAAGTATGTTAACTTAATTAACAGGTTATTGATTTTTTTGCTCTTCTGTACTTTAGGAGTTGCGCCATGGAAAACAATCAAGGCAAGTTTGGCTTCGTCGCCTTCGCTGAAACCTGGAACGGTCGCCTGGCCATGTTGGGCTTTGTCATCGGGGTCGCTACCGAGTTAATCACTGGCCAAGGTATTCTGTCCCAGATTGGTTTGATGTAAGCATTCTGCTGGGGATCCTAATCTCTAGCAAAACCCCGTTTACCTGTTCGTCAAACTATATGATTCAAGGCTAGGGAGCCCAAGATTAAATTACTGCGGCTCCCTAGCGCTTATTTAAAAACTCGTCGATTATTCTTTGTTTGCTCTATCTAAAGGGCTGCTATCTATCCAGAGACTTTGCCCATGGAGATCCATGAAAGTAGCTTTGGCCAAGGCTAGAGCAGATTGCTCAAGTTGGGGGTACGGCATTCCCCGATTTGGCTAACTGTTGACCGCCAGATAGTGTTCTAACTTCCCGAAGCTTCTTCTCCTCCAACTTGGTTTGTATGGGACAGAGCTTAGGCCCACACACGGAGCAGAACTCAGCGATTTTAATAGATATCTCCGGGTAGGATTTGATCGTCGTACTCCCTGGTCCACTCTGGATCTAGGGCCAGCTCAAACTGACGGTTCCGGTCAAAGCTGTAACGAGCTCGAGACATTGCATCATCGTGATCGCGGGCACCGGGCTGGTGGTGGGCAATGTTAACGGCGTGGGCAGCTGGCCATAGGTTTCAGGTTGGGGTGGCTGATGTTGGCGGGGATAGTCATGCGACCCCGGCCCATTTCCTCTCGAATTAGCTTCGCCGACAGACCTTCGCGATCGGCGACGTAAGCAATTTCCTCGGTGATCAGGCCCTGGCGGGCGTAGTGCAGTCGGAAAACATTGCTGTGGTTTTGTCGTTTAGCGATCCATGGGGTTCTCATCGGGTGACCTCCAGGTCAGGGTAAGATGATGGGGACTCGGACTCGAACTTGAATTAAAACGTGAAGCCGTTGGGGGTTAGCCTAGTCGTAGGCGGTAATGGTTTGGCGTAAGCGGTTAAAGTCGAAGACCTGGGTTTTACCCCGCCAGGCCTGCCATTGGATCGCCCCCAGGGATAGTACTAGGGACACCAGAATTGGTGCGGTAAAACTCACCAGCAGGTCTCCGGCCCAGGGCAGACTATTCCACCCCGAGAAGTCCGGGTTGGGGAAAAACAGAGATCCGATCGCAATGCCCGCTATAGAACTGACCAGGGCTATGGGACCGGTGAGACGCCGGGAGTAGAGACCAAACAGAACTGGGAAAAGCGCCCCAGCACAAATCAGGTCGGCCAACAAAAATAGGTAGAGGACGTTGTAACCCTGGGCGGCCAAAAAAATGGTCGGAACACTAATCACCAGGGTCAGAATCCGCGTCAGTCGCAAAATATCCTGGCTGGATCGGTGGGGCAATAGCCGCAGCAGATCGGTGGTGAATAGGCTGGTAATGCCATTGAGTAAGGCTCCCAGGGTACTCATCACCAGGGCCAGTACTAACACCAGCACCAGCACACTAAACCATTGGGGCAGGGCCAGGGCCTGAATCAGGGAAAAGAAGGCCCGGTCGTCATTAAAGCCAAAGTGCATGGCTAAAATACCCAGCAGTCCGGCGATGATCAGCATGGGCCAGATTAAAACGAAGGATCCTAGGAAGGATTGTTTGACCACCCGATCGCTGCGACAGGCATAGACCCGTTGCCAGTTGCTCTGGTTAAACATCTCGGCGGCGATTACCGCGATCACCAGGGTGGCACCAAACCGTAATCCAGGCCCATTGGTGAGGCTGAGCAGCTCGGGAGCGGCTTGCATCACCGGGGCAATGGCCTGATGCCAGCCCCCCAGGGCCACCAGGGCAATGGCGAAGCTCAAGGGCAGGAGGGGCACGATCACCACAAATTGCAGGGCATCGGTGAAGATCGCCGCCCCCAACCCTCCCACCAGGGTGTAAATAAATACCGCCGTCATCACCACCAGGGAAGTGAGCCACAGGGGAACGGCGGCCATCAGCTCCACCGCTTTTGCAATCGCCGTCAGCTCGGCCGTGAGATAAACAAACATGTAGAACAGGGCGATCGCCAGGGTAAGCAAGTACATGGCATTGCCAAAGCGATGTAAAACGTACTCATTCAGACCATGCCCCTGGGGCATCAAATGGCGAATGCGACTGCCCATGGTGGCAAACAGCCCAGAGGGCCCCGCCTGTCCCAGGCAATAGCCTAAAATACCGGCTATGCCACTGGTGGCCCCCACCTCGGGGGGGCTGAACAGAATCCAGGCCCCCAGGGCCGAGGCCACAATGGTGGCGATGGCCATGCCGGTGCCCATGCGGTTGCGGCTAACCATGTAGTCCTCCAGGGTCATGGTCTGGCGGCTACTTTGACGTAACCCTAAGAGGGTGAAAACAGTGGTAGTGATTAAAATTACGGCCAAGGCCGTGGTCTCCAGCGCCATCAATAACCTGCCTTTAGGTTTGAGAGGTGGGCAAGGCTAGGGATAGGAGACTCAGACGTAACTTCAGGCCCGTCAACTGCGGTAACAATGACCCTAATTTCAGGGGTGGCGGAGCACCACCCCAAACCATGGCCGTCAATATCATCGATTCCAGAGGAGCCCTGGAATGAGTCGGACATGAGGTTAGGGTTTTATTTGCAGGTTATTTCAGGGCATGGCCAGAATCTACACTTCCCTCCGCTGGTATTAACCAGGTCAGGTTCTGAGGGTATAATCTCAGCCCGATCATCTCGGGCACCCCTAGCTTAAGGGCATCATACCATTCCTCCTGGTTTTAGCGGTGGAAATTAAGTTTTAGTAACACGGCCCGGTCCTTGGCAACCCTATTCCTCAACCATAGTGGTCAGGTCATGGGGGCTAGTGGTTTGCCTCCAAGCCTATTCTCCGCCTGTCTCCTGTACCATAGAATCCATAGTTCACCCCTGCCCCCATGGACGTTATCCCCGCCATTGATCTGCTTGACGGTCGCTGTGTGCGGCTCTACCAGGGTGACTATGCCCAGGCCCAGGTGTTTGACCCAGACCCGGTGGCGGTAGCCCAGCGCTGGGTAGAGCAGGGGGCGGGGCGCTTGCACCTGGTGGATCTAGACGGGGCCCGGTCAGGGAAACCTGAAAATTGGCAGACCATTGCGGCGATCGCCCGAGCGGTGGAAGTACCAATTCAGGTGGGGGGTGGCCTGCGCAGCCGCGATCGGGTGGCCGCCCTCTTTGATCTGGGGGTGCAATTTGCCATTCTGGGGACGGTGGCTCTGGAGCAGCCGGAGTTGGTGACGGAGCTGGGCCAGGCCTTTCCCGGCCAGATCATGGTCGGCATCGATGCCCGCCAGGGCCGGGTAGCCACCCGGGGCTGGTTAGATACCTCCGAGGTGGCGGCGGTGGATTTAGCTCAGCAAATGCAGGAGCGGGGGGCAGCGGCGATTATTTACACCGACATCCATCGGGATGGCACCCTGCAGGGGCCCAACCTGGAGGCCCTGCAGGCTATGGCGGCGGCGGTCAGCCTGCCCATTATCGCCTCCGGCGGCCTGGGTCGCCTCAGTCACCTGCTACAGTTGCTGCGGCTCGAGCCCCAGGGGGTCACCGGGGTGATCCTGGGCAAGGCCCTCTACACCGGTGACCTCAGCCTGCGGGAGGCGGTCCGGGCGGTGGGCAATGGCCGCTGGCAGGATGTCCCCCCCGATTTGGATGCCTCTCGCTGGGCCTAGTAGGCTATCAACTTTAAAGTGACGGGTTGCCACAAGTAGGCGATCCGAGGGGCCTGGGAGAGATTTATGGCTCAATTAAATCTTGATAGACTCCCAGGGCGCTTTTGCAACAATTTATGTCAAGTCTTGTGGAAATATTGAGAAATTCCAACCCTCGGGGTTGGCCCGATATGCTGAAACATACCCTTCGATTCACCTGATCAAACCTACTCTTACCACAGGACTGTGCTATGGATACAGAGACGAAATACCGCTTTCGGTGTACCCTGACCTTTGGCGACATCTACGGCCAGGTCATTGCCTGGCTGGTAATTTTGTTGATTAGTTTGGCCGCATCTCTCGCCCTGATGGGGGCCCGCCAGCCGATCTTTGCCCTGGCCGCAGTGGGGTTGATTTTTGTGTTATCCCTACCCTTTTTGCTGTTTGCCTTTGTCACCACCCTGCTCAATCACATTGAGTTTCAGTCGGTAGATTCAGTGGTGGTGGCCAGCCCGACGGCAGTGGGGGCGTCGCCATCCCCCACTGCTCCTGCCATCGGTTAGCTAGGCTATTTGGCTGGGCTCGGTGGCGGTGTGGGGGTACTGGCCGGAGGAGTCTGTTTGGCCATCTGGCCAATCTGATCTTTAAACTGGGCGGGGGCCATGGCTGTGGCCTGGTCAAACAGAGCCTGGGCCGCCTTCTGATCCCCCTGTTGTTTCATCACCAATGCCTTGGCCAGCACCGGTCGAAAATCCTGGGGAGCACTGGCTATGGCCTGATCGTAGAGGCCCATGGCCTTGTCGATCTGGTCGCTCTCCACGTAGACCTGGGCCAGCAGCAGTTGCACCGAGAGGGTGTCCACCGGCGGGTCGTTACCCTGGCTCGGGTTTTTACTGGCGTTTGCCAAGGTCTCCTGCAGCATACCAATGGCGGCTTGGGGTCGTTTTTGCTGCACCAGTAGGGCGGTTAATCCCTGCAGGGCGTTCATGTCGGCGGGGTTTTGGTCGAGAATTTGGCGATAGAGGTCTGCCGCTCCGTCCAGGTCCCCCAGTTGTTGCTTGGTTTGGGCCAATAGCACCTGGTATTCGCTCACTGTGGGGTTCTGGGCCGCTAGTTTTTCCAGGGCTGGTACCACCCCCTGCAGGTCTCCCAGTTGGATGCGGGTGTCTACTAACCCCTTGAGGGCGGTTTGGTTGTCGGGCTCCCGTTCTAACACCAGCTCGTAACCCCGGGCCTGGGCCTCTAACTCTCCCTGGCGGCTGGCGGGGTCGATGGGGGGCGAGCCATTCCCCGGTGTCCGCCCTTGGCGCCCAGCGTTACCGCCGAGAATCGGCAGCAGGGAGAGGGAGAGAAAGGCCGCCAGGGCCAAAATTAAAACAGTTCCAATTAACCAGCGGTTACGTTGGCGGTTCACAGTCAAGCCTCGCGATCGTGTCTTACCAGGGCTACAGTAGCAAACAATTCGGGTCTAATTCATGCCCCATGTCTCCGATCTGAATTAGCCTAGATCAACCCCTTGATCCCCAAAGTCGTGACTATATTCCTTGAGTTAGAACCCTTAGTACACGACTGATCGGTCAAAGCTAATATTGGGAAGTATTCTGGCTTACCTCAACCCCCTTACCGGTGGCTACGGCTACACCATGGATAGGTATGGAATAGGAATTAGGAGTATGGAGTAGGAATATGGAGTAGGAATTGGGAAACCTTAGATAGAAAGGGGGAAAGTTTTGCGAATACCGGGGGAGAGGCGTGAAACTATAGAAGTGGATCTATCGGGAATAGCAAGGAAGGTGGTGAATTCCACCTAGACCGGGCCCTGATTGGTCCCAGATGAGGGGCGAAACCAATCAGGTCATACCAAAGTTCCAATGTTACGCTAGGCTTACAAGGCAAAATAGGGGATTTCCTAGCCCAGTCGGTGAAGGTTATGCGGAGGTTAGTGGGGTTATGAGTGGGACAGAAGAAAATGCATCGGGCCTGAGCCAATTCCAGCCGACGGCAACACCCCCGGTAGATAGCGGCGGATTAAAGCCACCCCCCAGCCGTCCCAAGCTAGTAGCCCCTCCCCCCCGTCCTACTCCGCTTCGGTCCGAGCCTCGTCCAGGCAATCCATCAGCAACTTTAGCTCCTACGGCGGTTAGCCCTGTCCCCCTGGCGACCATGGCAGATGATCCCGTTTCTGAGGGCCATGGCTTGCCCATTGCCCCCCCCAGTGAGCCGATGCAGTACCGGGCTATTGGTCTGGTGCGGGGCACCTATACCCCCCTGGACCCCACTCAAATTAACCGGGGCAATCTGGTCACCGCCGATGGGATCAGTATCGATTCGGTGTTGTTGGGACGGGTCACTAGCTTGGTGAAAAAGTATTTAGATCTGAGCCTGCCTCACCTCTGGGTGGTTTATCCCCGCACCCGCCATGAGACCGATGATGATAGCGACCCAGACTTGCATCTGCAGGTGGTGGGGGTGTGGGAGCCGGAAACCTTAGGCTTGCCCGGGGAAACCCCTGGGGCGACGCATACTTCTGAGGCGACGGCGACTGACTCGGCTCCATCCCCAGACCTACCCACGGTGGAGGAGAATTTCTTTTCCGTGCGGGGGGAAGTGGTGAAGTACTCCCCCGAGAGCCAGGCCATCACCGTGAAGATCCTGCAGGGGGCAAAACGCTCCCCTGGGGATCCCCCCAAGTCCTTTAAACTAACCCTACAGGGGTCTATTGAAGGCCGCACCGTTGGCTATTTCTGGGATTTCCGCCTGAAACGCCAGGGTAAGATCCTGGTCCTCGACCGGGCCAGCGTGGTAGCGATTGTGCCGCCCAAGAAGCGATCTAAAACCGACCGTCGTCCCCCTGCTAACCGGCGCCCTGGGGGAGATCGGCCCCATTGCTCCACGTCGGGTGATCGCCCGGTGATCAAGCCGCGCAAGGTCCGGCCTGAGGGTGAACTGAAGTCCAGGGATGAGTCTGCCTAGTACCAGGTTGCATGAAATCGGCCATCCTTCAAGGGGTAGTCAGTAGTCATGAGCACAGGTCTATTTGCGTCGGCGTTTACTAGTGCCAGATGGCCTAAATTAGGTAACCCTTCAAGAGGGGGCGCCTAATTTAGGTGTCAGTACTCAGGAGTCAAGAGAAGTGGGTGTATTTACAGTCAAGCAGTACTAGAAGTTTCGATGGTACTCTACTGCCACAGTAACACGCTTGCTGCTGGCCTTCTTTGGTTTCGTCTAACTCTATAGGTTATGGACACCTGTAGGTGTACTGGCTGTCGACGGGCCAGCGGGGATGGCCGAGGGGTTTCAGGGGATACACTAGGAAATAAATTTTCAAATCCTGGCCGGTGACCGAACCGACTCAACCTTCAGGGGGGAAGCCCCACCCCCCGACGGAATCCTTGCAGGGGGTAGTAGAGCGCCTTACCTATCACTCTGAGGCCTCGGGATACACCGTGGCTCGCCTCAAGGCCCCCCGGACCCATGAATTGATCACCATCACCGGCAACTTTGCCCATATCCAGGCGGGCCAGACCCTGGAGTTGCAGGGTCTGTGGCGGGATCATCCGAGGTATGGCCCCCAATTCCAAGTGACCCGCTACCAGGAAACCCGGCCCGCCACCCTCACCGGTCTGGAGAAGTACCTGGGCAGTGGCCTGATTAAGGGGGTGGGGCCGGTTACCGCTCAGCGCATCGTCGCCCATTTTGGCCTGCAGACCCTGGACATCATCGAACACCAGATCCACCGGCTGATTGAGGTGCCGAGCATTGGTCAAGCCAGGGTACGACGTATCCAGGGAGCTTGGGCCGCCCAGCGGGCAATCCAGGGGGTGATGGTGTTTTTGCAGGGCCATGGGGTTTCCACCACCTACGCCGTAAAAATCTATAAGCAGTACGGCGATCAGGCCATTACCGTGGTTAGCCAAAACCCCTATCGCCTGGCCACGGATATCTACGGCATTGGCTTTATCACCGCCGATGCCATTGCCCGCAACCTGGGCAT
>JBEIUS010000055.1:0-18779 GCA_040374235.1 Leptolyngbya sp. | reverse complement strand
TAGTGGGGATCACCGGTCCCTTGGAAAATGGGGTGGTTTACGGAGACTTAGTGGTAAAGGGGAGTGGTGATCCCCTGTTTGTTTGGGAAGAGGGCATCGTTCTGGCCAACCACTTGCAATCCCTAGGGATTCAACGGGTGACGGGGGACCTGCTGGTGCTAGGACCCTTTACGATGAACTTTGAGGAGGATCCCCAGAATTCCCTCACGGCCTTAAAGCAGGTCATGGCGGCTGTCACCTGGCCCCGGGCCGCCCGGCAAGCCTACAGCCAACTTGACCCCGGTACTGCCCAACCCGATTTGGTGATTGCTGGCTCAGTCCGCCCTATCCCCAGCCTAGCGTCCAACTCGCCCCCCAACTGGTTGGTGCGCCACCAATCCCTACCCTTGGTGGGGGTTCTTAAGGCAATGAATATTTATAGCAATAACATCATGGCCCAGATGGTGGCTGATCTGGTGGGGGGAACCGCCGAGGTGATTACCCAGGCCACTACCCTGGCTGCCCTCCCCCCTGGGGAACTGAGGCTGGTCAATGGTTCTGGCCTGGGTATGGAGAATAGGATGTCTGCCCGTACAATTGTAGCCTTGATGGCGGCCCTACAGCACCAACTGGGTCAGCACAACTATAGCATCAGCGATGTGCTGCCGGTGGTAGGCCAGGATATTGGCACCCTGGTAGACCGCCGCCTGCCCCCCACCGCCGCGGTCAAAACCGGCAGTCTGGCGGAAGTCAGCGCTCTGGCCGGTATGGTGCCGACGGCCACCCAGGGGCCAGTGTGGTTTGCCATCCTAAATCGGGGTTGGAATATTACCGATTTGCGCACCCAGCAGGATAACCTAGTTCTGGCTATCCAAGAGCACTGGGGGGCAGCCCAGGTGACCGCTGACCTCACCCCTAAGGTGCGGATGCAGGAGGGGGAGTTTCGCTACGGCGACCCCCGTCGTAACCTTGCTCCCTAAAGTTGACTAATCCGCAGGCCAATTTCCCCGGCGGCTCCCGGTGGTCCCATACGTCGTTGGCCATTGATATAAATGGCCTTCAGGCGATCGCTATTCCCTAGACATTGGGCCAGGGCTGCTCCGGTCTGGGTCGGGTCGCTAATCATCTCAATGGAGGGCCCCAGCAGGCGGAGCTGCGCTTCAGCAAAGGCATAGGTAAATTGAGGCCCCTCCCCTGGCAGGGTGAAAATCGGTTTGCCCAGGCCCACCGCCTGTTCAGTGGCGGTGCCAGCGGTGGCCAGGGCCGCATCCGCCAGGTGTAAGCATTCGGCAAATGCATCCTGAGTCAAGAGCAGTTGGGCCCTACCCCGACTAAAACTAGGGTAAGCCCCAGGCTGGGGCTGCCACTGGCGCTCCTGGAGGATATCGCTGAGCACCGCCAGGTTGAGCCCCGGGGCGATCGCCCCCAGTAGGCGTAGTTGTCGGTTCGCAAAGGTTTGGGCCACGCTCTCCAGGGCAATCAGAATCCGCTGCCAGTTTTCGAAGGCCTCCGGAGCCCGAGAACCGGGAATCAGGACCAGGGTAATCACCGGTTCGGTGGGGGGAAGGCTAGCGGTGAGACGGCGGAGGGTGGTGGCGTTCACCTCCAGGCCATCCATCATCGGGTTACCCACATAGTCAGCAACCACACCGCAGCGTTTCAGGTAGTCGGCGGTGAGTTGGTCCCGCACAAAGGCGTAGCGACAACGGCGATGGCCCATTAGCCAGCGTTCCCATGGCAAGTAGATGGATCCGCCCCAGCCCTCTGAGGCGGGACGCCCGGGTAGGCGGTGGGTTTCATCCCGCAGGTAGTATTCGGATTTAGCCGTTCCTAAAAAGGCGTAGTCAGCGCCGCTGGCCCAGGCCATGGCCAGGGGAAAAATATCACCCACAGCAAAAATCTTGCCTCCGTTTTGGGCCCAGGCCTTGAGGGTTTGCCACTGGCCCAGGGTCAACCCGAGCAAACCCGCCTTCAGGTCACCCCACATCTGGCGCTGATCCATATAAATAAAGCCACCGGAGGGCATGGCTTGGGTGGGCCCCAAAACCTTAATGCCGGCCTTGTAGTAGGCTACCCCTTCGCCTACCAAGGGTAGGGCGGCCAGGTTGGGCGGGTGGGATAACTGCTGCAGGGCCCGTAGGACCCGTACGGCGATCGCATCCTCCCCATGACCATTGCTGAGGCAAAGTAGGTCCATCCTGACTACTCCCTGAAGAATGCCTTCAACCTACCAGATTTAGGCCACCTACAGCGGTCTAGGACCACGGGGTGTAAATTAGGCGATTCTTTAAGAGGGGGTTGAGGGGTCAGCCCCCAGGAGCCAGGAGAAGTGGGCATAGGTAGCCAGGGTTGCCTAAACCCGTTAGGAAGTGATAGCTGGCTCCTGAATTCTTGACCTATGAGCACGTCCCGGCTTAAGTGGATACCCGGCCGCCCTACTCGCCGGTCGATTCGATGACCGTGGGGGTTTCCCCGGAGGAGCCAAAGGCTACCCGCAAAAAGGGAGGGGCCAGGAAGGTGGTTAAAATCACCATGATAATGATAGAAACCTCCAGTGGTTTATCGATCACTCCACTAGCTGAGCCAATACCGGCAAACACCAAACCCACCTCACCCCGGGGTACCATACCCACCCCAATCGCCCACCGATTGATACCGGGTTGACCAAAGACGGCCCAGCCGGTAACCACCTTGCCAATAATCGCTACTAAAATCAAAAACACTGCGATCAGCAGGCCGGCCCGGTTTTCCGGCATGGCGGGATTGAGCACCCGGAGATCGGCGCGAGCCCCAACCGTTACGAAGAAAATCGGCACCAGCAGATCAGCAATGGGTTTAATCAGCTCATCCAGTTCACTACGGGCATCGGTTTCATCTAAGACCAGGCCAGCGGCGAAGGCCCCTAAAATCGCCTCCAGGTGAATGGCGTTACCGAGGAAGGCCATAAAGAAGGCGAAGGTAAAAGCGGGAATCACCACATTGCCGCGGGTTTTGAGCTGATCCACCAGGGACACAAAGGTTTTGTTGAAAACCCCCCCCAGCAGGATCGCCCCCACCAGGAAGGCGGTGGAGCTAATAATCAGGTAGATCACGTTGAGAACATCAATCTCTCCGGTTTTGGCTAGACTGGCCACCACCGCTAGCACGATAATCCCCAGGACATCGTCAATCACAGCGGCGCCGACAATGATTTGCCCCTCCTTAGACTTGAGTTGCCCCAACTCCGCCAGCACCTTAGAGGTAATACCAATACTGGTGGCGGTGAGGGCAGCCCCGGCAAAAATGGCCGGAATGGCGGCTACGTGGAAAATTGCCATCAACCCGGCGGTACCGGCGGCAAAGGGGACCGCTACCCCCACGCAGGCCACCACCGTAGCTTGAATGCCCACCTCCTTGAGCTGGCGCAGGTCTGACTCCAGACCAATCTCAAATAATAGAATGATCACCCCAATTTCCGCCAGGACGGAAATCACCTCACTTTCTGAACTAAAGATGCGAGTCAAGGAGTCGGGGCTGAGATCATTTAACCGCTGCAGTACCGCCATGACAACGGAGTCGGCGGCCGCCAGGTCACCTTCGGGAAAGATCACCAGGTGCAGGGCTGAAACCCCGACGATTACCCCCGCCACCAGTTCGCCGAGCACCGGTGGAAAGTCTAAGCGTCTGGCGACTTCAGCCCCCAGCTTGCTGGCCAGGTAAATCACCACCAGGGTCAGCAGCACCCCCGACAAAACCACAGGGGCATCCTCTGCTTCCACCGTAGCCAGGTAGGCTGAGCTAGGGATTAGATGGCTGTTAAACAGCCCAAATAGGTTGTGTATCATCATCGTCGCTAAAGAAGTCAAGAACAGTAATACTGTCTTCAATAAGTTGAAAGAAGGTGGGAGACATCCCGCTGCCAACAATCAAGCTCACTAGCGGCGGAATCCTTCCTCCTTTCAGACCTTGGGCATTGAAGAAAGGGAAATATATATAGACAAGAAAAACAACCCAAGGATGAACTCCAAGGGACTAAGGCTAGAAACTAACCGGAGCATGGCCCTAACGATTCCCAGATTCCTCCTTGCGTGATTGATTGTTCCCTACCTGGGACAACCTGGAAAATAACTAAAATCCTTCCAATACTCGATATCAATCAGGAGGTGGCGCTATGGCACAGGAGACCAATACAGCAACCTAGCCTGAGGTTACCGGAGAGGATCTGCAAGATAGCCGGTAACGATGCCGGGCATAACTACGACCATCAATTCCATAGGTAACGAATATTGCCTATCCCTGCTCTAAGTCTACGGCATCTTCAGATCCTCATAACCCTATTTCTGGATGAGAAATCTAATTCCTACACCGCCAATCAACTTCCCAGGAACAGTAAATCTAACAACTATAGATGGATTGCTATGCAAACAATATCTTCTTTTCAGCCATCAAATCTGTGGAAAGATTCGGATTCGCGTATATTAAAAACATCTAAATAATGTAACCGTTCACATCCCCCCTCATTCGAACGAGGGATTATGGGTTGTAGTGGTTTAGCCGGGGAGGAGTGAATCATTACTAAATAATAATGATTTAGATGATTTAAGGCTTTTATAGCGAATTTCATTTGGGTGAAGTGTGGTGTGATCAACTCCCCCTTGCCCCCCTTGTCAAGGAGGGTATAGCGCGAAGCTTCTACAGTTAGGTGCTGGGGGGAAGGACTGAGCAATTGTGAATCTCATCCTATCGAAAGCCGCTATAGCCGCTCGAAAATCTATTTTCGGACACTTTTTTAGACTTTTTCAGCTTGGGTGAATCATCATCCATGTTGATTTTTCAACGTTTGTTACAATACTTCTCCCATAGGGGGGAAAAGGGGGGTAGTTGTGGATTTTGTATCCTTGTTTTTGTTGGACTTAGTTAAGCAGTTGCAGTCGCCAACCCTGGGCTTTTTGATCGGGGGCATGGTGATTGCGGCCCTCGGTAGCCAGTTGGTGATTCCAGAGGCAATTTGTCAGATTATCGTCTTCATGTTGCTCACTAAAATCGGCCTAACCGGTGGAATTGCCATTCGCACGTCTAACCTGACGGAGATGATTCTGCCCGCCCTGTTTGCCATCCTGGTAGGGATTTCGGTTGTCTTTATCGCCCGCTATACCCTGGCCAAATTACCGAAGGTGAAAACGGTAGATGCGATCGCCACCGGTGGCTTGTTCGGGGCGGTGAGTGGTTCTACCATGGCCGCCGCCCTGACCCTATTGGAGGAGCAAAGCATTCCCTACGAGGCCTGGGCCGGGGCCCTCTATCCCTTCATGGATATTCCCGCCCTGGTGACGGCGATCGTGGTAGCCAACATTTATCTTAATAAGAAGCGTACGGCGGCAATCCAATCTAGTTTGGAGGGCACCCTCAGTCGGCAGCCGGTTGCCGCTGGGGATTACTCTGATTCCCAGGATTATCCCAGCACTCGGCAGGAGTACCTGAATAGGCAGCAGTCTCCTGGGGCTAATCGCGTCCAGATCTGGCCCATTATTAAGGAAAGTCTTCAGGGTCCTGCCCTGTCGGCCATGTTGCTCGGCCTCGCCCTTGGCATCCTTACCCGGCCAGAAAGTGTCTATGAAAGCTTCTACAATCCTCTTTTCCGTGGCCTCCTTTCGGTATTGATGGTGGTGATGGGGATGGAGGCCTGGTCAAGGGTAGGTGAACTGCGCAAGGTGGCCCAGTGGTACGTTGTCTATAGCGTGGTGTCACCCTTTGTACATGGGCTGATTGCCTTTGGTCTGGGCATGATTGCCCACTACACTATGGGCTTCAGCATGGGCGGTGTCGTGGTCCTGGCTGTGATCGCCTCCTCCAGCTCAGACATTTCCGGCCCACCCACCCTGCGGGCCGGTATCCCGTCGGCAAATCCCTCCGCCTACATCGGTGCCTCTACCGCCGTCGGTACACCCGTGGCGATCGGCCTGTGTATACCGTTCTTCATTGGACTGGCCCAGGCGATTGGCGGGTAATGCCAATTCACGATGTTATGGTATTACGCGGCGTAAATTTGACAGCCCTGTAAGGCGAGTC
This sequence comes from Leptolyngbya sp., assembly GCA_040374235.1. GTDB lineage: Bacteria > Cyanobacteriota > Cyanobacteriia > Phormidesmidales > Phormidesmidaceae > Nodosilinea. Next base: position 12,752 of record JBEIUS010000055.1, on the reverse strand, counting down.
ATGCGTCAGAACTCGGCAACCAGGAGAAGAAGACCGATTTACGCCGGGGTCTACTGGTTCTAAGGGTTATGACCAACGTTATACACTACATATAAGGAGGTACCCAACATGGCTAAGCCAGCTAAGAAACTCGTTGTTGTCACCGAAAAGGTTTTGATGAAAAAGGTTGCCCAAATCATTGAAGCCTGCGGGGCCACGGGCTATACGGTGTTAGATACCGGCGGTAAAGGTAGTCGCAACGTTCGCTCGTCGGGGCATTTTAGTGTTGCTGATACCGAGGCGAATGTCAAGTTTGAAGTGATTACCGACAGTCGGGAAATGGCGGAGAAGATTGCAGACGAGATCGCCATCTCCTTCTTCAACGATTATGCGGGCATCGCCTATATCTGTGACGCAGAGGTTCTCTACGGACACAGTTTCTGTGGACCAGAGGGCTGTTGACGCTAGACAACGCAGCAAAAGAAGCTGGGAGGGTTCTTCCAGTTTCTTTTGCTGAGAGCGTCTTGCTGACTGTTGGAGAGTGATCGAAATTTTGTGTATCTGGTTCTGGTCACGATAAATCAGTGGTTTCAGCCCGATCTAGCGTTTCCTTGAATATTCCTACAGGTGTATGCTTATTCATCTTACTGTTGGATTTCTAATCCAGTTGAGTTGTTGTAGTTGACGAAATAGCCTGGGTTTTACCCTACTTCAATAGAAAGAGGGATGCTGAAATCCTCGAGATTGCTTAACCTATAAAAGTACCCTCCCAGGCAAACACCATTGTGGATGCAACTATCACCTACTCAATCCTATTTATCACCCTGCTGTTGATGATAGGGTTGTTCTTTTTTATTCGCGCCGCCACTAAGGACCGTACTGAAACCCTGACCCTTGCGGCCCCCCAGGCGGCCGAGGAGGCTTTACAGTCCCTGGCCCGTTACTTTGAAGGGCGAGCCTACCGGTTGGAGTCGATCACCCCTGAAACCGACACCGTAGCCCTGCGGGGCCTGGTGCGCCCCAGTGGCTTCCTGGCGGTTTTTTTGAGTTTCCTGGCCGCCGTGGCCTGTCTTTGCTTTGCCCTGGTGCTGGCCAGCCTGTTTCCTGCCTATGGTCTGGTCTTTACTAGCCTGGTGGGACTTTCCCCCCTAGCGGGGTGGTTATACTGGCAACGGGCCGGTCGGGAGGAGCAGGTTACCCTACAACTCTCGCCAGGGGCCAATGATGGATTGTCTGGTCTGGGGCAGAAGGGATCTATCCAGTTGTCGATAACCGCCCACCGGGACGAACTGATCGCTCTGCAGCAGGCCTGGGATCGGGGGCAGGTGGTTTAGGAGTGGCTGACTACTCCTCCCGCCCTTCGATTTTCCGCCGTGACTCCCCCCAGTAGGCGCTGATGGTAATCACCTCCTGGTCTCCCTGAATGGTTGAGCTCCACCGATAAATGGTGTTCTTGGGGTTAACGCCGACCTCTAACAACTTTGCCCCCATGTAATACTCCATAGAACTGCGGGTGCGTTGCTTGAAGAACTCAGACTGGTTTTTGGGTACGGTGCGGGATAGGTGGGCCTGGGTATGTTTGGGCGTAGCCATGGAGTTCGCAGAGATCATCAGTGCATCAGGTTTTCTTATTCTATAGCTGCAACCCCATGCAAGGGGGCGGAGACACCAGAGTTTACTAGTCGACCAACCAACCCGGTTCTAAACCTCCTCCAACTTTGGAGCCGGAGCTAGGGACCTTGGGTGATCCTGTAAAACTACAGACTTCAACCTGGATGCGGTTTAAGGGGCATCCAGAAGGGAGAGATCAGGAGTTCACCAGACTGCCGTCTCCTAAGTGCTGGTTGAGGAGATCGCATTCCAGCTACAATCCAGCTTATCTATCCGTATCATCCCCCCATTGCTTGAGTGTCTTCGCCATGTCCCAGGATCCCCCGTCTTCCCCCGTCGCCGAGCAGGTCGCTGAGGCCGCCCCCTTCCCTAACCCTGACTTTGAACCCACCCCTGCCTTTGGCTGGACGGCCTACGCTGAACGTCTGAACGGTCGCTTTGCCATGGTGGGTTTTGTGCTGCTGCTACTCCTGGAATGGCTGACGGGGCAGGACTTTTTTACCTGGCTGGGGCTGCGCTAGGATAGGCAACTCCCCGCACTGGGCTATCCTCCCAGCCCTCTCCTGGAAAGGTTTTTTCAGTAGGGATCAAACTCTTCAAGCAAGTGCCCTCCGGGGGGTAAAATGAGGTGCCAAAGATCAATGGCCCTAGCCCCTCTGTAACGGGGTGGAGGTCAGCCAAAGCGCCTACCGGGGCTAGGGCTTGACCGATCTAACTGTACCCTCACCGGTTTGGCCAACGCTATCCCCGTTCCCTGTCCTACCCACCCGTCTACTCAAGCCAGCATTATGATTTCCAGCAATGACCTCCGCCCCGGCACCACTATCGTCCTTGATGGTTCGGTTTGGCGTGTGATCGAGTTTTTGCACGTCAAGCCCGGTAAGGGGTCTGCCTTTGTCCGTACGAAGATCAAAAATGTTGAGACCGGTAACACCATTGAAAAAACCTTTCGGGCTGGGGAAACCGTTCCCCAGGCGGTGATCGAAAAGCGGGAGATGCAGCACACCTACCGGGATGGGGAGGATCTGGTGTTTATGGACATGGAGAGCTTTGAAGAATCTCGACTACGGACTGAGGAAATTGGCGATCGGGTCAAGTATTTGATGGAGGGCATGGCGGTCACCGTCCTGAGTTGGACCGACACCAACAGTAAGCCTCCTAAAATTAAGGTGTTGGATGTGGAGTTACCCAATTCCATCGTGGTGAAGGTGACCAAGACCGATCCAGGTCTCAAGGGAGATACGGCTACGGGGGGAACCAAGCCTGCTACCCTGGAAACCGGTGCCGAGGTGATGGTGCCCTTGTTTATTACCGAAGGCGAGACGATTAAGGTGGATACTCGCACCGATACCTATCTGGGGCGGGCCTAGTTGAGCCATTTCAGGCAACTGGGCAGGCGATCTAAACCGCTAAAACTAACAGTTTGAATATCAGGCATTTTGCAGAAAGGGTAGCCCCGTGGACTTAACAGCAAGTGAACTCAAGGATTTGGTGGCTGCCCTCAGCCAAAGTGAGATTGCAGAGTTGACCTTAAAGAGCGCCAGCTTTGAGTTGACCCTGCGCAAGCAGGGTATGGCTACCGCCCTTTCCCCCCTGCCCACCGTCACCGCCGGGTCTGCGGGGTTGCCACCGGTGACCACCGCCTCCGCCACGACGGGGGCGGTGGCTGAGCCCCTCTCCTTATCTTCACCACCGGCCCCCACGCCTCCGCCCGGCAAGGCTTCTGATCTAACGCCGATTACCTCCCCCATGGTGGGTACATTTTACCGGGCCCCAGCCCCCGATGAGCCCGCCTTTGTCGAGGTGGGTGAGCGGATTCGTACGGGGCAAACCGTTTGTATTATCGAGGCCATGAAGCTCATGAATGAGCTGGAGGCCGAGGTGGCGGGAGAGGTTGTTGAAATTCTGGTTAATAACGGTGAACCGGTGGAGTTTGGTCAAACCCTGATGCTGGTTCGGGCCAGCTAGACAGGATGATCTCCATCGACCAACGGTTCATCGTCCCCCTGGATGTTGCCTCCCCCAGAACCGCCCTGGCGATGGTTGACCAACTGCCCCAGGTGAGCTTCTGGAAGGTGGGCCTGGAGCTATTCGTCAGCAGCGGCCCCGTCATTATCCAGGAGCTCAAGGCTCGGCAGAAGCGGGTTTTTTTAGATTTAAAGCTGCACGACATTCCTAATACCATGGCCGGGGCCTGTGCCGCCGCCACCCGCTACGGCGTCGATCTGCTGACCCTCCATGGGGTGGCTGGTCAGGTAGCGCTGGAAGCCGCCCGCCTGGCGGCCCAGTCAGAGGCGGAGCGCCTGGGACAGCCCCTACCGCGGCTGCTGGCGGTGACCCTGCTCACCAGTATGTCTCCCTCTGCTCTTGCTGATGACCTACAGGTCGGCCTCTCGGTGGCGGACTATACCCTCCACTTGACCCGTCTGGCCCACCGTTGTGGTCTGGGGGGGTGGTGTGTTCTCCCCAGGAGGTGGCGGTCCTGCGAAGTCAGCTGCCTGGAGATTTTGTCATAGTCTGCCCGGGGGTGCGCCCTAGCTGGGCTAGTCGCCATGATCAGCAGCGGGTGTTGACCCCCGCTGAAGCCCTCCAGGCTGGGGCCACCTACCTAGTCGTGGGGCGTCCGATTACCGCCAGTGATGACCCGGTGGCTGCGTTTCAGCGCATCTGTGATGATTGTGCTGAGGGTCTCGGTTAAGGGGGAAGACAGTGGTCCAAGGCGATGGTGGATTGGCATTGCTTGGGGCTGGCCTGGCCTGGGCCCTGGCGTCGCTACCGCTGATGCCACTATCCTCACCCCTTACCCTTCACCCTAGCCAGGGTTTAGCAACTAGGCCGTCGATTCTAGACCCCAGCTATATCCGCCCCACCACTGCCTGTCCGACGGAGTTGACCCAGTTGGTCCAGGCCCTATTGCGGGACCTGCCGGGCTATGCCAATCGGATTGCCAGTCGCAGTCTGGGGAGCCCCAGTAGCACGGTGTTAATTGCCAGTCGTCCCGAATTTGAGCCCCTGGAGTTGTCCACCCCGCCCTGGGGTGATGAGGCTAGCCAGGATCCCCAGGTTCGCCAGGTGTTTTTTACTACCCTGGAACGGCAGTACCTGGGCGATCGCATCCTGGCCCTGCAGCAGTACCATTGGTTGTTTTTAGTGCCAGATCCGCAGGGCTGGCGGCTGGTCTTACTCTACTCCAGTTGGGGGGGGTATCCCCAGGACGATCGCCCCACCACCCCACCCCAGGACAGCCGTCAGGGCATCATCGGTCAAGCCGTCAGTCTCTGGTTGCGAGACTGTCGGGCCGGGGCGGTATCGCCGCCGCAGGGGGACACCGGCGAGTAGAGGGTATGGCGTTGTTGGGCGGGGCGCTGCAGGGTGGCGATCGCCCGCTGCAGATCCGCCACCGTCATGGCCGTCCCCCCCTGGGCCCCAGCCATGGTGGTAATGTGTTCCTCCATCAGGGTGCCGCCCAGGTCGTTACAGCCCCAGATCAGGGCGGTGGTCGCCCCTGCCAGGCCCAGTTTCACCCAACTGGGCTGGTGGTTGACAATCCAATTGCCCAGATAGATGCGGGCAACGGCGGTGAGTTGTAGGGCATCGGCCAACACCGGCTGGTCGCGCCCCACCCGACGCCGCAGAGGCAGGGGGGCCTGTTGCCCCACGAAGGGTAACAAAATAAATTCGCTAATCCGGGCAGGATAGTCAGCCTGCACCGCCCGCTGTTGCAATTGGCGCAGCTGTTCCAGGTGATGAATTTGGTGTTCAGGGGTTTCGATATGGCCAGACAGCAGGGTACTGGTGGTGGACAGCCCCAGACGATGGGCTAAACTGACAATTTCCAACCAGGTGGCACTATTGATTTTCTCCGGGCAGAGCACCCGGCGCACCTGGTCGTCCAAGACCTCGGCGGCGGTGCCCGGCAGAGAATCTACCCCCGCCTCCCCCAGGGCCTCCAGCACCTGGCGGTAGCTGAGGTCATCCTGGCGGGCAATGAACTGCACCTCCTGGGGGGAAAAGGCGTGGACATGGAGATCGGGGTAGGGGTCCTTAATGGTGCGGACTAACCGCAGGTAATAGTCCAGGGCCCGACCCTGAATCTTGGCCTCGGGGTTAAGGCCCCCCTGCATGCAGATTTCCGTCGCCCCCCGCTGCACAGCGTCGCTGACCTTCTCGAGAATCTTCTCAAAGTCGAGCCAATAGGCTCCCGCTTGGTTGGCATCCCGGCGAAAGGCACAGAACCCACAGCGCTGCTCACAGATATTGGTGTAGTTGACATTGCGGTTGACCACGTAGGTGACCGTATCTCCCACCTGCTGTCGTCGGAGTATGTCTGCCGTTTGGCGAATCGCCTCTAGGGCCGTGGGGGGCTGGGGCTGGAGTAAAACCAGGCCCTCCTCAGGGGTGGGATCGGTGCCCGCCAGGACCCGATCTAGGATGGCGGAGAGGGCGGTGTTGACCATGGCGGAATTATGAATGGGATTGGCTAACAAATCCCTGGCCACCCCAATAGGGAGTGAATTAAGGGTATAGTATCGCCATTGGTTATAACATTCCTTTAGAATAGCTAACATAACTGGTGCCCTTTAGCTGAAGACACTGGGTCGTGTTTGGGGTTCCAGTCTTTGGTGAGTGACCTTATTGCCCTGGCCTAACCCAGCTGGTAGTGGTTGTTGTTTTTTGAATCTGCTGATGGTCCGCCCGTCCCCAGCGCTTTTTAAGTAATGTTTGGCATCGCCCCCAGATCCCTTTCTATCCCCCATCTTGTCCACTAGCTCTTCCCCATTACCAGCCTTAGAGGGGAGGGCTTGCCTGGACAGCCCTCAGGGTTTGCCCCTGGTCTGGGGTAGCCCCGAGGTCGACCCTGGCCCGTCGCTAATCCTCTGGCTCACCGACGATAGTCTGTTCCACTACCAGCGCTGTCATCGTCGAGCTTTTTTAGATTTGTATGGCGATCGCCACCGCCGCGATCCCCCTTCCGACTATCTGCTCAAGCTCCGTCAGGATAGTTTGCACCATCAGGAACAGGTGTGGCGGAGTTTTCCCTCCGGAGAGCGGCCCCAGTTTCCGGCCGGTGACTGGCGGCAGGGGGCAGTGGCAACCCTGGCCCTGATGGTGGCTGGGGTGGAGGTAATCCAGCGGGGGGTATTGCTGGCCCCCAGTGGGGATCCCTCAGTGGAGTTGGTGAGCCAACCCGATCTGCTGATCAAACGGGAGGGTTGGTCCTGCTGGGGCAACTGGCACTACGTCCCCATTGATATCAAATTGGGCAAGAAGCCCAAGTTAGATTACCAACTCATCACCACCTACCATGCCTACCTGCTATCGGCGGTGCAGGGGGTATGGCCGGCCCACAGCTATCTGGCGCTGCGGGATGGCAAGCTCTATGGTGTGGAGGTGGAACGGCTGACCCTATCGCTCCAGGTTCTGATTCGCCGCTGTGCTGAAGAGTTGCGGGCTCCTAGCCCCCCCGAATTGTTTATTTCCCATAGTCGCTGCGATCTCTGTCCCTGGCTGAGCCATTGCTACACCGAGGCCAGGGCGATTAACCACCTTTCCCTACTGCCTGGGGTAACACCGGCCCGCTACGATCTGCTCAAGCAACATCAACGGGTTAGCCTCACCGATCTGGCCCAGGCGGACCCTGGCCAGCTAGCCCATTGGCCGGGGTTTGGTGAACAGGTGGCGGAGAAGCTGGTTCACCAGGCCCAGTCCTGGCTGCAGGACCAAGCCATGCCCCGGTTTGCCCCCGGTGCACCCCACAGCTTTCCCCTCTGGCCGGAGGATCTACCCAGCGGCGAGGTGGAGCTGTTTTTTGATATTGAGGCGGCCCCTGACCAAAACCTTATCTACCTGCATGGGGTGCTGGTGGTCAACCATCGCACCGGGGTAGAGACCTTCCACGCCCTGCTGGCAGAGACCCATCATCACCAACACCGGGTTTGGAAAGAGTTCCTGGAGCTAGTCCACAGCTACCCCTACGCTCCTATTTATCACTTCTGCCCCTACGAAGCCCAGACCGTTCGCAAGTTGGGTCAACTTTATGGTACCCCCCGACGGCAGATTGATCAGCTGCTAGACCGGTTTTTCGATGTGCATCGATCGGTGACCGAGAGTGTCACCCTACCGATAGAGAGCTATGCCCTTAAGCACATTGCCCGATGGGTGGGGTTTAATTGGCGTGACCAGGGCGCTAACGGCGCCCAGTCCATCTGCTGGTACAACGCCTGGGTAGAGACCGGCGATCGCACTTACCTGGAGGCGATTCTTCGCTACAACGAAGATGACTGTCGAGCCACCTACCAGGTGAAACAGTGGCTAGCGGAATTTGCCGAGCCCTATTGGCAACAGCTTTATCAACACAGCGGCGGAGTCCGATAGCCTGAGCTTTCGAGCCTTAGGTCTCTAGTGCAGCATCCCTAATATATTAATTTAGGAGACAAGCTCATTTCTCGTATCTACTATGTCTATTATTCAACGTATCTACACTGACGGCGCCTGCTCTGGTAACCCTGGACCAGGGGGATGGGGTACGGTGTTGTATACAGCGGCGGGGCTTGCCCATGAGTTGGGCGGTAGGGCAGCCCAAACCACTAATAATCGTATGGAGATGCAGGCGGCGATCTCCGGTCTCACCTGGCTGCGGGATTGCGACCAACGCGATGGGGTGACGGTCTATACCGACAGTGAGTATGTGCTGAAGGGCATTACCCAGTGGATCGCCGGTTGGAAGCGGCGGGGCTGGGTCAACTCAGCCAAAAAACCGGTGCTCAACCGCGACCTTTGGGAGGTCTTGGACGGCCTCACCATCGACCTAAATCAAACCCTGGATCGGCCCCTGCGCTGGATCTACGTGCGGGGGCATAGCGGTGACCCAGGCAATGAGCGCTGCGATACCATTGCCCGGGCCTTTGCCGCCGGTCGGCCGATTTCCCTTAAAAGCCTGGGTTGTTCTTCCCCTCCTGGATGACCCCTAGCCGATAGGATGGGAGTAAAGAGTCACAGGCCGTTGCTGTCATGGGGAGATGCCGTGTTGCTATCGAAGGGGTTTGAAGTCGAAATTTACACCGGTACGCCCGAGGGCGATATTGTTGGTCTTTCCGATCGCATTGTGGCGGACTTAAATGGCTTTATCCGGGAACCCGATAGTCGCAACGTGGAGTACACGACCCCGCCCCTGTGCCAATATGAAAAACTCCTGTGTGAGCTGGTCCGCCCTCGTCACGAATTACGCCGCTACCTCAAGACCCTGGGCAACTACACCTTGATTCCCGGTAGTACCCTGGCTTTAGGCCCCACGGATCAGTTCTTTCGATCGGATCCGGGTAACCCTTACCACAGCTACATCGAACAAACCTATGGCACCACGGTGGTGACGGCCAGTGTACACATCAACCTTGGCCTGGCGGATCCAGAGTTGCTGATGCGGGCCTGTCGCCTGGTGCGGGTAGAGGCCCCCCTCTACCTGGCCCTAACCGCCGCCTCCCCCTTTCTCAATGGCCAGGTCACCGGTTCCCACTCCAGCCGCTGGCAGGTATTTCCCAAAACCCCTGCCCTGGTGCCCCTGTTTGAAAGCCATCAGCACCATATTGACTGGATGGAGGCTCAACTGGCGGCGGGTACCATGCAGAATGTTCGTCACCTGTGGTCGGCGGTGCGACCCAACGGCGATCGCCGCCCCTACAACTTAAACCGCCTGGAATTGAGGATTTGTGACCTGATCAGTGATCCGGTGGGGCTGCTGGCGGTAACCGCCCTGCTGGAGGCTCGGTTGATCCAACTGCTGGAAACTCCAGCCCTCGATCCCCTGGTGGCCTGCCAGTTTCCCGCGGCCACCCGCAACCAGCAACTGATGGCCCTCAGCGACGCCAATGAGCAGGCTGCGGCCCGCCATAGCCTGGTGGCAGAGTTGCGTCACTGGCAAGATGGCCGGTTAATCACAGCGGCAGACTGGATTGGAGAGCTCTACCAGGAGGTCTGGCCTATCGCCAAGGCCAACGGTATTAGTTGTTTCCTCAGCCCCCTGCAGAAGATTCTACGGGAGGGCAACGAAGCCCAGCGCTGGCAACGGCAGGTACAAGCGGGACAATCGATCCGACAGGTGGTCGCCCAGGCGATCCAGGAGGTGCAGATCTATGAAGAGGGGTTGACCAAGGATCTGTGCGAACCCTGTGCGGCCTGAGAGATAACTTATGATCCTATTGTGTGCAGGGCTGGGGAATTACTTACGGGCCACCCCATCTACCCGGGCAGCGTGTTTGACAGCGGAGGCCACCGCTGGGGCCACCCGGGTATCAAATACAGAAGGTACGATGTGCTCCTGGTTTAGCTCCTGGGGGCTGACCAGAGCGGCGATGGCAAAGGCCGCCTGCATATACATGGCGGGGGTGATCTCCTGGGCACGGCAGTCAAGCGCCCCCCTCAGTACCCCTGGGAAGGCCAGAACATTATTGATCTGATTGGGGTAATCACTCCGACCGGTGGCCATCACCGCCACCTGGTCCTTCACCAATTCTGGTTGAATTTCCGGAATGGGGTTCGCCATGGCAAACACAATCGGGTCCATCGCCATGGACCGTACCATATCTACAGAGACCACTCCCGGAGCACTCACCCCTAGGAACACATCCGCCTCCACCATGGCCTCCGCCAGGGATCCAGACTGTTCCACCGCCAGGGCTTGTTTTTGAGGATTTAAGTCAGTCCGACTCGTGGACAATATCCCCCTGGAGTCACACAGGATAATGGTGCTGGCTCCCGCTTTTTGGAGTAGCTTGGCAATGGCGATGCCGGCGGCACCTGCCCCATTGATGACAATTTTTACCTGGGGTAAGGTTTTGTTCACCAGTTTGAGGGCATTCACCAGGGCCGCCAGGGTGACGATCGCCGTGCCGTGCTGGTCATCGTGGAACACCGGAATATCCAGCTCCTGTCGCAGCCTGGCTTCAATCTCAAAGCAGCGGGGAGCACTAATATCCTCCAGATTGACCGCCCCAAACACCGGCGCCAATTGCTTGACGGCGGTGACGATGGCGTCACTATCCTGGGTGTCTAAACAAATGGGAAAGGCATCCAGGTCAGCGAATTTCTTAAACAGCAGGGCTTTACCCTCCATCACCGGCAGGGCCGCGGCGGGGCCCAGATTGCCCAGCCCCAGCACGGCGCTACCATCGGTGACGATGGCCACGGTATTACCCTTAATGGTGAGGTCAAACACCCGGTCGGGATGCTCGGCAATTTCCAGGCAAATTCGCCCTACCCCGGGGGTATAGGCCATGGCTAGGTCATCCTGGTTATTGAGGGCCAGCTTGCTTTCCACGCTAATCTTGCCCCCGGCATGGATCTGGAAGGTGCGATCGCGAATTTCTAAAATCTCCACATCCCGTACTGCCCCCACTGCGTTGACAATGGCCTGGATATGATCGGCACTAGAGGCATCGACATTCACCAAGCGAATCAACTCCTGACGATTGCGACTAATCAGGGCGAAGTCCCCCAGGTTGCCCCCAGCCTGGGCGATCGCCTGGGTAACCTGGGCTAACATTCCGGCCCGATTGGGAATTTTCAAGCGCAGACTGAAACTATAACTGGAACTGGGGGTGAGATTGGCCATAGTAAAACCTTTGCGAACGCTACCTTCCGGGAGGAAAGGCTGGGGAGAAGAACTGAGGACTATAGTACTCTGGGGGAAGATGGATCAACCAATTGTTCCTGATGTACCGTTTCTATGCCCAGCTTCCATAGTGAAATCACCATTGACGTTCCCCGCTTCGCCGTTTGGGACGCCCTGGTGCGGAAAGACGAGTGGCACCGTTGGAATACCTTTCTTTATGACCGTGATCCTACCCTGCCCATTCGTCAAGGCAAAACCGTGATCCTTGCCCTACGCCGACGGGAGAATGAGCAGGGAACAGAGTTTCAAGCCCAGATCCTGGCTCTCCAACCCAATCGCTGCCTACGTTGGATTGCCAGGGCTCCAGGGTTTTGTAGTGAGCACCTGTTTGATTTAGAAGAGGTCGGGGCCAATCGCACCCGGTATATCCATCAGGAACGTCTATCCGGTTTACTAGCCCGGCTAGTATTGCCCCTGGTGCGTCAGGATGAAAAACAAGGGATACGGCGTATGACCCAACAGTTGAAACGCTACGTAGAACATCACTATCGTCGGCAGTGGTAAAGTAGTGTCCACCTAGAGCCCTTCCACGGGGTTGGCACACAGGGCTGGGATGGCAAGAGAACTGGCACAATCACTGGCACACTTCCATCAAGGTTGCTTAGGATAGAAGGGTGATCAGTGTTTACGAGATCGTCAAGTGAGGAGGTACTAACCCCTATGAGGTTGTTTCAACTATCGACTTTGGGTTGGGGGTTGGGTTTAGCTATGGTGCTAGCTAGCACCAGTGCCGTAGCCCAACCCCTAGGTCAAACTCCCCTGGTCCAGCCCTTACAGGTCAGTGGGTCGGTCAATCCCACCCAAGCCTCTAACTGTGGTCTGCTGCCGGATAGTCCCACCCAGTTCCTACAGGTTAACCAGGAGTTTATTTCCCTCGACATCAGCGTCACCGGCAGCAGTGGTCTTACTCTGCTGATTCAAGGCCCCAATGGGTTTAGTGAGTGCCATCGTGCCAGTGGTGCCAGTGGTGCCATTAATGCCCCCGGGCTACTCAGTCAAGGACGCTACGCATTCTATGTTGGCAATACTAGCCCCGTCTCCACCAGCTACAGCCTCACTATTGGCCAGAATTAGGGCTGGCTGGCAGCGGCTAGTCGAAATCTCCTCACTCCGGCTGGCTCTTGAGTTCTGACTGCTGACTCCCTTTGAAGGGTCGCCGAATTTATGCCCCTCAGGACTGTAGCCATACCGCTAAACTGGAGGTGGTGAGTCGCAAGCCCTATGCCAGAGCCATGTCTCCTGCCCCGATAGTCCGATCGCTACGGGCTCAGCCCCTTAGTCAGGAGGCTTTTGCCCCCTTTGGCCAGGTAATTTTCCCGGGCCCCGATCACATCCCCTTTGGGCCCAACGATGCCCAGTTGGAATTGGATCAGGGCATTCCCCGGTTTTACCTGATGATCTTGCCCTACCGCGGTAGTCGCTTTGATCAGATTACCCGGCATCAGCGCTGCACCCAATGCCTGGGCTCCCTGGAAGGCAAGGGCTGGGGGTTGGC
>JBEIUS010000049.1:0-20308 GCA_040374235.1 Leptolyngbya sp. | reverse complement strand
TTGATCAGGTTGGTCTCAAGGATATCGAAATTAAGACCAAACCCTCCCTCTTCCGTTGCTAGAAACCAACCCATAACTATGTCTCTCTTTCCGTCTAGGACGCCGACAGAACCCTCTGTCCGCTAGTACAGGCCCCCCTATAACAGGCTTAGGAGGCCGCTGAGCTTAACAACTTGTCCAAAATTTGTCGACTCAGCCCCTCCACCTGCTGCTCCAGGGTGGCCAGGGCGGCTTGTTTTTGCTCATCCAGCTGCCGCTGGGCCTGCTCCCGCTGAGCCTGGGCTTCTTGCTGAGCCTGGGCGATGGTTTCAGCCGCCAGTTTTTGAGCCGTCGCCTGAGCTTCAGCAATCACCGCCTGGGCCTGACGACGACTATCCGCCAGTTGCCGCTGGTAATCCTTAGCGGTCTGCTCAGCCTTGGCCAACCGCTCCGCTGCGTCAACTTTGTTCTGTCTAACGTAGTCGTCTCGCTCGTCAATCGCCTTACCCAGGGGCTTGTAAAGCAAGGCATTTAACACTACAGCTAAAAGAATAAATTGGAGGGCCATCAGAGGCAGTGTGGCATCCAGATCAAACAGACCACCACTGGCTTCCTCCACCGCCTCTACCGCTAACCACAAGATCGAATTCATCATCGGTTTTTGCGTCTCTAACTCGCGCCTCTAATGCATTACCCCAAGACTAGCCTCGGGCTGATCGCCGAACCCAGCCTTAGCCAGACTCGACGGGGAGAAAGAATACCGGGAAAAGGGTAGCCTTCCTTTTCCCGGCCCCTAACCATCTAGCTAAAGGGGTTAGCGAAGAGCAATACCAGAGCTACCACTAGACCATAAATCGTCAACGCTTCCATAAAGGCCAAGCTCAGTAGCAAGGTGCCACGGATTTTACCTTCTGCTTCAGGCTGACGGGCAATCCCTTCCACAGCTTGACCAGCGGCGTTACCTTGACCAATCCCAGGGCCAATGGCTGCCAGACCAACAGCAAGAGCGGCGGCCAATACGGAAGCGGCGGCAATAATAGGATCCATGTCTTTAACCTCGATTTTAGTTAGACAATCAACAACAGGGGAATCAGGTGATAGACAACGCCCAATCGGCGTTTCTGAAATCGCGGCCCTCGGAGCCGCAGCAGTGGCTGACAGAACCTGACCCGTCAGCCAAGGTAAACTGAGTGACCTAAACTCAAACTGGAGCTAGGATCACCCATGCTCTTCTCCACCATGCCCATGCCCCTCAATGGCTTCGCCAATGTAGGCGGCGGCCAGAGTAGCAAAGATCAGGGCCTGGATGGCACTGGTAAACAGCCCTAGGATCATCACCGGTAGGGGGACGAATAGGGGAACCAGTAACACCAACACCGCCACCACCAATTCGTCCGCCAAAATATTTCCAAACAGACGGAAGCTCAGGGAGAGAGGCTTGGTGAAATCTTCTAAAATATTGATGGGTAGTAGAATCGGGGTTGGTTCAATGTACTTGGCAAAGTAATTCAGTCCCCGCTTGCTAAAACCGGCATAAAAGTAGGCCAAAGAAGTCAATAGGGCCAGGGCAACGGTGGTGTTAATGTCGTTAGTAGGGGCGGCCAACTCTCCCGCCGGCAGATGAATTAACTTCCAGGGCACCAGGGCACCGGACCAATTAGAGACAAAGATAAACAGAAACAAGGTACCAACAAAGGGAACCCATGCTCGGTATTCCTTTTCCCCAATCTGGTTCTTAGCCAGGTCTCGGATAAAGTCCAGGGCATATTCCATTACATTCTGAAGGCCGGAGGGAATTCGCTGAATATTACGACTGGCCAAAAAGGAGACCAGCACCAGCAGCCCAATCACAAACCAGGAGGTCAGGAATACCTGGCCATGGAGCTTCAGGTTACCAACTTGCCAGTAAAGGTGCTGGCCAACCTCTAACTCCGCCAGGGGCAAAGGATAAAACATAGACATACTCAGCGCCATTTTTAACAAATTGACACAACACCTAGGCCCAACCGAAAAGTTGTGCTAGGCTAATAACCTAATTTTTAGGCTGCTTTTCAATGTCATCCCTAGGATTGATTGGGTAATACCGCGGTCCACAGGGTGTAAGCAATTAAAGCCGCCTTGTAGGTTAGAAACCCTAGAAAAACAGGTACCACCTGTAGCTGCTGCCACTGGGTTGCCACTAAAATTAGGCCGACAACGATCGCTAGGCGACCGCTACCAACCTTTTGTTGTCCCCTCCCCAGATTGGCAACATTTTTTGCCAACATTCTCAAGTAAACCACACCGCCGCACGCTCCAAGTAAATAATTCAGAGCAATGGGCAAGGAGTAGGCTAACCAGACCGACAGAAAAATCACACCGCTGAAGATCAGGGTGCAGATCAGGAGATTTTGCTGCAACCTGTAATATTCTCCCATGGCAGAATCCACAGGAGGAGGGAGGATGCTTGCCTCGGCTGCCACCGTTGCTGCCTGAGCTGTCCCATCGATGGGTTTGGAAGAAGTTGGGGTCACAACAGAACTAACCCTTAAGCCGTCACCAGTTGGCCCGGTTTACCAGGCCGTAGATGATCATATCACGGCAATAATACTTAATCTGTTCCTTAGCTCAGGAAGTCAAGGATTTTTAGACCTGTCTGGGCAGCAGGCTCAGGGGTAACCAGGATTAACTGATTTTCCTGCATTCGGCCCAGGTCCGCCAGGCTGGCTTGGGTGGTGGCCACAATCTCTGCCCCCGTCAGGCCAGGGGCTTCGCCGGTCCCTCGATTCAGGGCGGAATTAGCCCGATCGCAGGCCTGGAGTACCTCAAATTCCACCGCCGATAGGGTCACCATTTCGTAGTTATGGTTAAAGATCCTCTGGCTGGGCCAGCCCTCCATGCAGGGGTTACGCTCCACCCGGGCGGTCAACAGTTGCTCCCCCTGACTCCAGTCCCAGCGAGGGCGGGGGGGCTTGGCGAGAAACCACTCAAAGTGGGTAATTTCCGGGTCCAGGAGGCTAACCAAACGGTAGCGGTCCCACTCCGGTAGGGCCTCGGCCCGCTGCAGTAGGGCTGGATCGGACCCCAGCAGGCGCTCTAACCGCCACACCGCTGGGTTGGAGAATCCTACAAACTCTAGCCCCGACCCCTCAATCAACTCAAACAGCATATCCATGGTGTAGTCCACCTCCTGGGGGTGGACATACATATCGGCAAAGCATTCATCCCGCTGGTTTTCCAGGGACCAACGCTGCTGCTCCCGCTGTTTGAGGCGATTCTCGGCAGGTAGACTGGCGAACAGTTGGCGCCCCACCGCCACCCCATCCCGGTAGTTGCCGCGGCGATCGCCCTGCACCAACGCAATAGCCCGCTGCATCAGGGAAATCTCCCAGCGACCGATGGCAGCATAGACAAATAGGTGAATAAACCCGCCGGGGGCCAGCTTGCCGGCCAGGGCCTGGAGGCCGGCCAGGGGGTCCGGTAGATGGTGGAGTACCCCAACGCAGTTAATCCACTGAAACTGCCCTGGCAACTGGTCCACATCGTAAAGACTGAGTTGGCGAAAACTGACGTTGGTGGCCTGCGATCGCCGACAGCGTTCTGCCGCCGTAGCCAGGGCCCGCTGACTTAGATCAATACCCAGTACTGTAGCTTCGGGGTTAAGGTGGGCCAGGTATTCGGTACTCACGCCGGTGCCACAGCCTGCATCTAACACCTGCACCTGGCTATGGGCAGGTTTTGCACCGGTGCAGAAACTATGTACCGTCGGCCAGTACCAGCGCCAGTTATAGCCCGGCGGCGGTTCATCCAGCAGGGGCTCAGGGGGAAAGGGATAGGTGTCGTAGAGGCGGGCCACCGCCGCTGTCACCGGTTCCCTGGCCGCCTTCGTGGACTGCAGATTATCCATGGGTTCATTCCCCTCATCCATCAGGTTACAAATCAGGTTGCCAATCAAGCTACAAAACCGATCACCGCCCCAGTCCAGGCCGGCCTATCCATCTATGATGGCCGAAGACATTCCTGCAAAAGAATGCGACACAGTTTTTAACAAATCGGATTGCGGTTCTGAAACGGTTTAATCTGGGTTCAGGTTTGTTGAATTTATTAATGCACTGATAGTCCGCATAGGGAGCCTTTGAATACGCATGAGTGTTAAAGCAAGTGGTGGCAGTGCCCTGGCGCGGCCCCAACTCTATCAAACCCTGCCGGCCTCAACCATTTCCCAGGCTGAGCAGCAAGACCGGTATATGGCTCGGGGGGAACTGGAGGAGTTATCTAGCTTTTTTAACTCCGGCCTGAAACGGGTACAGATTGCTGAAACTCTGACCCGCTATTCAGAGTTGATCGTGTCTCAGGCGGCTAACCGGATCTTTACCGGTGGCTCCCCCCTGGCCTACCTGGAGCGCCCCCCCGCCGAACAGCCCCCGGAAAAAACCAGGGCGGGCACCGTCCTGGACGATCAGGAGGCCGCCAAACTAGGCACTGCCACCTTTATCGAGAGCAGTGGCGGTGGCGGTTTCTTCAGTAATTTATTTAGCTCCACCCCCTCTGGCCCCATTCCTCCCGGTTTCCGGCCCATTAATATTTCCCGGTACGGCGCCAGCAACATGAAAAAGTCCCTACGGGATTTGAGCTGGTTTCTGCGTTACGTCACCTATGCCATTGTGGCGGGAGACCCGAACATTATTGCGGTCAACGTCCGCGGTCTACGGGAAATCATTGAGAAGGCCTGCTCCTCCGCCGCCACCATCGTGGCCATTCAAACCATGCAGCAGGCCTCCCTGCGCTACGTCAGTGGCGACCCCGAGGCCCGGGAGATTGTGGCCCAGTATTTTGATGTGCTGTTGAGTGAATTTAAGGCTCCCACCCCTTCCAACAAGATCCGGCAACGCCCCTCCACCGATCTCCAGGGGCTGGCCCTGCCCCAGATTTACTACAATGCGGCGGAACGGCGGCCCAAGTACGCCATGAAGCCGGGGCTATCGGCGGTAGAGAAAAACGATGTGGTCAAAGCCGCCTATCGGCAGGTGTTTGAGCGGGATATCACCCGGGCCTACTCCCTGTCGGTGTCCGATCTAGAATCGAAGGTGAAGAACGGGGAAATCTCCATGAAGGAGTTTATCCGTCGCCTCTGTAAGTCTCCCCTCTATCGTAAAAACTTCTTTGACCGCTACATCAATAGCCGGGCCTTGGAACTGGCCTTTCGCCATATTCTCGGTCGTGCCCCCAGCTCCCGGGAAGAGGTGCGTAATTATTTCGCCATAGTGTCTAGTGGCGGTCTGGCCGCCCTGGTGGATGCCCTGGTGGATTCCAAGGAGTACGCCGACTATTTCGGGGAAGAAACGGTGCCCTACCTGCGGGGTCTGGGTCAAGAAGCCCAGGAATGTCGCAACTGGGGGCCCCAGTTTGACCTGTTTAACTACAGCGCCCCCTTCCGCAAAATTCCCCAGTTCATTACCCTGTTTGCCGCCTACGAGCAGCCCCTACCGGATCAGCATCCCTACGGCGCGGGTAATGACCCCCTGGAAATCCAGTTTGGCGCCATTTTCCCCAAGGAAACCCGCAACCCCAGCGCTACCCCTGCCTTCTTCAATAAAGACACCCGTCGAATTTTGATTCACCGCGGTCCGGGGATTAACAACCAGTTGAGTAACCCAGGGGCTCGGGGGCAAAGTCCTGGGTCCCTGGGAGCCAAGGTATTTAAGCTGGATCAGGTGCCCGCCACCGGTAACACCCGAGCCAGTGTGCGCTACTCCGAAAGTGCTACCCAGGCGGTGATCAGTGCCGCCTACCGGCAGGTATTTGGTCGGCAGGTCTATTCCGGCCAGCGATCGCAGGTGGCGGAAATCAAGCTGGAAAACGGTGAGATTACCGTGAAGGAGTTCATTCGGGCGATCGCCAAATCCGCAGCTTTTCGCCAAACCTACTGGTCCTCCCTGTACATTATGAAGGCGGTGGAATATATTCACCGGCGGCTGCTGGGGCGACCCACCTACGGCCGCAATGAAACCAACCGCTACTTTGACATCTGCGCTAAGAAAGGCTTCTATGCCCTGATCGATGCTTTCATCGATAGCCCCGAATACAACGAAGCCTTTGGGGAAGACACCGTCCCCTACGAGCGCTACCTTACCCCCCAGGGCTTAGCTTTGCGCACCCTGCGAGCCGGTACCCTGGCCCAGAAGGGGTTGGTACCCATTACCGACACGACTCCACCCCGCTTTGTGCAGTTGGGTAGCGTGGGGGCGGAGCGATCGATTCCCGAGGTGCAGCAGCGCATCGCCCAGGGGGTCAGTCTCCAACGCCAGCAAACCAAGCCCTTTAAGCTCACCTCCCTGGCGGATAAACCCAACCTGCAACGGGTGACGGCGGCGGCCTATCGCCAGATCTTCGAACGGGACATCGCTCCCTACATTGTGAAAAGCGAGTTCACCGGCCTGGAAAGCAAACTGGGCAACGGGGAGATTACCCTGAAGGAGTTTATTGACGGGTTAGGGTGTTCGAGTCTTTACATCAAGGAGTTCTACGCCCCCTACCCCAATACCCAGGTGATTGAGTTCGGCACCAAGCACTTTTTAGGGCGGGCGCCTCTCGATCAGGGGGAAATTCGCAAGTACAACCAGATCCTGGCCAGGGAAGGCATCCGTGGGTTCATTCGGGCCCTGCTAGCCACCCCCGAGTACGCTGACAACTTCGGTGAGGACACGGTGCCCTACCGCCGCTTCCCCACCCTGCCGGCAGCTAACTTCCCCAATACGGAGAAACTCTATAACCGGCTCACCAAGCAAACCCGAGACCTGGTGGTGCCCAGTTTCGTCCCGGCTAAATCCACCCTGGATGTGGCCACCCTGCCCCTGATGGCGGAGGCCACAACGGCTGCCGCCGCCGCCACCGCAGAGCTGGTGGGGAGTCTGGGTCGCTCCTCCCAGGGGGAGGATCTGAGTTGGGCCGTGGCCCAACCCTCCAGCCGCCTCTACCGCTGGCAGCCCGGTGCTCCAGGGGTAACCTGCCAGGAGGTGGTGACCGCCGTCTATCGACAAATTATGGTGGGTTACCAAGGGGATATCCCTGGTGCCTGGCGACTGCCGGAGGCCGAGCAGCGGCTAGCCCAGGGAGATCTGACGGTACAGGGGTTCATTGGCGAATTAATCGCCTCACCGGCCTACCAGGATCGGTTTGTGCAGGCCTATCCCCTAGGCAAGCTGGTCACCATCATGGGACGGCAACTGCTGGGCCGGGATTTGACCCCCGAATCGGATCACCAGGCCTATTTGGCTATTGCTGAGACCCATGGGGTGATGGCCCTGGCCCTAGCCATGCAAGCCTCCCAGGAGTACCAGCGTTACTTTGGTGACCAGGGAGTGCCCTATCACCGCGGTTAGCCTGCCGTCAATCTCGGTTAAGCCCCCCAGGCCAAATTTGACCTGGGGGTATCCCTGGTCCTATCTCTGGGCCAGGGGCAGAGGTCTTCTGGCCGAAGGCATAACTCCTTGCCTACCAAGCCTTTGAGGCCGATGAGCAGAACTATTACAAAATATTTCAACGCTCTTAAGAAGGCGATCGCAATACTGGACAATGGGTCGGGAAGGAGGCTGAGTCTATGGGCTTAGGCGAAGCTAGGTTGAGCTATGGAGATTTCCTGCTGTAGCCACCAGGTCAGCATCACTAGACTCCCCGCCATCGATCCATCAATGCCAGTTTCATAGATGTCTGGTTATATCTTTTTCGGAGGAATCCATCAATGAGTATTGTCACGAAGTCAATCGTGAATGCAGATGCTGAGGCTCGTTATCTTAGCCCCGGCGAACTAGATCGGATCAAGGGCTTTGTCACCTCGGGCGAGCGCCGACTGCGCATTGCCCAGGTGCTGACCGAGTCCCGCGAACGCATCGTCAAAGAAGCCGGCAACCAGCTCTTCCAAAAGCGGCCTGACATTGTTTCCCCCGGTGGTAATGCCTACGGCGAAGAAATGACCGCCACTTGCCTGCGGGACATGGACTACTACCTGCGCCTGATCACCTACGGTGTGGTTTCCGGCGACGTCACCCCCATTGAGGAAATCGGTCTGGTGGGGGTACGGGAAATGTACAACTCCCTGGGTACCCCCATTCCCGCCGTTGCCGAAGCTGTGCGCTCCATGAAGGGTGTCGCGACTTCCCTGTTGTCCAGCGAAGATGCGGCGGAAGCAGCCTCTTACTTTGACTATGTGGTTGGCGCCATGCAATAGCTGGGGCTGCCCTATTTCGCCAATTCGTTGTTGAGATTACGTCAGTTTTAAGGAAGCTTCACCATGCAAGACGCCATTACTTCGGTTATTAATTCCTCCGACGTCCAGGGCAAATACCTGGATAGTTCCGCCCTCGGTAAGCTGAAGGCTTACTTCCAAACCGGGGAACTGCGGGTACGAGCCGCCACCACTATCAGCGCCAATGCCGCTGAAATCGTTAAGGAAGCGGTGGCTAAGTCCCTGCTGTACTCCGACATTACCCGTCCCGGCGGCAACATGTACACCACCCGTCGCTATGCGGCCTGTATCCGTGACTTGGACTACTACCTACGCTACGCCACCTACGCCATGTTGGCCGGTGACCCCTCCATCCTGGATGAGCGGGTACTGAACGGTCTGAAGGAAACCTACAATTCCCTAGGGGTTCCCATCGGTGCCACCGTCAACGCTATTCAAGCCATGAAGGAAGTCACCGCCAGCCTGGTGGGTGCCGATGCCGGCAAGGAAATGGGCGTGTACTTTGACTACATTAGCTCTGGCTTGAGCTAACCCTCTCCCATCGCCCTGCCTTCCAGGTTAGGGCACCCTGTGCCAGAGCCAGGAGCGAGTGTTAAGGACAATGGGCTGGCTATACTGTCTGTCTACCTGATGTCCCCAGCATTGGCCTTTGGCTCTGGCATTTCAGTAATCACCATGACTCACCAGCGATCAGGGTCCATCCTGAATCTATCCTGAGTTGGATCTGACCAGCTGCCCCCTTAAATTTCACCTAATTTCACCCAATAACCTGAGCAAGACGGTAGGAGATGCCTTAACTATGCGCATGTTTAAGATTACGGCCTGTGTTCCTAGCCAGAGTCGGATTCGTACCCAACGGGAACTGCAGAATACCTTCTTTACCAAGTTGGTACCCTACGAGAACTGGTTTAAAGAGCAGCAACGTATTCAGAAAATGGGGGGCAAAATCGTCAAGGTGGAGCTGGCTACCGGTCGTCAGGGTACTAATACGGGCTTACTTTAATTCATCCGTTGATCACCCGTATCCCCCCAACCCTCCCCATACCTCCAACTAGGGGTACGGGGAGGGTTGGTTTAGATGCGTTCAGGGTGCTGGATTTAAGCAAGACTTTAGCAAAGTCGCTGAAAATCCTTACCCATTTCCAAGGTTTATCGCTATACTGGATAAAGCAACGCGGGGTAGAGCAGTCTGGTAGCTCGTCGGGCTCATAACCCGAAGGTCTATGGTTCAAATCCATACCCCGCCACCATTTAGTTAGAAAGTAGAGGTGTTTCAGAGCTATTCTGAAACACCTCTACTTTTTGTATCTCAGTAAGCTTCTGACCCCTGCCCCCCTGTTAAGGGTTACCGAACCTATCCCGCCTAAGGCTGGGAACCCTCTCAAGGTCGGGTTTCTAGCGTTGCTGCCTTGGCCGTTGGCATGGTTTCCTTGATGAACCGAATGTAGAAATGTTTGAGGCTGGAGCGCAGCACCCTGGGTAGACCAAAGTCAATCGGCATCAGTTGCTCGGGCAATTGCCAGTCGGGCTGGTAGAGTTCCTGGGGTGACAGCAAGGGAAAGGCAATGTCTGACCAGGCTGGGCAGTAGCCCAGGTGGATGGATTGGGCTACGGTGGGCACCCTGGCGGGATCGACTCCAAGAATATCCGTGACCACCCGGTCCAGGGCGAAGACATCGGTGGCGGCGGCCAATAGGCCCAGGGGGCGGGGGGTGCCCTGGCTAGGGCCATTGCCCTCGTGGCCAACAATCCCGTCCAGGATGGTGAGGCTGGGGGCCAGGGTGCGGGCGGTTTCCACCAGCATGGTGCCAAACCGTTGGCTATCCTTGCCGGCCTCCATGTGCCACCAGGCTTTCATCTTGCCCGGTACGCAGCCAAACAGGTTTTTTACCCCCAGGCTGAGGGTGAGCTGCACGTGGGACTTTAACTTAGGCAGGTTAATGATGGCGTCGGCCTCCATGGCCTCCCTGGAGAGGCGCAGGTGGGTAAAGTCTGACCCCAGGGCGGGGTAGCGATCGCCGTGCAACTCCACAATCGGTAACCCCAGTTCCTCAGCCAGGGGGAGGAGCCCGTTGGCCCTGGCCACCCCGTAGGCGCTACCAAAGGCGGGGCTATCCCCCAGGAAGGGTTTACCCCCCACCGCCTGCACCATTTGGGCCACACAGTAGACCAGCTCAGGTTGAGTGGTGCAGGCCTGGGTGGGGCGAGCCCCGGTGAGCAGGTTGGGCTTGAGGAGGATGCGGTCCCCCCGCTTGACCCAGGCCGCCATTCCCCCCCAAGGGGCGAGCAGGGCCTCTAGCTGGGGGCCTAGCTCCTCCACCCGATAGCTGTGGGTGCGCACTAAACTGACGGTGGTTACCATGGTCAACCCTGCCTTACGGTTGTAGGACCGATTCTAACTGATGTTGCTGCCAGAGCTGGCGATATAACCCCTCCTGCTGCAGCAACTGCTGGTGGGGGCCGTTCTGTACGATTCGCCCCCGATCCATCACCAAAATCCGATCGGCGGTAGCAGCGGCGGCCATTTGGTGGGAAATAAACAGCACGGTTTTTTGTTGAGTACCAGTGGAAAGGGCCTCCAGGATAGCGGTGGCGGTGCGGTTATCGACGCTGGAGAGGGCATCATCCAGAACTAAAACGGGGGCATCCACCAGCAGGGCCCGGGCCAGGGCGGTGCGCTGCCGCTGCCCCCCTGACAGGGTAATACCCCGCTCCCCCACCAGGGTCTCGTAGCGTTGGGGAAAGTTCCGAACTTCTTCATCGATCTGGGCCAACTTAGCAACGTACTGGACCTCAGGCAACTCCATGAGGGGAACGCCGTAGCGAATGTTGTTATTGACCGTGGTACTAAATAGGAAACTATCCTGGGGGACGTAGGCGATCGCCCGGCGCAAATCCCCCAGGGCCACCTGGGTGAGGTCCTGACCATCAATCCAGAGCTGCCCGGACTCCAGCTCCAGCAGCCGGGGCAGGGCGTTAGCCAAGGTAGACTTGCCCGAACCAATCGGCCCCACAATGGCCACCCGTTCCCCCGGGGCGATGGTGAAACTGACCCGGTCTAGGGCTGGGGTGGTGGCATCGGGATAGGTGTAGCTCAACCCCTGGGCCACCAGTTGCCCCCTCACCTGGTCCAGGGGCAGGGGCAGGGCCGTAGGAGCATCCTGGATTTTAGGCTCGGCCGCCAAAATCGCCTCCACCCGGTCGATACTCACCTCCCCCCGTTGGTAGGCGGTGATGGTAAAGCCCAGCAGGGCGGTGGGAAAGACCAGTCGCTCCACGTAGAGCAGCAGGGCGACAAAGTCGCCGACGGAGAGGTAGCCGCTGGCGATCGCCCCGGCGCCGCTGGCTAACACCACCAACAAACTGATGCTGGCCAGCCCCCCCAGCAGGGGAAAGAGGGTATTACGACTGCGGACCAGGGCCAGATTAGCCCCCAATAGGGCCTGGTTAAGCCGGTCAAAGGCCCCTTGCTCGTTGCCCTCCTGGGCGTAAATCTTAATCAGGGCAATGCCCCCCATGTCTTCCTGGATCAGGTCACTGAGGTCCGAGAGGCGCTCCTGTACCTGGAGTTGTTCCCGCCGCAGGCGATCGCTAAAAGCCTGCACCAACACCAGCATCAAAGGATAGACCGCCAGGGCAATCAGGGTGAGCCGCAGGCTAATCCCCAGCATCACCGGCACGGTGAAGCCGTAGGCAAACACCGTATTGGCCAGGCTCAGGATGGCAAAGCCCAACAGCCGGCGAATATTGTCCACATCGCTGGTGGCCCGGCTAATTAGCTCCCCGGCGGTGTTACGGCTAAAGTAGGCTGGCTCCATCTCCAGCAAATGCTCAAAGATACGCTGCTTCAGGTTAAATTCCACCTGACGGCCCACCCCAAATAGGCTAATTCGCGACACCATGCGAATCACCCACATCACCGTGGCCAGGGCTAACACCATCAGAGCGTAGTAGAGTATCCGGGAGTAGCGAAAGGTGACCTGCAGCTCGTCAATGCCATCCCGAATTAGCAGGGGAATCCACACCCCCAGCAGGTTGACCAGCAGCAGGGCACCGACCCCCAGGGCTACCTGGGGCCAGTGGGGACTGAGGTAGGTGGTTAGTTTTTGGAGTTGCGATCGCGCCATAGGGGTTGGCCTGATAGGGAGCCATGGAATAATGGGCAGCAGCGATCCTCGCGGCAAAGGAATGCTAACCGAAGCCATGCTACCCTACTTGAGCCTACCCTAGGGGAGGGAGAAAAGGCCAAAAACTTAGCTCCCCTAGGAGCTGTTATCAATTCTTCGCTCCTGACCCCCTCTTGAAGGACCGCCGATTTTAGGCCACGTAGTATTAGGGTAAGGTCTCAATCACCTCGATCACCTCATTCCACTGCATGGTAAAAGGTGGCAGCCAGCCCCTCAGGTAGTAGTAGAGGGAGGTCAACAACTCCTCCCAATAGCGGGTGGTCAGCCGTAGGGCCGCCACATTGGGCACCAGGTCAACCAATCGGGCCAGCTTACTGCCCCCCCCCACCGCCGCTACCCCATAGAGTTCGGTGGGCCAGGCCACCACCTGTAGGCCCTGCTGCTCAAAGGCCAAAGCCGCCCGCCGCATGGTCAGGGCTGGGGCGACCAAAATCACCCGGTTAGCCTGTCGATTGTTGCGTTGGGTTTGGCGACGGGGGTTACCGGCAGGGGAAGTAAACAGACCCCGGTCCTTTAAGAACTTTTTCTGGTGCTCCACCACTCCATGGATGTCCAGCCCGGCATTGATCACCGTCACCCGATCCGCCGGAACACCCCGGACAATTAGTCCCTGGCGAATGGCTTCATTCAACGGCTTACCCTCCTCACCACTGGTTCGGGCACCGGCGGTTACCGTCACCCAGGGATTGACCCCACTCAGGCGGCGATAAAGATCCGCCGCACTGTTTAACCGCGATACTAAAATGGGGTCGAGTTTTACCTGGGAGTCAATCTGGCTGGCCAGGGTGCTGGATAGCCCGGTATCGACATTGTCTCCGATCACCACCATGGCCCGAGCCAGGTTAAAGGGGATGTCATCCACGGTACAGATATCACTGCAGAGGGCCCGTTGGCTATCATAGGCCCGTTTTACCGCTCCCTCCGACTGGTTAATCAAGGTGCGGGCCACCAGGGGAGTACTGCTGATTAATAAAATCACCAGGCCGATCAACACTAAGCGGCCATTTACCTTGTTAAGCCCATTACCCAGGGACACTCCCAGAAAAGTAATCACCGCCCCCAGGGGGGTAAGGGGGAAGGAAATCACTTGCCAGAAGGTATTAACAATAGTGCTCTCACGCTCTAAAAAAGAAGCAGCCACCAGAGCCAGTAAAAT
This sequence comes from Leptolyngbya sp., assembly GCA_040374235.1. GTDB lineage: Bacteria > Cyanobacteriota > Cyanobacteriia > Phormidesmidales > Phormidesmidaceae > Nodosilinea. The sequence goes on along the minus strand of JBEIUS010000049.1, from coordinate 6,762 downwards.
AGCCCCCCCTAGCCAGGTGAGGAAGGCCGTGGGAATGAATTTTTTCACCACCCACCAGAGGAAGTAGCCAAGGATTAGCCACAACAGGAGGCGAGTGAGCAAATTCAGAATATCCATGGCCAGAGGAAGGAATCAGCGGGTTTAAGGACGATCACCAGAATTCCCTTGATAATACAGATGCCGGAGACTTTGGCTACACAATCCCCAGCAAAAAGCGCCCACCTTAGAGGTAGACGCCGATGGTACACTAGCCTGGCCAGATTCCAAGACTAATGGCTAGAGGCTTTTCCTCTGCTAGGCTAGGCCCCTTAGCCCGCCAGCTTTGGCGGGCTAAGGGGCCATTCCAGTGACATCCGCTCTAGTGCCCAGAGACCAGTTCCTAAAGCAGCTTAAGTTCGGGATATTCGGCAATCATTTCGTCAGCGGTTAGGGTTTCCCCCGATCGCTGCGGGGTCCACAGCACCTCCACCGCCAGCAGCTGATCGCTGGAGACTGCCCCAATCTGGCTCAGGGCCTGGCGCAGGTCAGCGGCGGAGCGAATGTCGGGTAGATCGAGGCGGCCCTGCACCGCCACCACCACGGTGGCGACGATATACTCCCCCGGGGCCTCAAACTCCCCCGGGGCCACCAGGGTGGCGCTGGGCTCGGCCTGGGATAATTGGCGGTTGACGTTGGAGAGGGTTTCTTGGCTAAAGCGACTGCGGGTGGCCAGGGTAAAGCGGTTAAATTCCTGCTCTGCGGCTAATAACCGGGTTTGTTTATCCTCACTGGCCCCGTAGACCCAGTAGTCGGGATGGCGCAGCAGGGCCAGGGTGGTTTCCTGCAGTAACCTGGCCAGGCCCTGACTACTGCCGGTGTCGGCACTCAGGGCGATGCGGTTGAGATCATCCTGTAGGGGCCGAGCCTCTGAGAGCAGGCCCACCTGGAGTTTGGCCACCGCCACCGGCGGATTGGTGGAATCGCCAGGGGGGCTATAGCCATCCCCCGCCCCCGCCTCGCGGAAACTGCGCACCAGGAAATTGGCAATGGCGATAAAAATCATCAGGGTAAACAGACCGCCAAATCCGCCGCCAAAACCAAAGAAAGGTAGCAGGAAGGGAAAGCCAAAGCCGCCGCCGGGGTAATAGCCACCGCCGGGGCTATAGTTGCGGGGAGCGGGGGCCGTGGGGCGCGACGGGGCTCGGAAACCACCGCCCCCCATCCGACCGCCCCCCCGAGCCGCCCAGGCACCGCCGGCCTGGCCAAAGCAGATCAGGAGAACCAACGCCACCGCCATCAGGGGCTTGACCAGGGCCTTAGGCCGCAGGGGCAGCGATCGCAAAAATCTGGACAACAGGGTTGGCAACATGGGTATAGGCTCTATCTCACAAAGGAATACGTAGGGTTTTCGGTTAAGGTCAGGCAACGAAGGGTTTGATTAACTGTAGCTTTGGTGAAAACCCTGAGGACAGGGTGGATTGATCAAGGCCAGGACTGACTAGGCCTGTTGACTCGCCGCCACCGGACTACAGCGATAGAAATATATTTTCACTGTAACGCGAACTCCAGAGCCTGCCGAGGGTTAAAACAGGAATCTACCGGCGGAAAACCGAACCCCAGCCAGAACCAGTATCAAGGGACCTGGATAGCCAAGACCCCATCACTAGCCTACTTCGTATCAACCGCTCAACCGCCAAATCCTGTCCCCCCCGGTTGACTCGGGGCAGATTGACCGGGTTTGCGATGCCGCCCCTTTCTGATATCCGCCCCATCTCCCTGGGGCTGAGCCTCAACCACGATCAGACTACGCCCCATAAATTCCGCATCGTTGAACTGGGCGATCGCCGCCTGGGCCGCCGCCTCAGTTTCCATCTCCACAAAGCCAATGCCTCGATGATGGCCCGTATCAACATCTCTGGGCAACAGCACGGATAAAACCGGGCCTACCTGGGAGAAGAGATTGTTTAGATCCTCATCGGTGGTAGACAGTGAAAGATTACGGACAGATAATTTCTTAACCATTTTACGGAGTATAGCCCTCACCAAAGCCCCGGAAGGAGGAAAAACTTTGAAACCGCCTCTAGATGGGCAGAATGGACCGCTGACAGGTGGGACAAACCCCCTGGATTAACAATTGACAATCCAGCAGATGGTAGCCGGAACGGCCAGCGGTTTTAGCCCCCACTTTAAGGACAGAGTCGTTCTTAAATTCAATAGTTTTATTGCAGCGTACACAAATTAAATGATGGTGATGATGGGGAGCGGGTTGGTTAATTTCGTAGCGCTTTTGCCCCTCAGAGAGCTCTAGCTCCCGCAAAATACCCATACGGGCCATCAACTTGAGATTACGATAAATGGTAGACAAACTAATCGGATCCCCCTCCTTGCCCAGTAGGTCACACAGGTCCTCAGCACTCAGGTGGGTACCCTCTGGTAGGTTTTGGAAGGTTTTTAGAATGGTTTCCCGCTGGGGCGTCATCCGCCAGCCCCGCTCATTGAGCTCGGCCTTGAGAGCAGAGGAAGTGTAGGCCGCCATAGGCTGGATCCTCCAGAGGAAATTTCAATAAACCCTGCTTAATGAGAATAGTAACGAATCTGGGGGAGGATTTGCAATAGGCTTGGTCTATTGAGAATCACTCCGAAGATTAGGGCGATCGCCGCCATCCCCTAACCCCCACTATCCCAGACCGCCGTGATCAGGGTCAGGGCCGCCACGGGAGCGGTGACCGCCCGCAAAATTAGGGGTCCTAGGGAAACCGGTTGGAACTGGGCGGCCAGGGCGGCGGCCATCTCCGCTTCGGTCCAGCCCCCTTCGGGACCGGTGGCGATCACCACCTCCCCCAGGGGTAGGCTTTGGTGGGCGACGGTGAGCAGGTGGGGGGCAAGTTGGCGGGTAACACAGAGCCAGGCCTGGCGGGGATGGTCCAACCTGGCCAGGTAGTCGGGCCAGGTTAGGGGGGGAAGCACCTGGGGCTGGTCCAGCCGTTCTGACTGTTCCGTGGCCTCAGCGGCGATCCGCTGCCAGCGCTCAAGGCGGGCGGCACTGGGCTGCAGCAGGGTGCGTTCACTGAGGATTGGTTGCAGGCGACTGACTCCCAATTCCGTGGTTTGGCGCACCACCGGGTCAAAGCCGTTGCCCTTGGGTAGGGCGATGGCCAGGGTCACCTGGGGCCGGGGCCTAGGGTTGGCGGCTTGGGGGGTGGCGATCGCCAGGCCAGGCTCCGGCCCCAGCTGGGCCAGCCAATATTTCCCCTGGCCATCCAGGGCGATAAATTGGCTACCCGCCGTCAACCGCAGCACCCGATAGAGGTAATGCTGCTGCTGCGCCGTTAGCCGCAGTTGATCGCCCCGCAGTTGATCAGCCCCCACCACCAGTCTTTGCATCGGCCTTAGCCCTTAACCATGGCCACGGGCCCCAGCCGGGCCACCTGGCGGGCAATACCGGCCTGATGACCCACCAACTCGGCAGTTGGGCCCCTTCCCTCGTCTCACCCCCATGGGCTGCAGAACTGGGTAATTGCCATTATAGTCATCCCCCCTGGCCCCAACGCTAACCAGGGTAACCTCTGCAGGTGTCGAGAATTGAGGCGGATTCGATTATTAATCAACCCAGGATAAGCACCTACTTAATCGAGGTCTTCAATTACCCTATTTTAAGGCGATTGATATAGCAAACAAACTCAACTGGGATTCAAACTGCTGATTTCTAACTTCTGATTTCTGGCTTCCCCCCGGCGCTTACGCCAGGCCGCCAGCCCCATGCCGATCAGGCCGGGTAAAAGGGCGGGGGTGGGCACGGGGGAAACCCCGTCGGTGCTGACCCGCACATTATCCAGGGCCGGGCCGTAGGGGGTATTGATCAGGGAGGTAAACAGCAGGGTGGTGTTAGGGCTGGTGGCGGTGAAGTTGTAGGCTACGGTCTGCCAGCCCATGGCGGTAAAGCTTTTGCCGGTAGTGTCAAAGCTATAGTCTTGGGCGGTGTTACCGGTAGCAGCCACCCGCAGCAGTTTTTCCACCGGGGTGCCATTCGGGTTGCCCGCCAGGTCAAACAGCACCTGGTAAGCCGCCCCGGTAATGGTGTCAAAGGTTTGCTCAATGCGACCGGCCCCCTGACCACTGAGGTCAATACTTCTATTACCGTCAGAGGCTTGCCATACGGAACCGCTATAGTCAATAGACTTACCCAGCACTAACCAACCGGAAATGGCGGTACTGCCAGTGGGCAGGGTAAGAAACGCCCCCGGATCAGGACCCAGTTCAAAACTGCCGTTGGTGAAGGTGGCGGCCTGGGTGGGGCGACTAGCGAGGGTCAAGCTCGTAAAGGTTAGGGTGGCCGCCAGAATACTTAAAGAGTGGATAGGGTGCCCCATGGTAGAGTCCTCGCTGTTTGTATAACTTTGGACTCCTTCTTATAGGCTAAGATTTCTGAGGCTGTCTAGGGCGTTGTTATAAAACTTCAGGCTAGCAAGGCTTGAGCCTCCGCACCGTTACCGGGCGGAGGCTCAAGCTTAAGCAACTATGACTATGGTTTAGAAGTTGCCAAATACCGGGCTAATATTAAAGTCACTGATAACCGCATACCCAGACCCATAGCGGTTGTCGCTAGTCCCCATCCAGAAACCAACTTGGGCATTGCCAGCTACCATCTGGGAAAATGTCCCAGATTGACCGGCCACCTGCCCCAACAGAATCAAGTCATCATCCGTGAACGTGCCGTCTTCGTCAATGACAACACCGAAGTAGTCTTGATAGGGTTCGTCATTACTTTCAAAGGCCCAATCAAAGGAAAAGACTTTGGGTGAAGATCCAGGCACAATGGTGGTGTAGATGCTAGTCCCCTCGGTGGCCAATTGTTGATTGTTTCCATGGACATTGCCACTGTAGAAAATCAAGTTATCGGGGGTCCCGGAGGTATCCACATAACCATTGTCACTCACCCCATTAACAACGCTGTGTTGTAGGCTCCAATAGGTGGGGGCAAAGTCGCCAGCAAACCCGGTACTGGCTAAATCGCTGAGGGGATCGAGCAAGAAGGGCGATCGCCAATTCCCCGATACCGTACCAATCACCTGTTGTTGTGCCGGCAAACCGTTAGTTCCCAGTTGCCACACCCCCAGGTCTTTACTGGTGGTGTTGTAGAACAGTAGGTCAGCAGTACCGTTGCCATTGGTGTCACCACTACCGTAGTAAGCCCAATTGGAACCGGCGGCAACGGTATCAACCACCTGGTAAGCCAGAGGGTCATTAGCACCATTGAGAAGCCAAACCCCATACTGTTGGCTACCATCCTGCAACGTCTTGGTAAACAGAAGGTCGGCTTTGCCATCAGCGTTAAAGTCGTTATGGTCGATTAGACTCCAGTCAGCCGGCGCAACATTAATTTCCCGATAAGCCGTAGCTTGGGTGCCGTTCATGGTCCAGAGACCGACCCGAGTAGATCCATCCAATTCCGCCTTAGTCCAGAGAATGTCGGCCTTGCCATCTCCACTAAAGTCGTTGGTGTCCATTATTTGCCAACCCACTGAGGCGGTGTTGATACTGGCCATGGCCAGAACCTGGGTGCCGTTGAGCAGCCAGGTCCCTACCTCCATGTCGCCAGTGCCGGTGGTGCGGGTGAAGAGCAGATCGGTGGTGCCATTGCCGTCAAAGTCATTGGTGTTGATCAGATTCCAGTCGGCAGGGGCAGTGGCTATGGCTTGCTGGGTAACGGCCACCCCATTGTTGATCAGCCACAGGCCCACCTCTGTGCTGCCGTTGGTGTTGCGCTTTAAAAACAGCAGGTCTGAGGTGCGATCGCCATTGAAGTCACCCAGGACACCGCGGCCCCCAATCTGCATCCCAGTGTAGAGACTTGGATCAGCCCAATCCTTAGGCACCACGGTGGCCTGACCGCTGGTGTTTACCAGAGATTTATAGGTACTGATCCCAGTGCCGTCCATCAACCAGGTACCGAGCTCATAGCCTTGAAAGGTATTGACACCGTTCTGGGAGGTAAACACCTGGCGAGCGAAAATCTGGTCGGTCTTACCATCACCATTCAAGTCTGGAGATAGCAGGGAGGAACCATTTAAGAACCAGGCAGCCTTCCCGATGAAACCGGGCACCCAGCCCGCCCCACCGTAGGGGAACGTACCGCCGATGGCGGCCTGAGCCGTGGGCAGCCCAGAGGACTGGCCTAACAACCACACCCCCAACTGACCCTGCAGAGGACTGCCCGAGATCGGCTGGAAAAAGCCCAGGTCAAAGGTGCCGTTATTATCGTAATCAACCGGGACAAGTTTTTGGCTCAGGACGGATTTAACCGCTGGCAGAAGATTTTGGGTCAGGACAGATTCAACCATAGTTTTAATTCTTTCAAAGAGAGACAACTGAATAATCAATACAGGCTGCTAAGGCCAAAGGTCCCCAGGTCGGCAAAAGGAAAATGATAAATATTTCACCAGGGAACATTGCCGTTCTTAAACTATCGAGGATTTAGCTATGACGCACTTAAAGATCGAAACTTATACCTAATACTTCACAGCCAGGATTGGTAAATCGGAATGGGATAGACTAACTTCTTAGAGGGTTTACACTGGGCCATGGGTTGTGATGGTACGATGAAGCGCACCAAAATCATCCGTCCATTAATATGCGGCGAGCCCCACCCCTTAGCCCCCCAAGTTTGAGTGACCAAAAATAATGGGATACAAGCCCGGCCCTTTTAGGGCGGCTTTTCTTGGTCTTGAATATAGCGCTTCAAAACCTCTATCGGTGCGCCACCGACCGAGGCCGAGAAGTGTG
>JBEIUS010000078.1:0-14586 GCA_040374235.1 Leptolyngbya sp. | reverse complement strand
GGCTACGGTGTCGTTTTCGTTAACAATGGGGATGACGCCGAGGCTGAGCAGTTGGCGAAAGGTGCAGTAGCTATTGACGTAGCGCAATCGCTGGGTGAGGTCACTACGGGTCAGCAGCACCTGGGCAATGGGTTGATTGAGAGCGGAAAAAAGATCGTCATAGATCCGCATCAACCGCCCCTGGCCGATCGCCGCCACCGCCTGTTTCATAGCCAGGGTTTTGGGCCGCTCCGCCAGACCCACGCGGCGACAAGCAATTCCCACCGCCCCGGAGGAAACCAGGACGATGGCATAACCCTGGGTGCACAGGGTGGTCAGGGTTTCCACCAGTTAGGCCAGGGTCGATAGGGCAAACTGACCAAAGGTGGGCCCGGCCAGGCTGGAGGTGCCAATTTTCACAACCAGGGTGGGGGTAGGGGAGGAAGACACCATAGGGGCAGATTTCCACTGAAGGTCTAGCGGGCATGCTAGAGACCACTATAGCCTTGGTCAGAACCCTAAATCCTCTGTTATCCCTACAGGTAACTTTCGCTTCTCGATCTGCCCCCTTTAAAGTAACTTCCCAGAGGAAAAACCTTGAGTCCGGTGATGAAATGGGCTTGGGCCGCTACCGGAGAACGCTGTCGTTCTATTCATCGTTGGCGCAGTCGCTCAAACAAAACCGCAAGAAACTCCAGGAAGCGCTGAGACAGAGCAACCTGGGAGACTGACCAGGTCTCTCTCCATCTCGTTCACTGAAATCAATGGCCATATTTTCCGGGAATAGCCTTCCTTTTTGCGGCCATAATGTCCGGAAGCCCGAGCGTTTGATATATCTACATCCCTTCAAATATATCCCTTCAAAATATCGGGACTTTTTCCAAAATTTAACTACTGCTTCGCACGCATTGAGTCAATATTAATCTTCCAACAAGACTGCTAAGGAATAGTATTCTCAGCTTTCCTGGGGGGAATACACTGAGTTATAGCCTTAGCTGCATATGAGCAGTTATTGCTTGTATATCCTGCAATCATAATGCTCCTATGGGTACTCATACTTCCTTAGTCATTTCAGCATCTCTCCAACCAGCTTTACCTCTGCGCCGAGGTCAAGGTAATCCAGGTTTTCCTCCTCCGCAGCGCAAAACGATCACATTGTCGATTTCAGCCATGGAGCCAGATTGGCGTCGAGAGCAATTGAGACAGTGGTGGGATCCTGGTCGGCAATTACTTAAATCCATCCGTCAGTATCAACGGTGGCAAGGCAGAGGCGGGGTGCTGGGTCTTTGCCTAACTAAGCTCAGTGTTATCGAGCATCGCTTTTGGAGCGTTGTCACCGGAGCAGATATTCCCCTCAACTGTCAACTTGGGGGGGGGGTGTTATTGCCCCATCCCAATGGAGTTGTCATCCATCCCGATGCAGAAATTGGCTCTAACTGCCTAATATTACAGCAGGTAACCATTGGGCGAGGGGTGAAGATTGGCGGCCATGTGGACATTGGGGCCGGGGCCAAGATTATTCTTCCGACCACCATTGGTGATCATGCCAAAATTGGGGCTAATGCTGTGGTCTTGCAGGACATCCCAGCAGAGGCAACCGCGGTGGGTATTCCAGCCAGAATTGTTATGCCTCGCGCCGCCAACGACTGAGCAGGGGTTGGAGGGTGATGCTAACCAGGTAGACCGTACCGGCCACTAGAATAATGGTGGCACCGGAGGTGAGGTTAAACCGGTAGGAAAGCCCCAGACCAAGAGTGGTAAACACCATACCTAGCGCTGTAGCCAGGCCCATCATCTGCCCCATGCCCCTGACAAAAAGACCACTGGTGGCGGCGGGCATGGTCAGAAGGGCGATCACCATGATCAGGCCCACCACCCGCATCATCATCACCACGGTCAAGGCAATCATGGCCATCAGGGCGAGGTAGAGGGGGGTGACGGGCAGGTTGATCACCGTGGCGAAGGTTTCATCGAAGCAGATGGCCAGCAGCTCTCGATAGAACAGCACCACCAGCAGGATAATGGCCAGATCCAGCCCTGCCATGATCAGCAGGTCCTGGGGGGAGACGGTGAGAATGCTGCCAAACAGGTAACTCATCAGGTCAGCTTTGTAGCCTCCGGATAGATCCACCAAAATGATGCCGATCGCCATGCCGATCGCCCACATCACCCCGATCAGGGTGTCTGCCCGCTGGCGGGTGCGCCGCTGCACCCCGCCCATGGCCAGGGCGGCGATGACGCTAAACACCATCGCCCCCACCACCGGACTAATCTGGAAAAAGTAGCCTAGCCCAATGCCGCCGTAGGCGGCGTGGGCAATGCCACCGCTGAGGAAAACGATCCGGTTCACCACCACCAGGGTGCCAATAATGCCGCAGGCCACACTGACCAGTATCCCGGCCAAGATAGCGTAGCGCATGAAGTCAAACTGCAGGGCCTCGATCATGGCTGTCGCTCCGGTAGGGTGATAGTCTCTAACGGATGCTGGGGAAAGACCCGGTGGGGCACCCCGTGGGCGATCAGGTCCACCGGGCATTGGTAGACAATTTCCAGCATTTCCGGGGTGATTTGTCGTTCGTTGTGGTAATAGAGGCGGCGGTTGAGGCAGCCGACGGTTTTTACACAGGTGGCGATCGCCCCAATGTCGTGGGAAATCATCAAAATAGTAAGGTGCTGGTTAAGCTGCTGGAGCAATTCATAGAGGTGGGTGCCGATGTGGGAATCCACCCCCGCCAGGGGTTCATCCAGCAGCAAAATCTTTGGATCCGTCGCCAGGGCCCGGGCGATGTAGACCCGCTTGCGCTGCCCCCCCGACAGTTCCCCCAGGCGGCGGTGGCGCTGGTCCATGAGTTCCACCGCCTCCAGGGCGGCGGTCACCACCCGGTAGTCCTCCTCCCCGTAGGAGCGGCGCCAGCCCCGGCGGCCCAGCCGTCCGGAGAGCACCACATCCTCCACCCGGATGGGGAAGTCTTCATCAAACTCCACATGCTGGGGTACGTAGCCCACGTAGCGGCGGCCCTGTTGCACCGGTTTCCCCAGGATGGTAATGCTGCCCCGCAAGGGGGCAACAACCCCAGCATCACCCGAAAGAGAGTGGTTTTGCCGCTGCCGTTGGGGCCAATCAGACCAATAAAGTCCAACTCCCGCACCGACAGGTTAATGTCCTCCAGTACCGGCTCCTGACCGTAACCGGCCCACAGGTGAGAGAGGCAGATCACCTCCGGGGCTGGCTCAATATCGGGGGGAGGGAGGGTCCGATTCATGGTTCACGTAGCACCCGGGCGAAGGTTTGGGCCGCCTGGCGCAGATTATCGAGCCAATCCGCCGCCAGGGGATCAATTAGCAACACGTCTCCACCAATTTGCTGGGCCAGGGTGCGGGCCGCCTGCTGACTAAACTGGGGCTGGGCAAACACCACCCGAATTCTGGCCTGCTGAGCCCGGCGAATCAGGTCCGCCAACTCCGCCGCACTGGGCTCCTGGCCCCCCACCTCAATGGTGATCATCTCCAGGTCGTAGTCCCGGGCAAAGTAGCCCCAACTGGGGTGAAAAACCAGGAAGCGCCGATGCTTGACCCCCTGCAGGGCCTGGCGAATCTCCCCGTCTAGGCGGTCAATATCCACCATAAAAGCCGCCAGGTTGGCCTGATACTGGGGCTGGTGGGGGGGATCCAGGGCTGCCAGGGCCTGGTAGATGGTTTGGGCCTGCAGCTTCACCAGGGCTGGGGATAACCAGATGTGAGGATCGGGGACAGCACCGCCACTCCTCCCCGGCAGGGGCAGGCGCTCAATTCCCTGGGTGGTATCCACCATCACCATGGCCGGATGCAGGCCCTGCATCCGGCCCAGCCAGGCCGCTTCAAACTCGGTGCCAATTGTCAGGTAGGCATCGGCCTGGCTGAGGGCCTGGAGTTGCTGGGGTTTAGGTTCAAAGGTGTGGGGCTCGGCGCCGGGGGGCACCATCACATTCACCACCACAAACTCCCCCCCCACCCGCTCCACAAAGTAGCGCTGGGGGGCAATGCTGACGCTAATCTGCAGCGGGCCACCAGAGGTAGGGGGGCTGGGCCGACAGGCGGCAAACCCCAGGATGGCGGCCGCCGTCACCACCACCAACAGCCACCACCGCCAGCCCCGCTTAAGTCGTTGAATCTGCCCTAGATCCACCGGTAGGCCACCCAGTTGAGCACCAGGCCGTTGGCAAACACCAGCAGCATCAAGACAATCTGGTACCACTCAATCGGCTGTACCCGCAGGTTCATGGTGACGTGGAGCAGGTTTAACACCGAGTACACCAGGGTGAGGCCAAAGTGGGCTAAACGGTATACTGGCGAGCTGTAGAGGGCGGTGGCGGCGATCGCCCCCATCGGTAGGGCAAAGAACCCCAGCATCATCCACAGGTGGGAGATGGGGGTCTTGCCATGGTAATGGGGAATGGCGATGTCGGCACCGTAGAGCAGGGGCATCATCGCCAGTTGAGTATGGAAGACCATGCCAAACAAAAAGACCATCCACAGAGCAATAATTTGGCCTTGCATGGGACTCATCATCTCGCCCTCCCAAGGTATTGAAGTCGGCCAGGCCCAGAGACCTATCCTTACCTCAATGCTATCGCCTGGCGGCAGCGGCGCCCGTTGGAAAACCGGCCCTGGCCTGGAATCGTAGCAATTCTTATCGCCGGGGCCAGTACCCTGCTAACGCGCCTGACCCAGGCGAATCTCAGAGCAGAAACTGGCCAGGGTCACCCCCTGGTCACCGTTGACCACACTGGTGCGCATGCGCAGATTAGGGTTGGCAAACCACATCCGTTCCTCCAGGGTGCCGGCGGCGGTGGCGGTGGTAAGGGTGAGAATCTCCTCCGTCAGGTCCAGGTGGTAGTGACCGGTGGTGACCGCCTGATCACCATGGCGTTGCAGCACCAGGCCGGGGTCGTCGCCCCTGGCCGCCAGCACCACCATTAGACTGCTGCTTTGCACCTGGGGCCCGGTCTCCGCCAGCCGACTATCCTGGTCAATCTGTAGGCCGCAGAGAATTTGGTCGGCCCCGTGACCCAGGGGTTCCCAGAGGCTGATCAGGCGAACATCCTCCGGCCCGAGAAACTCGATCAACAGGTTAGACTGACCGGTCTGGGAACTCTGGTCCCCCAGGTAGTGGGTGGTGCGCTGGGAAAACCACTTGCCCGCCAGGGTTTCAAAAAAGTTCACAATCTCCATGGGGGAACCTACCTTGGGCCAAACCGGTGACAGCTTCCTATTCTAGGGCGAAGTGTTCCCCTGCGGTCGCTGCTCCCCTAGCCGAAATCCGGTGAGATTCCCTAATCAGGGGATCGGACAGTGATAAGCTAGCCATTACGGTAAATCATTGTTTTAGATTTTTTGGGTGATGCCTCAATGACCGTAGCCACCACGACCGCCACCCCTCAGGTTCCCTATTTGCTGCGGGCGGCCCGCCATGAAGCCCTGGACCGTCCGCCGGTGTGGATGATGCGGCAGGCCGGTCGCTACATGAAGGTATATCGGGACCTGCGCGATCGCTACCCCTCCTTTCGGGAGCGATCGGAGAACCCTGATCTGGCTATTGAAATTTCCCTGCAACCCTGGCACGCCTTTCGCCCCGATGGCGTGATCATGTTCTCCGACATCCTCACCCCCCTGCCGGGCATGGGGATCCCCTTTGATATCATTGAAAGCCAGGGTCCGATCATCGATCCGCCCATCCGCAGCCAAGCCCAGATTGACGCGGTCCACCCCCTTGATCCGGAAACCGCCCTGCCCTACATCCGCACCATCCTGCAGAGTCTGCGCCAGACTGTGGGTAACGAGGCCACGGTTTTAGGGTTTGTGGGTTCCCCCTGGACCCTGGCCGCCTACGCGGTGGAGGGTAAAACCTCCAAGAGCTACACCCATATTAAGGGCATGGCCTTTTCGGAACCGGCCATGCTCCGTAGCCTGCTGACCAAGTTGGCGGACAACATTGCCACCTACGTGCGCTACCAGATTGACTGCGGTGCCCAGGTGGTGCAGCTGTTTGACTCCTGGGCCGGTCAACTCAGCCCCATGGATTACCGCACCTTTGCCCTCCCCTACCAGCAGCGGGTGGTGCAGCAGGTGAAGCAGACCCACCCCGACACCCCCCTGATTCTCTACATCAGTGGCAGTGCTGGTATTTTTGACCTGATGGGGGAATCGGGGGTGGATATTGTCAGCGTCGACTGGACGGTGGATATGGCGGAGGCCCGGCGACGGCTGGGGCCCAAGCTGGCGGTGCAGGGTAATATCGATCCGGCGATCCTGTTTGGCTCCCAGGCCCTGATCCGCGATCGCATTCTTGACACCATTCACAAGGCTGGCAACCGGGGCCACATCCTCAACCTGGGCCATGGCATTTTGCCCGGCACCCCGGAGGAAAACGCCGCCTACTTCTTTGAAACCGCCAAGCAGGTGGATCGGCTGCTGTCCCGGGTGTAAGGAAGCATGCCAGCCTGGCACTCCAGGAAAAATCACCCCTTGGTACCGGGAGCAGGGGACACGGGGGGAGATTGACTGTTCAGTCGACAGTCGAGTCTTGATCGGGGACTAAGGGGCAACCTGCAGCCGTTGCTTTAACCGCTGGGGGTCCCCCTGGTCCACGACCCGGCCCGCCTCCAATAGAAAGGCCCGATCGCAGTAGTCCAGCTCCGCCAACCGATGGGTTACCCACAGGGCGGTGAGGCCCCGCTCCTTCACCAGGCCTTGCAGCTGCCTGACCAGATCGATCTGGCTGTCCGGGTCTAGCAGGGCGGTGGGTTCGTCCAGCAAGAGCACGGGGCAATGGCGGGCCAGGGCACCGGCGATCGCCACCCGTTGTTTCTGCCCCCCACTCAGAGCATAGATGGGGCGTCGCTTAAAATCCAATAGGTTAATGGCCGCCAGGGCCTCATTCACCCGACCCTGGACGGTCGCCAGGGGGAGCTGGTCCGCCACCAGGCCAAAGGCCACATCCGCCCCCACCGTAGGCATTACCAATTGGTGATCGGGGTTTTGAAAGACAAACCCCACCGGCGGCTCCACCCACCAGTCCCCGGCCTGGGGTGGCAGCAAGCCCGCCAGGATGCGCAGCAGGGTGGACTTGCCACTGCCATTGTTACCCAGCAACATACAAAACTCCCCCCGTTGGATCTGCAGGGAGCAGCCCTGCAATACCGGGGTCCCAGAGGACCAGGCGAACTCCAGGTTGTCAACATAGATGGCGGTCTGGGGGGGCACGGCGGCCAGGGGCAGGGGGCTCATCCTCAGGGTTACCCCTAGGAGTCGCCGCTGACGGCAAAGAAACCCGGTGGCCGCCCCGAAGCGGTGGCGGTGCTGGTTTTCTCAAAGATTTGCACCGCCGCCACCTCACCGCTCAGCACCGCCAGCTGCTTGTGGGGCTGTTGGTCACAGCTCAGGGTGAGGAGGGCCGGGGTGTGCTGGGTCAGGGCATCGACGATGGAGGCGTAGAGGCGATCAGCCTCCTCCTGGTCTCTCTTTTGCACCGAGAGGGGCATGGCGGTGTGCTTTAGGGTGAGCTCAATCGTATACATGGAATAACTCAGGCAGGGCGGACAGCAATGGACTCCGGACCAGATTGTGGCCAGGTTCCCATCTAGTGTAAAGGGTTCTCGACCGAATAGGGCTTTCCCAGATACCGGCTCAGGTAGGGGGAGAAGACCTCATAGATCAGGGTCAGGGGTTTACCCCGATGCCAGAACAGGTAGTGGCGGCCCCAAAAGGGCCCGGCCTGGCCAAAGGCCACATCCAGAGCAGGGCAGTGGCCGAAGTGTAATCCCTGAATATCCCGGTAGAGCTCGGTGCGGAGCCGGGCCAGGCTGGCCCAAACCGGCAGGGATTTGTTTTGCAGATACTCATCCACGTGGCTGGCCTCCCACCAGGAGACGGCGTAGGCCAGCCGCTGCCCCGAGGCGGTACGGAGCCAGACCTGTCGCCGCAGGCGAGGGCCAGGCACCACCGCCAGGATCTCTGGAGCCCCGTCCTGATCGTGCCCTACCGGCGCCATGTCAATCACATCCACCTCCGTCGGTTCGCGGGTGAGCAGTTGCAGGTGCCGGGTGGGGGAGCCATCCCCCAACAAAAGGATCTGCCAGGCTGGAGCCAATTGGTGGTGGGGCAAGCCCTCCTGAACGGCCACCGGCCCGGCCTGCCAGAGGGGCTGCAGGGCATGCCAACCAGTGGCGGGGAGATCAGGATCGAGGGCTGGCAGGGTAAAGACCAAGACTGTTACAAAAATTCATCTTCCCCTAGTATACCCCTAGCCAGGGGTCCATGCTGAGGGGTGGTACTCAGGTTGGGTTTCCCTGATGGAGGGGGAATGGGGTGGTTGATAGGGGCAGGAGGAAGATAGTTTAAATAAAGGGTTCTTTCCCATCCTTCTGCCCTGTTCAGGCTAACCTCTATGGCGATTTCCCTACTGTTGGCAGTGGTGCTGCTGTTTCTTCTGTGGTTGGGGTTAAGCCGCAGCTCCACCGGCCAGCGACGGCCCCGCCGGACACCCCAATCAACCTCAGGGCCAGCAAGGTGGGTGCGAGGCCACACCCAACGCTCCCTACTGCGGTTGGTGGGGGGCAACCGCGATGTGGCGGAGCGGTTGGTCAGGCAGGTGCAACTCCATCACCCCGATCGCCCCGCCCAGTGGTGCTGGGAAAAGGCGATCCACGACCTGCAACGGGACCGCGATCGACACTAGAAATCAAAATTCAGAGGAATCACCTATGGACCATCGACGGCAATACCACCAGGCTCTGGAGCAGTTAGATCCAGTGCGGGATAATAACCGTATCTGTCGATACCTGGCCGGCTATGAATTTCCCTGGGACCTGACCCGGGCCCTGGAGTTGGCCCTTTTTCGCACCTTTTGTATTCCCAGCATTGCCGCCTTGCTGGACCGGACCGGGGAGTTTCACCACCGCCCCCAGAAACGCTACGACGATACCGGTTTGATGGTATCCCTAATCCTGAAATGGGGCCATGACAGTCCCCAGGGTCAGGCGGTGATTGCCCGCCTTAATTACATCCACGGCCACTTCCCCATCAGCAATGATGACTTTCTCTATGTCCTATCCACCTTTATTTACCAGCCGGTGGACTGGCTAGATCGGTTTGGCTGGCGGCCCCTCAGCCCCCTAGAGAAAAACGCTCTGTTCCATTTCTGGCGTTGCGTGGGGCAACAGATGGGAATTACCGGGATTCCTGATCGCTACGATCGCTTTGCCCAGTTTAACCAGGCCTACGAAGCCGCCCACCTGGGCTATAGTGCGGCCAACCAGCGGGTGGGTCAGTCTACCCTGGCACTGTTTTTGAGCTGGTTTCCCCCGCCCTTGCAGCCCCTGGTTAAACCCCTGGTGTACGCGATTATGGATGATGGCATGCTGGGGGCCTTTGGCTTTCCCCAACCCCAGCCCTGGCAGCGATCGCTGGTCACGCAGACCCTACGCTGGCGAGGCTACCTGCTGCGCTATCTCCCCCCGCGCCAGACCCCGCGCTTCTACAGCGAGGAACCCCAACGCAGCTATCCCCAGGGCTACGATCTTTCGGACCTAGGCCCCCCTGGCCTCTTACCCCAGCTGCATCGGTCTACTAAGCCATAGGTTTGGGTAGCCCCCCATCTCAGAATGGCATGCTGGGGGCTGGGGAGTACCTTATAGAAAGTAAAAGGCTGGGGGATCTGAAGCTGAAATAATTTCTATCTCAGTGAACTAAGAAGCACTATAGCCAAGGGGTACCCACTTAAGCCAGGACGTGCTGACAGGTCAGGAATTCAGGAGTCAGCCGTCATGAATTTGGCGGCGTTCTGACTTTTCACTACTTTTATAGCCATAAAATGCTTCGCCTTACGTTGATACCCCACCCTAGCCAAGGTTAGGCCAGATAGCGGTTGATCGGGCTTAAGGGTCTTAGTTAAGCTCTGAGAAACATGGCTGGATTAATAAGGGTTTTTACTAAGTTTTGACGAAGATCATGGGAATATTCAAAGTTTTTGGTTGAACCATGACGAAGATCACGGGGTCACCACGGAAAGTCCGATAAATTAATTTATGAAATAAGCTCCAAGAGCTGGAGTTTAACTCATTCCTAGCATCTACTGAAATTGTGCTATGGTTAGTTCAGGGCATCTGTTTTAATTCTTATCGTCGATTTTTGGGTAAAACATAATTGAGATTCTCAGTCTCGGCTTAGGGCTCGCGTAGGTGATTGCTCCCTCGACGATAAACGGTAGTAACCTTTGGTACGGATTTACCATTGTAGTGGTAAGCCCGGCTGATTCTAGTGAAAGATGATTGGGTCCAAGCTACCCTATTTAACTTCCTATAAGTCTCTAATAATTCAAAATCAATTTATTTCTGATAATGGTTGAAACTCTGGTTATGAAAAAAAAGCATCGATCGAAGACAGGTCAATCCAAGAAAAGTTTATCTAAATTTTATATCACCTTGATTCCTCTATCATTATTGGGGATTTCTATCGGTTTTTCATGGATCAGAACACTGAATTCTAAGCCATCTCCTGCAACTGAGGCAGTTGAAGCTAGTGCTGCGAAAGCAAGGGAAAGAATGGAAAAAAGCAACTACAGAACCGAAGTAAACAAAACGACTAAGGCCAGAGCTATCGCCCTGGCAGGCTCTAATCCTTCCGAATATCTCCTCAAGGGATTGGCCACCGCTGGTAGAACACGTACTCTGAGTCTTCAAGCTGATGGACCTGAAGATTGGGCAGAGATTGAAAAGCTATGGCTTGATGCCTATGCGTTGGTAAACAGCATCCCCTACGATCACCCTGATGGGGATAAGGCGGCCGCCATGATAGGTGACTTTTTCGATTTAGCATTTAAGGCGTCGAAAAAGCATCCTTAACCTACATTCCACAGGTTGACAAATGATTAGCCAGATGGGTGATAATACCGCTCAACCAGTGGCTAAAACGCCCCCCATCCTGTATTCCCTGTCAATCTGCGGAATGTCAAATCTAAGGTTAACGTCGACCATAGAAGGATACTTCTACATCAGCACACCAACCAGCTGCTAGATTTTCGTAGAGAAACACCCGTTCTACCCGGTAGTAAACGCCATCTCGAAACAGGCAATCCCCCAGTCGGGGAATGATTGGATAAGTAGCGAACCAAAGAGCATCTTTAAGAGGCGCACTGGGGCTAGCGTTACGACCGGCCAAGTAAAAAATCTGGACTCGATATTCCTGACCGGCAAGAGCTGGAGAAGTTCCCGCAGGGAGAACAGCTTCAGGCTTACGAAGATTCTTGCCAGCAGGTTTCTTGGGGGGCACGATAGCTGCAAGGGCTTGAGACAACCAGTACCAGTAATAAACTTAATAGATTTAAACCGCATCTAATTTTAAACCTGGAGTTTTCCTCTCCCGAACAGAGAGGGACTTTGAAGGATTTTTCCAGCTCCCCTCCCCCTCTGGGAAAGGGGCTGGGGGTGAGGGGCCAGAACTACGGTTCTCAACATGGACTTAGTTTATATTTGGAATTTTTATCCCACATTCTCGAAAAAAGTTTAACACTTTGATAGAAGTCTATCGGTACTTCTGCAAGAGGAGTTCCAGTTTCTTCAACGTCGCGGGGGGTACCTGATCAAGGGGAGTGAGAATGGCGTACTGCAGGGCAGAATGGGCGGCGGAGGCGGGTGGATCGGCGGCGATTCGCTGCACAACCTGCCGAATCACCCGCTGAGCGTTACCGGCGTTGCGTTGCAGATTTTGAATTACCATCTCCACACTGACGCTGTCATGGTCTGGATGCCAGCAGTCATAGTCGGTGACCAGGGCCAGGGTGGCGTAGGCAATTTCAGCCTCCCGGGCCAGCTTGGCCTCCGGCAAGTTGGTCATGCCGATTACCGCTGCCCCCCAGCGGCGATAAACCTCCTCTGATTCGGCCCTGGTGGAAAAGGCTGGGCCCTCCATACAGATGTAGGTACCACCCCGGTGTAGGGTGACCTCCGGCAGGTGTAACTCTTCCACCGCCGTGGCCAGGATCTCGGCCAGGGTATTACACACGGGATCGGCAAAGGCAATGTGGACCACGATGCCTTCGCCAAAGAAGGTAGATACCCGGTTGCGGGTGCGATCGATGAACTGATCAGGGACCACCATATCCAAGGGCTTGGCCGACTCCTGCAGGGAACCCACCGCCGAGGCAGAGATCAGATACTCCACCCCCAGGGACTTCATGGCATAAATATTGGCCCGGGCCGGCAACTCGGAGGGCATCAGAGTGTGGTGACGGCCATGGCGAGCCAAAAAGGCCACCGGTACCCCCCCTAAGCGTCCCAGCAAAATTGCATCGGAGGGCTGGCCAAAGGGGGTTTCCACCCGCATCTCCTCGACATCGGTCAATCCCTCCATTTGGTAGAGGCCACTGCCGCCAATCACGCCAATTTGTGTCCGTGTCACCATGGTTTATCTCAAGCCTGATCAGCCCTATCATACTCTTCCTCCCATGCCCCAGCGCTGGGGTTAAGCTCCTGCAAGGAAATATGACGCCGCGTCAACGTACAGATCTATGCCCTGACCACCTGGGAGGTTTCGTTATAATTTGCAACTCTGGCAACCGGGGATGCTGATGATTTTCTTAAGAGATGGCTAACTTTCTGATCAATCCCTCGAAAATGCCTATACCTAAGAAGATTGTCCTGAGGCTAGGGAATGCCCCTAGCTGATGATGCTCCAGCCGCCATGGACCTACCCCAGGCTGGCTGCCACTTTTTTTACCGTAGTTGTTGTTGACCATTGAGCCCATGCCCCTAACCCATCCGCCCCAAGCCCAAGGTCTTTACCATCCCCAGTTTGAGCACGATGCCTGTGGGGTGGGGTTTGTTGTCCATATGAAGGGTGCCCAGTCCCACACCATTGTGGAGCAGGGGCTGACGATCCTGGTGAACCTGTCCCACCGGGGAGCGGTGGGGGCGGAGGCGAACACCGGGGATGGGGCCGGGATTTTGCTGCAGCTTCCCCATCGGTTTATGGTCAAGGCTGCTGCTGCCGTTGGCCTTACCCTGCCCTCCCCCGGTCACTATGGCGTCGGGTTATTCTTCGCCTCCCCGGATCGGGAGGCGCGACAAAGGGGCCGGGAGATTTTCGAGCAGATTGTGGCGGAGGAGGGGCAGCGGGTGCTGGGCTGGCGGGATGTACCCACGGACAATAGCGCCCTGGGGGCCACCGCCCAAGCCAGTGAGCCTTTCATGGAACAGGTGTTCATCCAGCGGGGGGAGGGCCTTGAGGATGAGCTGGGCTTTGAACGCAAGCTCTACGTCATCCGTAAGCGATCGCACTCCGCCATTCGCCCCACCGGCATCGACCCCTACTGGTACACCACCAGCCTCTCCTGCCGCACCATCGTCTACAAGGGCATGCTCACCCCTGAGCAGGTGGGCCCCTACTTCCCTGACCTGGCGGATGCCGACATGGAGAGCGCCCTGGCCCTGGTGCACTCCCGCTTCAGCACCAACACCTTCCCCAGTTGGGAACGGTCCCACCCCTATCGTTACATAGCCCACAACGGGGAAATCAATACCCTGCGGGGCAACATCAACTGGATGTATGCCCGGCAGTCCATGTTTGAGTCGGAGTTATTCGGGGATGGTCTGCAACGCACCCAACCCGTGATTAATAAGGATGGCAGTGACTCCAGTATTTTTGACAACACCCTGGAGCTGATGGTGCTGGCGGGGCGATCGCTGCCCCACGCCATGATGATGATGGTGCCCGAGCCCTGGTCGGCCCACGAATCCATGAGCCCGGAGAAAAAGGCCTTTTACCAGTACCACGCCTGCTTAATGGAACCCTGGGATGGCCCCGCCTCCATCGCCTTCACCGATGGCCACAGAATGGGGGCGGTGCTGGATCGCAACGGTCTACGCCCCTCCCGCTACACCGTCACCAAGGATGACCTAGTGATCATGGCTTCGGAGGCTGGGGTCCTCCCCATTGCTCCGGAGCGGGTGGCCTATAAGGGTCGCCTGGAGCCGGGCCGCATGTTCCTGGTGGATATGGCGGAGGGGCGAATTGTGGCCGACGCCGAAATTAAGCAGCAGATTGCCAGCGCCCATCCCTACCAGCAGTGGTTAGATCAACACCTGGTGCAACTGGCGGATCTGCCCGCGGCGACCTCGACGGCGGCGACCTCCACCGTTCCCCTGCCCGTGCTGCAAACCGCCTTCGGCTACAGCTTTGAAGAGCTGCGCCTGCTGATCAAACCGATGGCGGAAAGCGGCGTGGAAGCGGTGGGAGCCATGGGTACGGATACGCCGCTGCCGGTGTTGTCGAATCGGCCTCGCCTGCTCTACGACTATTTCCACCAGTTATTTGCCCAGGTCACCAACCCTCCCATTGACTCGATTCGAGAAGCCATCATCACCTCGGCGGAAACCACCATCGGCCGAGAGGGCAATCTGCTGAATCCCCAGCCCGAGAGTTGCCACCTGATCAACCTGAAGACCCCCATTATCACCAACGAAGAATTGGCCAAATTGCAGGGGGCGGGTGACCAGGGATTTACCTCCGTTACCCTACCAATTCTGTTTGCAGCTAAGGCTGGGGAGGCGGCCCTCGAACAGGCCCTAGACG
>JBEIUS010000008.1:0-40570 GCA_040374235.1 Leptolyngbya sp. | reverse complement strand
GGTCGGGCTGCCACGGTGAGTCGGTTGCTCCAGATTCGGGGTTCGGTGAGGTATCCGAGGAAGCGGAAGTCTTGTTCATAGGGGACGGCGCAGGGAATGGGGTGGATGGAGAGGAGGATTAACGGGGTGGAAAGCTGCAAAAGGCAGTGTTCAGGAAACCAGGTTAGACCAGGCTGAAACCATTTATTTCTCGTTACCAGAATCAGGATTTACACAAAATTCTGATCACTCTCAACCCCACTCCCTACTCCCCACCTATTGAGTCCATTTTATCCATCAAAGTCTACTGATTAAATCACCCCGTCGAAATGTGGCAGATAGCTGCTGCAAGGAAATTTCCTGTTTCCCATAAAGACCCTGAAGTGCCTGCTGAATATCTTGCACTGAGGCATGTAATTAAGCTTCACCTTTTTGGTCAATTTACTGCTGGGCCAATTGGAAGTTTTGATGACTATTGCCTTTCATTTGAACATTCATATCAACCATAAGTCTTCGTCCCATCTGCATGGCAATAAAGCATGAAGCATAGCGAACAAAACCTGGGTCAGCAGGTTCTGGTCTTTTGCGGTGATTTTCGGCAATTCTGTAAAGCTGAACAGCGATTACAACCTGGGCACCATTCAATTGATCAGTAAAGATCAAATCATATAACCTGCCAAAATGTTCGCGGGAGAAAAACTTCGCCTGGTGAGGTTTTTCTCTCCAAACAGATAGGACTGCTTCAGCAGCTACTCCTGAAGTAATATCACCAGGTCGAGTACTAGTATCAGAACGCTTAGGACGATAATTAAACCCCAATTGTTGAATATCCATTTCTAACCTTTTCTGACGCTGATCATTAGCACGTAAATCCTTGAGATCTACTGGGTTTTGGCTATTAGTAGCATAGGTAATTCTTTGAACTAAATCCCCATTGTCACGAGGTAACTGATAGAGCCGTAGAAGCACGAAAGCCTTGGTGTTTTGATGAAGTAAATCAGGCTCTTGTAGAGTTTTAAATATGGTCATACATGTTTGACCACCATTAATGATTTGCAAATTCTCGACACGCACTTGATAATCACTATCTTGCAGTGCGTTGTAGGAGAAAATGTCACAGGTCAAGGTTACCCCATTGTTGTAAAAGTAAAAGTTATTTTTTTCATCGCTATTTAAGGTGTGGCGGATACCCTCATTAACACGATTTCCTTGCAAACCTAGGTAGCGACGAATATTGCGCTCTAATAATCGTTCTCCGTGTCGCTCTACAAGTGCGGCAATTTCGGTTACAGAAATCCTACCGACAAGTACCCGGCTAAATTCCATATCTTCAACGATGGCTTTGCCACTGAGCTGCAAAGTATCCTTTACCGATCTGGAAGCTTGAAGAATTTTGACTAAACGCTCATGATTAACATGTTCCCACGTCACCTGATCCCCAAACCCAGTACGTTCAATAGCTTCTTGAGCAGAGGCATTCCACGTCAGCCCATTGTTGCAAGCTAGCGCCCGAACTTGCGGAATATACCCATCTCGGATTAGACTACGGGCTTCTTCCACTTTCACAAGTAGTCGTTCATTAATATGTTCTAATTTAGCTGCTGGATTAAATAGATACTGAATTGCGTTTATTAAACTTTCTACGCCTGCTTTGGGAAAGTTAGAAATCCCCTCTAGATTATTCTTATACTTTGCTTGGAATAAACTCACTGTAAACTCACCATCATACTCTTCAGAAATATGCATGGCATCTACGCCAAAATCCCCACCTCCTTCGGTTAGGCAATCAAAGGCGTCATCGCTATTTAAATCTAAAATAGTTTTAACACACAGATATACAAAGGCCAGAGACTTAAGCCTGATTTCATCTCTAATCAGCAGTTCTTCAGCAGCCTTTTGATGAATATCGTTGACAACTGATACTAAGCGTTGGTCAATGATGGATGCGTTGATATTCATGTATTCATCTACTGAATAGCTGATCTTAATTTCGCCCAACTACTATAGCGAATTTCACTGGAATGAAATGTTTAGACCTACAGCGTATCCCCGTACTACTTCAACACCGCCGCCAGGGATTGACGATTACCCCGGAGCATGTCAATGATTCTGAGACAGTCAGTTGAAGAAATTAGTGTGCCACCCTTGTCAAGCGCACCCAACTCCTCCATCGCCTTGGGTCAGCATGCTGGCTTTGTAGACCCGCTAAACCCTAGCTGTTAGAGACCCTAGCGCTATCGAAGATAGGCTTGGGGTGAGGGATAACCGCCCTAGACCCTCAGCCATTTAATAAACTGTCTCTGCCTTAATCAGGGCCCTAGACCCCTCCTTTAGGGTTGAGGTGTCCCATTTCTCACCGTTAGGGGTTCACCCATGAGTTCTGTTCAACCACCAACCAGCCATAGTCAAGCTTGGGTCGTGCAAACCTGGTTAGCCTTTGGAATTTCGGTATCGAGCCTGTCGCTAGGTATTGTTTTCCTGCCCGTAGATTCCTGGGTAAAAGGCTACATGGGTATGGGTACCCTGTTTGCCCTGGGGTCTACCGCTAGCCTTGCCAAGACCGTACGCGATCTGCACGAAGCCAAACAGGTGACCGCCCGCATTGACGAAGCCAAAGTCGAAAAGCTGTTGGCCGAACATCATCCACTGCGATAGCGTATCCGGACCGGGGGTGATCCAAACCACGAAACTGGCTACCATGAAGGTTACAAAGTTTTGTGTTCCCAGCATGGGCTCCCTCCTTGTCGCCTTTGAACTATAGCAGTGGCCAGCCCCGTTAAGAATAGCGATCAGACCTAGAACGACCTGATCGATGCCGAGCGCGAACTGGCCAGAATGCCTCCCTGGGCTAGGCCCCAGACCCATGGTTATGAACCTGAATATCGTTACCGTTAAGGATAGGGAGTGGCGATCGCGTCACTCCCTATCCTCTATGGAAGTAGGGGAAAGGCGCAGGGCAGGGGAGTCAGAACTCAAGGGTTAGTGGTCAGGAGTAAGAGAAAGACGACTCTTGCTGTAAGTTGCTTCCCCACCTCAAGCTGCCTTGCGCCCTGCCCCGGTTGCCCCCTACTCCCCCACTACCGCCGCCAGGGCCTGGGTCACCACCTCCACCCCAGCCCCGGGTCGGCTAGCCTGTTCCGTTAACTGCTGCTTCCACAGGCGACTGCCCGGTTGACCGGCAAACAGCATCAGCATGTGGCGGGTGATTTTGTTGAGCTTTAGCCCCTGCCCCAGCCAGGTTTCCAGGTAGGGCAGCATGGCCTCCACCACCTGCTGCCGCGATCGCCCTGGCTCTGTGGCCCCTAAAAATGCCCGATCCACCGTGGCAAATAGGTAGGGATGATCGTAGGCGGCTCGACCGATCATGGCGGCGTCTACCCGCTCCAGGTGGTCCCGCACCTGATGCAGTTGGGTAATACCGCCGTTGATCTCAATCCACAGGTGGGGAAACGCCTGCTTGAGGCGATAGACATCGCCATAGCGCAGGGGGGGGATGGTGCGGTTATCCTTGGGGCTGAGGCCCTGCAGCCAGGCCTTGCGGGCATGGACGGTGAAGTGGCGGCAACCGGCGGCGGCTACGGTGCTGACAAAATCCACCATATCCTCGTAGCGATCGCGATCGTCCACCCCAATCCGGTGCTTCACGCTCACCGGCAGGGGGCTGGCCGCCACCATGGCCGCCACCGCCGCCGCCACCCGCTCGGGCTGATACATCAAACAGGCGCCAAAGTTGCCACTGCGCACCCGATCGCTGGGGCACCCCACATTCAGGTTGATGCCATCGTAGCCAAACTCCGCCGCTAACCGGGCGCAGGTGGCCAGACTGGTGGGGTCATCCCCCCCCACCTGGAGCACCAGGGGTTTCTCCGCCGGGGTAAAGCCCAGCAGCCGCTCCCGATCGCCATGGAGAATGGCCTGGGCCGTCACCATTTCGGTGTACAGCAAGGTACCCGGGGTAATTTGACGCATGAAATAGCGATAGTGGCGATCGGTGCGGTCCATCATTGGCGCAATACTCACAGGGATTTTTAGAGCCCCCTGGCCCGATCTCACCCTTGGTTTGTCTGATACCCCTAGGACCATGGCTGCATGACACCGTACTAATCCCATTATGGTCGATGATCTGGCTGGCTTTGGTCTGCCAGCCTGACCCATAGAGCCCCATCGCCGCTACCCTCAGCCCGTAGCCAGTGTAGATCTAGGGTGCATTGGCCTGGTGGCGAATCAGCTGCTGCACCGCCGTCAGGGTACGGTTGATCTCCGGGCCGCGGTAGGTAGGATTGAGGCTGAAGGCCTGTTGCTCCTGTTCTAGCATGAGCACGTCTTCCCGCACCAGGCGACGCAGCACAAAACTGGCGGAGTTAGTGAATAGAGATTTGCAGAACCGTCGCACCGCCAGGGGGGTTTTGTGCAATTTAGGGAAGTTCTCGAGGGAGGTAAAGTGCAGCAGGTAGGCACGGGTATGGGTGGGGCTGACCGGGCAGAACAGACAGTAGAGCTTGAATTCATCCCCTAGGGTGGCCACCCAATGGGGGTAGCGGTAGTACACATCCAGGGGGGCCGAGTGGAGTTGGCGCAGAGCCGGAACAAGCAGCTGAATGGCGGACCAGATCTGGTCAATCCGATAGTAACTCTCGGCATCATAGTGGGCATGGACCTGATCGCCATCCACCTGTAGGTCCGTCAGCACCGGGTTGGCCCAAACCTGGGCGGCGCCGTGCAGGTGACCATGGTACATATCCATCAGGTTCTCAATTAAAAAGGAGTAATGGCACTGCACATCAATGGTGGCGACGGAGCCAATAAAGTTAAGGTGCTGCCACTCCGGTACCCCTAGGGGGAGGGGAGAACTCTCCACCGGCCGATCCCCCGGAAACACCCAGATAAACCCATCCTGCTCCCGCACGGGGTAAGTGCGCAGCCGACAACTGGGCAGTTTTTGGCGAGGGTCCAGGTAGGGTACCTGAGCACAGTGGCCCTGGGGGTCAAAGGCCCAACCGTGGTAGGCACAAACCAACCGATCCCCCCGTACCTGACCCTGACTGAGCTTCACCTGCCGGTGGGGACAACGATCCTCCATGGTGTGGACCTGGCCCTGGCCATCCCGGTAAATCACCAGGGGCTGTTGCCACAGGGTGACAGCCCCTGGCTCAGAGCCCAGCTCCTGGCTCAGAGCCACCGCATACCAGTGATTTAAATTAGGGCCCAACTGCCGCAAAGCTTGGGAACTAGCCTTAGGGCTGACGACAGCGGGGAGAGGTTGGCGATCTAGGACATCCATTTTGGAGGGGGGGGAGGGGGGAGTGGGGGGAGTGGGGGGAGGGGCAGAATCGTCTCTTCTAACTTCTGACAACTGACCCCTGTTCAGGTGCATCGGCCTAAATTTTCAACACTCCTGTCGGATTGACCGATAGGATAGGGCGGCGCTGCACCCCCTGTTGCTGCAGGATCGCATTGGCGGCTAGCAGCCCGCTGCTCACCGCCCGCTCCATTAAGCCACAGGGGAAGGGCATGCGTACCCAGTCACCGGCAAATAGGAGGTTGGGGGCGCTGGTGGTGGTTTGGGGCCGGTTGGCAAAGCTACCGGGGGGAAAGCCGGCAAAGTTTTTCTGGTTGACCAGCTGGCGGTGCAGGATGGTGGCCCCCTGTAAAGCCGGCACCACTTCGTAGAGTTCCGCCTCGAAGGTGTCAAGTAGATCGGCCTGGGTGGGAAACTCCTTTTCCTTATAGCAGTAGGCGTGCAATTCCACCACGCTGCCGCCGGTGCGTTCGGCCCAGGCGATGTAGTCTGCCTGAATGCGGTGGTAGAGGGTGATGCTATCGGTGAGCCGGTAGCCGGAGAGGGAGGTAAACCAGCTGTGGGGCCACTCAAAGTCCCGATCTAACCAAAACCGTCCCACGGCGAAGGGATCGGCCACCTCTAGTTGCTCCACCTGACTGAGCAGATGGGGCTCCACCTCCCCCTGCGCCAGGGCAAACAGGGCCTTGATGCCGGGGATATCGGCAGCCATGATGTAGTAATCCGCCTCCAGGGTTTGGACTGGGTTAGCCTCACCGGGGGGCTGGGTCGCCACCAATTGCAGGCGATCGCCCTGGCGCTGTCGCACCTGAAAACGGCTGAGATTTTCCTGGGCGGGGCCCGCTAGCACCTGCCCCTCGTTACTGTAGGCGGCCCCATGGCAGGGGCAGAGGTAGCCCGTGGCGGTGCTGTTGACCTGGCGCTGGACGCTACAGCCCTGGTGGGTACAGGTGAGGGAGAGGGCGACGCTGTCGCCGGGGGCCAGACTGTAGAGTTGATCGCCGGCGCCAAAGTACTCCAGGGCGGGGGTGCTGAGCAGGGGGTTGCGATCCACCCAGAAGGGCACCGGGTTACTGGCCACCGTGCCCTTCTGGTAGGTCAGCCCGGCAATTTTGCCATCCTGCCAATTGACCCGGCTGACGGTCACCCCCGGCAACACCTGGCCCCCCTGGGCCTCAATGGCCGCCACCAGGGGATCCACCAGACAGCGACCCATGTCCTGCTGGGTGCCGTTGAAGGCCAACCCCTCCGGGTTACCGAAGAAATAAAAGTGGAAGAACTGCATCAGTTCCCCCACACTGAGGCGGTCCGGGGCGTTCAAGCTAGATTTGGCGAAGGGTAGGAAGTAGAGGTCGTAGAGACCCCGGGGAAAATCCTCCGCCACCCAATCCGCTACGGAAATCTGATCCAGGCGATCGTAGCTCTGGGGGTTACGGAAGCCGGTAATTTCCCGAAATACCTGCAGGTGTTTGAGATGGGTGAGGTTAATTCCCCACGCCAGGCGGTTGCTAGAGGCAATGGCCAGGTCCACCACGTTCCAGGGGAAGGCCGAATTGCTGGGGTAAAACACCTCGGGGTTGTAACGATCCTTATAGATCAGGGAGTAAAACCCTAGGGACTGGAAATTGTCCCGAATATGGAGTTCGTTGACCAGGCTAAACAGGTTGTAGTACTGGGGGAAGAAGCCGTGGAAGCCGTGCTCCATCATTAGTTGATCATCCCCCACCTGGATCGGCCAGCTGGCGATTTTACCACCGCACTGGGGCGATCGCTCCAGCACCGTCACCGTCACCCCCCGACGGCTAAGTTCGTAGGCCGCCGCCAGACCCGCTAGACCTCCCCCAATCACCACGGCGGTGCTGGGCTGAGCCACATAGGCGGGCAACTCTAGGCGGTCCTGCTCAAATACGGTGGGCTGGGGCTTACTCAGGCGAGAGTAGCTCAACAGGCCAGCTATACCGCCTAGGCCAAACAACTTTAAAACGTCACGACGGGCCAGGGTGTGGGCAAACAGCCCCTCCAGGGATCGACTCATGGGCATTTAACCACTGCTCAACTCAAAAATATCCAAGACTAGAGCGACCCAGGGTGCGGAGAGAGCGACCTAGACAGCAACGACAGTAATCCCTCCGGCCAGAGAGAGGGAGAAGCGCCCAAGGAGCAAGGCTGCCAACCTGGGCCAGATTGATGGATGACGATAAGGCATGGAAAACTTTAACATCAAGTTGTGTAACTTTTGTACAATGCGTAACTTTTGTACAAAATTAGCAACGGATTTTTCCGCCAGGGGCGAAGGTCGATCAGGGGCGGAGGGGGAACTTCGACAAATTTGCCCAAACCTCTGGATCTATCAGGTATCCTAGGCATATTCTCTGGGTTTTGCCCAGGCTGATGGCGGCCCTAGGCTAGGGCTTGCATTCCAGCCTTATGGCCAACTCTGACTTGTCGCCAACTCTGGGCGATCCGTCCCTCCTGGATATCTCTGATGAGACCCTCTCCCACCCCTAGTACCGCCCTGATTCGTGCCCTCTTGATTACTGGCCTGGGGCTGAGTGGGGGCATGGTGGCCAGGGCGGAGACCAGCCAGAATCAGCCGCCCGCACCGACCTCCATGGCCATGGCCCAGGCCACCCCCACCACCGCCGAACTGGCCCAGTTAAAGCAGGAGGCCGATCTAGCCTTTAGCCGGGCCACCACCCTATTCTTCGTGTTGTTGGCTAGCCTGGTGGTGCTGCTGGGGGTTGGGGTGGTGATGCTCTGGCTGATGCGGCGATCGGTGATCCAGGAAGTGTCCGTGGTGGTGCGCAATCAAATTAACGACATCACCAACCTGGAACGGAAAATCCATGCGGCCACCCGTGATCTGGAGCAGGTGCTTAGCCAGGCGGAGGAAATGGCCAGTGCCATTGAAAGTCGCACCGATCGCTTCCAGGAGGAGGCCCTGACCAAAAAGCAAGTGTTAAACCGTCTGGTGGATGACCTGGCGGAATTTAAGGCCCGCACCCTCAACGATTGGCAATCTACCCTGGCGGACCTGCAGGTGAAACTGGAGGTGACCGAGGCGGATTTTGTCGGTCACCTATCCTCCCTGCGCCAAACTGCTGACGACCAGGTGGTCAGCCTGCGTAAAGACACCCAACTGCAACGGGATGCAGTCTTTCGCACCCTGGAGGAGGCCCAGACCCACTTCCTGCGGGACGTGAACCGGCTGCGTAGCGATGTGGAGATCCACCAGGATGGGGTGCTACAGAAGCTCAACCAGGGGCAAGCCAGTTTTAGCGATCGCCTCACCAGTCTCACCACCACAGTCCAGGAGGAGCGGGACCGGGCGATCGCGGCCCTGGCGGATCTGCGCCAGCAATTAATTGGTCAGGCCGGTGAGCAGGTGGAGAAACAGGCCGTCGCCATCGCCGCCGATCTGGATAGCCAGCGCCAGGCCAGTTTAGAGCGCCTGCAAAGCCAGGAACAGGAGGTTAGTCGCCAACTCCATGATGTGCAGGTGGGCATCTACGGCCATCGTGACCTGGCCATGGACACCATCCAACGTAACCTCGACGAGTTTAGTCAACGCTTCGCCAACCTGCGGACCGAGGTAGAATCCCAGCGCAACCGGGTTTTGCAGGATCTACGCCAGTCAGCGGATGACTTTCTAGGGCAGTTTGGTAGCCTTAAGGTAGACCTGGAGCAGGGGCAGACGCGATTGATGGCCCACCTGCAAGCCACCGCCGACCAGACCCTGGACCAATTTGCCGCCCTCCAGACCCAGGTGGAGTCGAGCCAGCGCCGCACCCTGACGGACTTTGACCAGGTTAATCAGGATCTACAGACCCAGCTGGGTCAAATGGCAACCACGGCAGAGATCCAGCGATCGACGGTGCTCAAGGATCTGGAGACCACCGCCCAAACCTTCAAAGACCAGTCCGAGGCGTTGCAGGGCCAGACCCTGGAACGCCATCGCCAGGTGCTGGATAACCTGGGGGCAATGGAGGCGGCCCTGGCGGAACAGTTGGGGCAGGTGCGGGAGCTGATCTTTACCAAGCGCGATCGGGTCTTTGACAAAATCGATGAATTTGACCGACGCCTTGGCGAAGACCAGGCTAGCCTGCTGGCCACCGCCACGGAGCGGCGGGATCAGCTCCGCTCCCAACTCGACTCCCTGATGGCCACCATCGCCGATCAGTTTAGCCAACTCCAGGCCGATGTGGAGGCTGGGCGAGACCTGGCCCTGACCGATCTGACCACCCTGCAGCAGAGCTACAAGGTGCGGCTAGAGGCCATTCAGGCCGAGGCCCAAAGCCAGAAACAGCAGATTATGGCTCGCCTCGGGGAGGTCACCCCCCAATACCTGGCCGACTCCTTCATGAGCGAGACGCGCCAGCAATTTACCACCCTCACCGACAAGCTGGGTCGGCTAGAGACCAATCGACCCGAGCTCTTCCTGACGGCGGATGAGTATATTGACAGCGGCGATCGCCACCTGGCCCAGGGCGACTACAGGCTGGCCCTGGCGGACTACGACCGGGCCCTGGAGATTCAACCCGGTAATGTCAAACTCTGGCTCAACCGGGCTAAGGCCCAACAGGCGCTGGAGCAACTGGAGGCGGCCCTGGGCTCCCTGGAGCATCTCCTTAGTTTAAGCCCCCAACACAGCCTGGCGTTGTACCAAAAAGGCCTGCTGCTGCGGGAGTTACGCCGTCCTGAGGAGGCTCTGGAGGTGTTTGACCGGCTCAGCCAGGTGACCCCTGAGGATGCCAAGGTCTGGCTCAATCGAGGCATGGTGCTGAGTCGCCTAAAGCGACGGGAGGACGCCATCGGTGCCTTTGACCAAGCCCTGGCCATTAACCCGGAGTACCACGAGGCCTGGGTCAACCGGGGGGTTTCCTACGGTATTTTGCAGCGCCATGAGGACGCCTTCCAGTCCTTTGATCGGGCGGTCCAAATCCAGGCGAACGACGCCGTCGCCTGGCTCAATCGGGGCCTGTCCCTCCTAGAGCTGGAGCGTTACGATGAGGCCCTCACCTCCTTTGATCAGGCCACTCGCTTTAACCCCAATAGCCCCAAAGCCTGGGATAACCGCGGTCTCACCCTGGTCAAGCTGGGGCGGGACGAGGAGGCTCTGGTCAGCTTTGATCGGGCGATCGGCCTGGATGGCGACTATGCCCAGGCTTACTACCATAGGGCGGTTTGCTACGGCCTACAGCGTCAGACCGATGTCGCCCTTGAGTCCCTACAACAGGCTGTGCGCCTCGACCCTGACTACCGAGAGGAAGCCCGCACCGACCCGGCCTTTGATGGCTTTTGGAGTAGTCAGTGGTTTCGGGAGTTGGTGGAAAAGTAGCAGTGTGTACGGTTTTCCCCTGGGGTAAGCCCTAATGGAAAAACCAGAATCAGCCTGATAATAGGGTTGTTCTCCAGGCTTGATGGATAAATCGCCAGACCTGGCAGGTCCGGGGAATGAAAGTATCCGATGCAGACTAAAGGTGCTTAGTTTTTGATCATGAGCTGTCATAGTTAACCCTCGGTGGTCAGCGATAGCTTTGGCCAAAGGGCTGAAAACTTGCTGGATCGCTAGGGTTCTAAGGAGGTAGTTGTTCTGACCTACTTCCGCTTTTGTGGAGCGGCTGCTGTCCTCCAATTCTTCAGAAACAAAATCGGCCTTGGGGGAGTCATTAAACGTTACGAAGTCTGAAAAGGCTTTACGGGTCAGAAATATTGGCCTACCCTGGGAGGGTAATCAGATGGTCATCCGTTACGAAGTTTTTGATTTAGGCGGGCGCAGCCTCCACTCCACGGGAGGGAAAGGGTTGTTCAAGGCTGCCCTCCGCTGCCGTCAAAGTCAGGCATCTATCTACTCCATCCCCCTTTCCCCCGACTAAAGGCTAGGAAACGGGTAGTTACTCCGTCAGTTTTGTAATCCTCAATCCTGTCTCTTCAGGGTAGGTTTTGATTTTTTATTCGTTCAGCAAATAGCCTTGGTGAACGGTGGCATCAGCATTGTCAATGGAGGTGAGTTCCCTATGTCTAACGCCAAAACCCGCATACCCAGTGTCAAACCCCATTACAGCGTTGATACTGTCCGCACCTATCTGCATGAGATTGGGCGAGTGCCGCTGCTCACCCACGAAGAGGAAATTCTCTTCGGCAAGCAGGTGCAGGCCTATATGCTGTTGCTGGAACTGAAGGATAAACTGGTGGCCTCTCTGGATCGATCACCGACCCTGGCCGAATGGGCGGAGGCGGCCCAACTGACGGTAGACCAATTAGACCGCCAGGTGCAGTTGGGCGAGCGCGCCAAGCGTAAGATGATTGAGGCTAACCTGCGGTTGGTGGTGGCGATCGCCAAAAAGTACCAGAAACGTAACCTGGAATTTCTAGACCTGATCCAGGAAGGGACCCTGGGCCTAGAACGGGGTGTGGAAAAATTTGATCCCACCAAAGGGTACAAGTTTTCCACCTATGCTTACTGGTGGATTCGCCAGGCCATTACCCGGGCCATTGCCCAGCAGGCTCGCACCATTCGTCTGCCCATCCATATCACCGAGAAGCTCAACAAAATCAAGCGGGTGCAGCGGGAGCTCTCCCAAAAACTAGGTCGCAGTCCCAACGTCGCTGAAATTGCTCAGGAGCTAGAGCTTGATCCCAGGCAGATTCGTGAGTTTCTGGTGATGTCCCGCCAGCCCATTTCCCTGGATGTTCGGATTGGTGATAACCAGGATACGGAGCTGCAGGAACTCCTGGAGGACGATGGCATTTCTCCAGAAACCTTTACCGCCCAAGAAGCCCTCAAGCAGGACATTCGCAACCTGCTATCGGAGCTGACCCCCCAGCAAAAGGAGGTGATTTCCCTCCGCTATGGCCTGGAGGACGGTAATGAGCTCTCCCTGGCAAAGGTGGGAACCCGCATGAATATCAGCCGCGAACGGGTGCGTCAGCTAGAGCAACAGGCCCTGAAGCACCTACGGCGTCGCAAGGCCGCCATGCATGGCTACATTGCCAGTTAGGCTAGACCGACGGGGCTGGGGGATTTAGCTTGCAGGGGTAGGGGGGTCTGGACCAGCAACGTTTCGGTGCGGTTCCGGCCGTTTTGCTTAGCCTGGTAGAGGGCCTGATCCGCCTGATCAACCAGGCTCTCCAGGGAGGGCAGTGATGGGGAGGGTAACCAACTGGTGACCCCCACACTGATGGTCACCGCTAGGTTCTCCTTGCCGATGGTAAAGGGCCTGTCCCCCACCACCCGACGCAGGCGTTCTGCGCCGTACCAGGCTTGGATGGCGTTGGTTTCTGGCATCAGCACAATAAATTCCTCACCGCCGTAGCGGGCTAGGATGTCACTCTGGCGAAGGTTTTCCTTGAGCCGCAGGACCACATCCCGCAGCACCTGATCCCCCACCAGATGACCGTGGGTATCGTTGACTGCTTTGAAGTGATCAATATCGATCAGGACCAGACTGGTGGCGTGGTTAAAGCGGCTGGCCCGGGCGATCTCCCGCTTGGTCACCTCAAGGAAATGGCGACGGTTGTAAATATGGGTGAGGGAATCTCGAATGGCAAGTTCTTCCAGGGCGGCCTGGGCCGCTCGAATCTCGGTAATATCCTCAATTGCCCCCTCATAGTAAATCACCTGGCCATCAATCCCGGTAACGGCCCGGGCAATTACCCTCACCCAGAGCTCGCGCCCATCCTGACGGCAGAGGTGTAACTCACACTGTTTGAGGGGGCCGGACTGGTTTAGACAGGCTTGCCAGGCTTGGTTAGCGGTGGACTGCTGCAGGGTATTGGCGGCTAGGAAGGCGCTGCGATCGCTAAACCCCAACATCCCCACCAGGGCAGGGTTAGCGTCCAATAGCTGACCCTCAGGACTAAACCGACAGAGGCCCATGGGGACATGGTCAAAGAGGCTACGGTAGCGGGCCTCCGAGTCCCTTAGGTGGTGTTCCATCTGTTTGCGTTCAGTGATATCCCGCATAAAGGTGAGAACCGCTGGCCGGTCGTTAAAGTTAATCACCGATGCGTAGAATTCCACCTCCATGATCACCCCATTCTGACAGTTGAGTTGCCGTTCACTGCGGCACAGGCCAGGGACTTGATCCCCCATGGTGGGTGGCCAGTGGCAGGCTAGCAAGGATTGATAGTCTGTTTCGGGTAGGATTTGTTCTAAGCGAATCGGTTGGTAGCTAACCGGAGATGAATGGGCAACAGACGGGGTTAGATAGGACATACCACTGTCTGGGGTTTTGCCGGGGTAACCTATCCACCGTTGAAAGCAGCGGTTGCAGTAAACAATCCGTCCCTCTTGAAAAATCGCTACACCGATATGGGCCTGTTCGACGATGTGGCGAAATAACATAGGCACCTGCAGCGCCTGGTAATCTGGCCACGACCGGGGCGGCAGAGCGGCTAAGGCTGAATTCCCTGATAGCGGTTGGCCGACGGTGGGGCTGGGCTGTAGGGCCAGGGCCGCCTCCAGGTGTTCCAGGGCGGTTTCAAACCTACCCTGGGCTCGGTAGAGCCTGGCTAACTGGCGATGACAGATGGCGATGGCGCTAGAGTTCTGGGCTTTGAGACTGAGGCACAAGGTCCGCTTGCCTAGATCAATGGCCCGTTCAGCGGCTCCCTGATCGAGGTAAATGGTGGCCAAGGGCGGTAGCACCTGGAGGAGGGCACCCAGGTCATTAGTCTGTTCAGCCAGGCTTTGGGCGGTGGTAAAAAGCTCGAGGGCCTGGGCAAACTCTGCCCGAGCCAGATACTCTTCTCCGCACTTTAGTAAGCTGGTCATCGTAGGGGGAGATGTGGTCATAGCGCAACCCTGTAGGCCAACGGAGGCAAGTTAACCCTGGTGAGCAGTGAATCGGCAAGGTGGGGAGGCAAACTACCTGACCCGAGCCACGGCATTGCTGAGGAATATGGGTTTAACTTGCCCAAATCGAGGAAACTGCCGATCACAATCTTAAGAGAAGGCATTAAAAATCTATTAGGAAAACCGTGCGGGTAGGGGGTAGAAGTCAGAAGTCAGCAGAGGAGAAGGAGTTTGTTTACCTTTGGACCGCTGATTCCTGACCCTAGTTATACCGGTCACCTCTAAAGTAAATCAAAAGTTTTCTAAGCTCTCGCCAACTTGGGTTTTAGGATACAGGGAGATAAGTGCCAGGGCTAGGGCAGGGATACCTGCAGAGCTCTGGAGACAATTTTTCATGGGTAATAGCAATAACAGGCCTAACCCTTGCCTGGTGGAGACTGGTTATGCAACAAATTCCTGCCCCGTTTTGGACCCTGGTCATCGGTATAGCCGTTACCTTAATTAGTCTTTGGTTCGGACAGAATAACCATTTCCTCCCTGAGCAGGCCTCCGAGCAGGCCCCTCTGGTGGATGATCTATTTAACGTCATGGTCACCATTGGCACCGCCCTCTTTATCGTGGTGCAGGGGGCGATTATCTACTCCCTGATCCGCTTTCGGCGGCGTCATGGGGATGAGGGGGATGGCCTACCGATTGAGGGTAACCTTCCTCTAGAGGCTTTCTGGACGGCTATTCCGGCCATTATTGTGGTGGGTTTAGGTCTCTATAGCGTCCTGGTATTTCAGGACATGGGTGGGTTTTCCCCCGGTGGTCACCATCATCAAGGCACCCTGGTGGCGGCGGCTCCCCATGGGGCCATGGCAACCATGGTCGATACCCCCGCCCCTCTGCTGGCGGCGGCCGACGGAGCACCCCAACCCGATCCCCAGGTTTATGGCTTTGGCGCCTCCCCCCAGGGTGAAAGCAGATCCCCCGACTTAACCGTAAATGTGACCGGCATGCAGTATGCCTGGATCTTTCGTTACCCCGACAACGGCATTGTGGATGGGGAACTGCACGTGCCGGTGGGTCAGGATGTGCAGCTATTGATTGAGGCCCAGGATGTGATCCATTCCTTCTGGGTCCCCCAGTTTCGCCTCAAGCAGGATGCCCTACCGGGGCAGCCGGCGGAGTTGCGGTTTGTGGCCACCCGGGAAGGCACCTATCCGGTGGTCTGCGCTGAGCTCTGCGGTGCCTACCATGGGGCCATGCGCACCCAGGTGATTGTCCATTCCCTTGAGGACTATGGGGCTTGGGTGAATAGCCGCCTGGCCCAGGCTCCAGGGGCAGGGGCGACCGTGGCCACGGCGCCCACTGAGGACCAGGGGAGTTACCTGGATCGCCTGGCCACCCACCTGGATTTATCGCCGCCCCCGATCGCTGACTTGAGGCCAGCTTGAGCACCTTAACACCGCCTTGGTAGGAACCGCTGACCTCAAAGGTCAGAGCTATCAACCCTACCCGCCGTAAAAGCCCTCTTTATTTTTCTTTGACATACTCCTATGGCCCAAGCCGACCTGCAACTCAATGGCCCGATCCCCACTTCTAGCCACGGTCATCCGGACAAATGGAAGTGGTACGACTACTTCACCTTTAATGTGGACCATAAGGTGATTGGTATTCAGTACCTGGTCACCTCCTTCATTTTTTACCTGGTGGGGGGCTTTATGGCGGTGCTGATGCGCACCGAATTGGCTACCCCCGACTCCGATTTTCTCAATCCCAATCTCTACAATGCCTTTTTGACCAACCATGGCACCATCATGATCTTCCTCTGGATCGTGCCGGCCGCCATTGGCGGGTTTGGTAATTACCTGATTCCCCTGATGGTGGGGGCGCGGGACATGGCCTTTCCTAAGCTGAATGCCCTGGCCTTTTGGCTGAATCCCCCGGCTGGGGCCCTGCTGTTGGGCAGCTTTTTCTTTGGTGGGGCCCAGGCGGGCTGGACCTCCTACCCTCCCCTCAGTGAAATTACCGCCAACGCCGCCCAAACCCTCTGGATTTTGGCCATCGTCTTGGTGGGGACCTCTTCCATCCTAGGCTCGGTCAACTTTCTGGTCACCCTCTGGAAAATGCGGGTCCCCAGCATGAAGTGGGACCAGATTCCCCTGTTTTGTTGGGCCATGGCGGCCACCTCGATCCTGGCCCTGTTTTCCACACCGGTGTTGGCCGCGGGGTTGATTTTGTTGATGTTTGACATCAACTTCGGTACCTCCTTTTTTAAGCCTGACGCGGGGGGTAACGTGGTGGTCTACCAGCATCTGTTCTGGTTTTACTCCCACCCGGCGGTGTACCTGATGATTTTGCCCATCTTTGGCATCATGTCCGAGGTGATTCCGGTCCACGCCCGTAAACCTATCTTTGGCTATAAGGCGATCGCCTATTCCTCCCTAACCATTTGCCTGGTGGGCCTGTTTGTCTGGGTGCACCACATGTTCACCAGTGGCACAGCCCCCTGGATGCGGATTTTCTTTACGATTTCCACCCTGATCGTGGCGGTGCCCACCGGCATTAAAATCTTTAGCTGGGTGGCCACCCTGTGGGGGGGCAAAATCCGTTTTACCACCGCCATGCTGTTTGCCGTCGGGCTGCTGTCGATGTTTGTGTTTG
Source organism: Leptolyngbya sp. (assembly GCA_040374235.1). Taxonomy (GTDB): domain Bacteria; phylum Cyanobacteriota; class Cyanobacteriia; order Phormidesmidales; family Phormidesmidaceae; genus Nodosilinea. The sequence continues at coordinate 23,846 of JBEIUS010000008.1, read as the reverse complement.
GGGGCCTTAGTGGCGTCACCCTGGGGGCGGCCCCCTTCGACATCCACGTCCACGATACTTACTACGTCGTGGGCCATTTCCACTACGTGCTGTTTGGGGGCTCGGTGTTTGGTATTTACTCAGCGGTGTACCACTGGTTTCCTAAAATGACCGGTCGTATGCTGAATGAGCGCCTGGGCCAAGTGCACTTTGTCCTCACCTTTATTGGCACCATCCTCACCTTCACCCCCATGCACCAACTGGGTATGCAGGGTATGCCCCGCCGGGTGGCGATGTACGATCCCCAATTCATTAGCCTTAACCAGTTGGTCACCGTCGGGGCCTACATTCTGGCGGTATCAGTGATTCCCTTCTATATCAATGTGATCTGGAGTTGGATCAAAGGCCCCGCCGCCGGCCCCAACCCCTGGAATGCCCTCACCCTGGAATGGACAACCGCCTCACCCCCGATCATCGAGAACTGGGAAGTGCTACCGGTGGTCACCCATGGTCCCTACGAATACGGTAGGGATCAGCTAGAGCCCCTAGGGGAGAAGGCCTAACCCGGCGTCCCCGTTTCCTACCCCCTATCCCTTCTAAATCACTATGCAAACCACCCTCGATTCCACCCCTCCTATTCCCGCCCATGGCGAAGGCCATCAGGATTTGCGGGTCTTGGGGTTGTTGACCTTTTTGGCCTCGGAATTTCTCATGTTCTGTGGCTTCTTTGCCGTGTTTCTAGTGTTCCGCAGTACCATTGCCCAATGGCCACCGGAGGGGACCGAGGTGGAGCTGTTGTTACCTGGGGTGAATACCATCATTCTGGTGGCCAGTAGTTGGGTGATTAACCTGGGCACTAAGGCCATCAAGAAAAATGATCTGGCCGGTTTACGCCGTTGGTTTGGGGTAACCGCCGCCATGGGAGCGGTGTTTTTGGTAGGTCAGGTCTATGAATATAGGACCCTGGGCTACGGCTTGAAAACCAACCTGTTTAGCAACTGCTTCTACTTGATGACCGGCTTCCACGGAGTCCACGTGTTTATCGGCCTGCTCCTGATTTTGGGGGTGCTGTGGCGATCGCGGCGAGCTAGCCATTACACCGATATCACCCACACCGGGCCAGAAATGGCGGAAATTTACTGGCATTTCGTCGATGTGGTCTGGATTATTCTGTTTACCTTGATCTATCTGCTCACCTTGATTTAAGCCGACCGATCTAGCCTTTAGGGAGGTCCTACGCCCTAGCGCCCCTCACCAGGAACACTGGTGAGGGGCGCTCATTAGTTTCAGTGGATCACAAACCCTATCTTGAGCCCTGACTTTGCCCTCTCCCCAAACTGGGAGAGGGGTTTGGGGGATGAGGGCCAGGGGACCTTGCGATCTACTGAGTTTAGATAGGTTGTAGGGAAAAACCTTTTGTTGGAGTGCCTGATTTTTTCCCCCAACCCTGTAACGTAGAAAGGAGGGCAGTCAAGCCCTGACCCTAGGCTGCCACCTCTGTAGTCCTTGCCGTTGTCACCGGAAACCGATGGGGGTTTTTCTTTATTTTCTACGCCATGGCCAGACCGCCTACAGCCTGACCGGCGGATATTGTGGCACCCCTGAAAACGATCCAGGCCTGACCGAGGCTGGCCTAGCCATGGCCGAGGAATTTGCCGAGAGCTATGGCGCCCTACCCTGGACGGCGGCCTACGTGAGTCCCCTGCGGCGGGCGGTGGAAACGGCCCAGCCCCTCTGCGATCACTGCCACCTGCAGATGCAACTGCGGTCGGGGCTGCGGGAGGTGATGTACGGCCGCTGGGAGGGCATGCACCCCACCGCGGTGGACCGGGAACACCACGACGAATACGTCGCCTGGCTTACGGACCCGGCCTGGTATGCCCCCGTGGGGGGGGAACGGGCGGTGGATATCGCCCGTCGATCCGCCCAGGTGTTGGATGAGATTGAGCACACCCACAGCTCCGGTCACATTCTGGTGGTCTCCCACAAGGCCACCATTCGGATTATGCTTTGTACCTTGCTGGGCATTGATGTGGGTCGCTATCGAGACCGCCTGGATATGCCCGTAGCCGCCGTCAGCGTGGTAGAACTGGCGCCGCGGGGGCCATTGTTCCATACCATTGCCGATCGCTCCCACCTGAGCGACGCCCTGCGATCGCTGCCCTGCACCTGAGGTTCACCCCTATGCCCCTGAGGCTTTACCTCCTCCGCAACGCAGAAACCGAGTACTGCCGCACCGGTCGCTACTGTAGCCGGGATGGGGTGCCCCTCACCGACCACGGTAAACAAATGGCGGAGTTCTTTGCCAAGGCCTACTATCAACTGGGTTGGCAGGCGCTGTTTTGTAGCTCCCTAAACCATGCCCAGGCTACCCTCCAGCCCTTAGTCCAGGCCACCGGTCTACCCTTTCAGATGCGTGAGGAGTTGCGGGAGTTGGGTTTTGGGGACTGGGAGGGGCTGGCTCCGGAGGAGGTTAATGTCCGGTTCCACGATGATTACATTCGCTGGCTAGCAGACCCCGCCTGGAATAGCCCGACTCGGGGGGAAAAGGCCATGCAGGTGGCTCGGCGCAGTTCCAATGTCCTGGCGGAAATTGAAAATACCTACACCGACGGTAACGTGCTGATTGTGGCCCACAAGGCCACCCTGCGGATTATGTTGTGTACCCTACTGGGGATTGATGTGGGACGCTACCGCGATCGCCTGGCAATGCCCGTTACCGCCCTTTCCCTGGTGGAGCTACTAGACTACGGCCCCTTTGTGCGTCGGTTTAACGACTGTAACCACCTGCCCCTATACCTGCGTCGACCCTGGGCCGGCAATGGGTCAGATAGCTAGTATCGATCGACCCCTACCCCCTGAGTTCTGCTTGAAGGACCGCCAAAGTTACACTCCCTAGTCCTAGAGCACCGTGCCCAGATCCGCTGGGCTGAGGTGGGGGTTCACCACCTCACCGTCTTTAAACCAAAGAATGCGCTGGCTAGCCCGGGCCACCTCCGCCTCGTGGGTAACCATTACCACGGTTATGCCCTGGGTATGGAGGTCGGCAAAAATTGCCAGCACCTCCTGGGTGGTGTGGCTATCGAGGGCGCCGGTGGGCTCATCCGCCAGTAGGAGGAGAGGGTGATTGACGATCGCCCGGGCGATGGCCACCCGCTGTTGCTGCCCCCCCGACAGTTGGTTGGGGCGGTTTTGTAGGCGATCGCCGAGGCCCACCTGGAGGAGAGCGGCCCGGGCCCGTTGCTGCCGCTCCAGCCGACCAACCCCGGCGTAGATCATGGGCAGTTCCACATTTTCCTGGGCGCTGAGCTGGGGTAGGAGGTGAAATTGCTGAAATACAAAGCCAATCTTTTGGTTGCGAATGTGGGCCAGGGTGGCATCGTCCAGTTGGGCCACATTTTGGCGATCAAAAAAGTACTCGCCGCGGCTGGGGCGATCCAGACAGCCAATCATATTCATGGCGGTAGATTTACCCGACCCGGAGGGGCCCATAATGGCGCAGTACTCTCCCCGTTCAATACTCAGGGTGACATTGCAGAGAGCCCGCACCTCGGTGTTAGCGCTGCCGTAGGTCTTATAGAGTTGACAAAACTCCACCAGGGGATCGGCCATGGCCATTACTCTCTCGATGTAAGTAGTGATAGGCAACAACCAGCTTGTCGCTCGTCAGTCTCCCTTCGGGCCATGGGGTTTACAGCAGGTAATATACCCCCTATGATAAAAGACTGTGTTTAATCTCAACTCTCTAAATTAGAAAATGGCATGGCTAAGAAGAGCATGATTGCGCGGGAGCGCAAGCGGGAAAGACTGGTGGCCCAGTACGCCAAAAAACGGGCGGCCCTGTTAGAAGAGTTTGAGCAGTCCCAGAACCAACAGGAGAAGCTGGATATCCACCGCAAAATTCAGCAGCTCCCCCGCAACAGTGCCCCCACCCGCCTGCATAATCGCTGCTGGATGACGGGTCGGCCCCGGGGTTACTATCGAGATTTTGGCCTCTGTCGCAACAAATTCCGGGAAATGGCCCACCAGGGGCTCTTGCCTGGGGTGGTTAAATCAAGCTGGTAGGCTGAAGTTTCCCCTACTCCTTGTCTTCAAAGATCTTTTTCCTGACAAGTTCCTGACAAAGGGAATATTTGACCCAGGTTGATTAGGTCCCTCGATCGGGGAGACTTCTTCAACCAAATTTAATATAATGATTGAATTACTTCTTGTCCTTCGACAGGATAGTGATTCTATTTAATTCCAGGCATGCCCCTCAACTATGCTGCTAAAATCTACTACCCGTCATGTCCATATCTACACTGCCATCGTTGAAAATAACGAGCTAGTGCCCAGGGAGGATCGCCTAACCCTGGATATTGACCCCGACAACGAGTTTAACTGGCCGGAGGAGGCTGTGCAGGCCGTTTACCGTGAGTTTGATCGGTTGGTGGATGCCGCCGCTGGAGAAGACCTAACGGACTACAATCTACGCCGCATCGGATCGGATTTGGAGCACTTTATTAAGCAATTGCTGCAAAGCGGGGCGATTAGTTACAACCTCAAGAGCCGCGCCCTAAACTATAGTATGGGCTTACCCCAGGTGGTAGGGACGCCCTAGGTACTGGTAGAGAGTCAGTTGCTCCCGGTCTGCGGTCGATTATCCCTCCGGTTGGCAGACCTAGAGTAAGGCTGTATAGCCCTTTATAATTAGCTTGGCGATAGTGATCCAGTGCTCTAATCCAACCTGCCGAGCTGCTAACCAGCCACCGGTAAGCCGTTGTCAAACCTGTAAAACTCCGCTGCCATACCGTTTTCTGGTGGCGGATAGTGCCCTCCCTCTGCAGGTATCCCCCGGCACCCTGATCGCCAATCGCTACCAGGTTTGGCAGCACCCCATCTGGCTGGATCTCCAACCCGAGATGCACCTGCCGCCGCTCTACGAAGTCCCAGCCTGCGCCCTACCTTACCTGCGTCTGGCTGAGCTGACTCAACACCTGCCTCGTCCCTATACCTACCTATCTCCTCCGGTCGATGGCCTTGCCCATCCCGTCCTGTTGCTGGAGGGGGGGGCACTAGGGGTGGTTGTTCAATCCGACGGTACCCTGGGGTGTGCTCCCCTCCCCTCCCTGAAGGAGGCCTGGGGCCAGGGTACTCCCCTGCAACAACTCAACTGGCTCCGACAAATCGCCCACCTCTGGCCCCACCTACGGGAACAGCAGGTCGCTGAGACCCTACTGCAGATCGATTGTCTAAGGGTTGATCAGGCCCTACTGCGACTTGCCCACCTTAAAGTCGATGGGGATAGGAGCGATCCTCCCTGCATGGCCAGGTTAGGGCAAGTTTGGCAACCCCTCGCCCAAGTCGCCCACCCCGCCGTCACCCCTTACCTGACCTGGTTAGCCCTGGCCCTGCGGGAGGGGACGATCACCAGCCCCACCGCCCTGCTGGCGGAGTTGGAGCGGGCCATCCAAACCCTGGGTCAAGGACTGACGGTGACGATTGACTGGGCGGCCGCTACTGATCAAGGGCCCAGCCGCGATCGTAACGAAGATGCCTGCTACCCCCAGGAGCCCAAAGCCTTCAGGCTTCTCTCCAGACCTGATAGCAGCCCTAGCCCCGCTCCCTTAATAATGGTTTGCGACGGTATTGGTGGCCACGAACAGGGAAATGTCGCCTCTCAAACCGCCATTCAGGTGCTGCGGGATAGTTTGGCCTCTCTAACCCAGCCCGGTGACCTAGCTCCGGGCGCGATCGCTGACAAAATTCACAGGGCGATCCTAGAGGCAAACAATGTCATTACCCAGCGTAATAACGAGGAGCAGCGATCGTCCCGAGCCCGCATGGGCACCACCCTGGTGCTGGCCCTGGTGCAGAGTCCCTACCTGTTTGTCGCCCATGTGGGAGACAGTCGCGCCTACCGCCTCAGCGCCCGTACGGGCTACCAAATCACCCTCGACGATGACATTGCCTCCCGGGAAAGTCAACAGGGCTACACCTTTCAACCGGAAGCCGCCCAACTGCCCAGTGGCGGCGCCCTGATCCAAGCCCTAGGGATCAACGATGCCACCTACCTCTACCCCACCATCCAATACCTGCTGCTGGATGATCCCAGTGTCCTCCTCCTCTGCTCCGATGGCCTGAGCGATTACGACCGGGTAGATTTACTGTGGCGGTCTGCTCTCCAATCCTGGCCCCACCAATCCCTGGCGGCAATCGGCCGGACCCTGATCGAGCAGGCTAATCGCCTCAATGGCCATGACAATGTCAGCGTGGCCCTGATGGGTCTAAGTCCCCAGCCCTTCACGCCCACCCCCTTACCCGCCGGCCCGCTGATTCCCACGACCAAGCCGTCATTACCGGTGCCCCCCCCCGTTTCCCCCCGGACTCAACCCCGGACCCGAAGCTCCTGGCCAGCTTGGGTTGGGGGGGGCCTGGTGGCAACCCTGCTGGGGGGGGCAGGGGCCCTTTGGTGGCAGCAACAATACCACAACAGCCTTGGGGCCCTCCCCTTGGTAACCCCCATCGTTATCACCCCCCCTGGGGTCAGGGGTGAGCCCCTATTCCAATTAGCCCAGGAAATACTAGTCCAGGTACCCCTGGGGTCCCTCTGGCAGGTGCGAGCCACCCCCCCACCAGGGTTGGGCCTAACCGCTAGTCCGAGTTCAGCCCCATCCCCCGGATCGCCTTCTGAACCGGTTATTCCCGTTGGTAGCATTGTCAGGGTGATGAGGCTACAAACCCAAGCCGATCAAAGCCGTTGGCTAGTCCTGCAGATTTGCTCTATTCCCGCCGGGGCAGATCTGGATCGGGCTCCCCGGGAAACCAACTCACCGGTGGCCATAGCCCCTCCCTCCGTTGACTTAAAGCAACGACTGATCCAACCTGGTCGGCGAGGTTGGGTACGGGCCTATCACCTCTATCAAAGGGCTGACCTGCTAGACAGCGCCACGGCTACCCAGGTAGGCAATTGTCTATCTGGTTTTTGATCGCTCCACCCTACCCCTATGGACCCCCACCCTGACTTAACCCTCCGCATTGCCCTGGAGCGACTCACCCAGGCGGATCCGGATCATTACGCCATCTGGGTGGTTGACTGCCCCTTTCCAGAGGGCTATCGTCACCACGACCAGCGGTGGACTGGGGCCATGGCCCATCTCTGGGAACGGTGGCAGGAGTTTTTCTGCACTCGCCAACTGCCCCAGGTGCCCCAGGGGGCTGCCACTGACGGGTATTTTGTCCCCTCCCCCGCTGGCCTGGGCAGTGGTAGTCAAAGTAGCCGACTGATGCAGGATCTGGGCATCGGACTATGGCACTGGCTATTTGACAGCCCCCTGGGGCAGACCCTAGATCATAGCCTGGGTCTAGCCCAGGGCCAGGATCGGTGCCTCCATCTCCAGTTGGACATTCGTTCCCCCGAGCTGATTGGCCTACCCTGGGAAATCATGCAACCCCAGCCGGGTCGCCCTGCTTTGTCCCTGGGGCCCCAGATCCTATTTAGCCGTACCACCAGTGCCGTGGATCCCCTATCTCCCGTTAGCCTGGCCCAGGAGCTCCAGGTGTTACTGGTACTCGGACAGGAGGAAGGGACCCAGCACTCCAATCTACAACTGGCCCAGGAAGCAGATTTGCTGAGGCAGGCCTTCCAGGACAGGACCTCCCGGTGCACCCCTAATCCTCTATCCCCCTGTCGGGTGAGAATCCTGGTCCAACCGGATCCATCCACCCTGGTAACTACCCTAGAACGGGGCCAATTTAATCTGTTTTTCTACGCTGGCCATGGGGTACCCGCCCCGGATGGCGGTCTGGTGCTGCTGCGGGCCGGGGTTAGCCTGAGTGGCACCGAACTGGCCCTGGCCCTGGTGCGGGGAGGGGTGAAATTAGCGGTGTTTAACGCCTGCTGGGGGGCACGGCCCGATCACCAGGAACGGATTATTCCCCGCAGTAGCCTGGCGGAGGTGCTGCTGCACCATGGGGTACCGGCGGTGGTGGCAATGCGGGATGTGATCGCTGACCAAGAATCGCTGGATTTAATCGAGGTTCTGGCCCGGGGCCTGGCGGACCGCCAGCCTATCCCCGCCGCCCTGGCTCAAGCTCGACAGCACCTGCTGACGATCCATGGCTTTAACTCTCCAGCCTGGACTCTCCCCATTCTCTACCAACATCCCCAGGCCTCAGGGGTGCTGCTGACCGCTGACCTAGCGGTGACCCAATTACCGACGGCCTTACCCCAGCCGGCCCAGGCGGTGGTGCGTTGTTTTGAGACTCCGAGTCAGATATGGTGCCTGCAGAATGGACGGCTACGGTGGGCCGTTTACCCGATAATGACCTGGTGATGACCGAGGCTTGGGTCTCTAAGCACCACGCCGAGATTTTCTGGCGCCCGCCCCCAGGGGCAGGGGAATACTACCTGCGGGACCTATCCCGCTATGGCACCTACTACTTCGATGGGCGGAGCTGGCGCCACCTGCACCAGCAGGAGGTTGCCCTGGCCCTGGGTACCCCTCTACAATTTGGCAGTCGACAGGGGGAAATCATGGAATTTACCCTGGGAAATAGCCCCAAAACCGTGCGGAATTGGTCCTGATGCCGGTGTAGTTCTGTTTAGATAACCTGCCCTGATGCTCTATTGTTAACGGTTTACCATGACCCAACCCGCCCTCCCGGACCCCAGCGATGCCGCTGTCAGCGATCTGTTGTCCAACCTGGCCAGCATCGATCCAGCCTATCCCTGGGATCCCACCGATCCCGGTGCTGAGGTCTATTGGCAACGGCTGGACCAACCCCTAGCCGCGTTAGCCTGGGACGGTACTATTGACGCCACCCTGAAGTTAGGCTGGTCGAACCTGGCCAACTCCCTAGCCCAGCGGTGGCAGGTCAACCAGCCCCAGGCAGTAGACCCAGACCCCATGGTCCTGGCAGGGCTATGGCAAGATAGCCTGCCCACGGATCTGTTCCAAACCCTAGTGGCCACTGCCAAGCACTTGGTGCAGCGAGGGGAATCTCGACTGGACCAACTGGTCAGCTGTGTCAGTGCCATCCTACCGGCTTGGGACCAGCAGGACCTGGCTGTTCTGGCCCGCCCCCTGGCCTATTCCCTACGGGATGGGCAAAGTCCGGATTTAAGCACCAGTCTGGGGATAGCCGACCAACCCTGGGAGCAGCGATCGCCGGTGGAGCAGGCCCGTCTCAGTCTGGCCATCGCGGCCCAGGTCTTACAAGCTTTGGAGCAAGCCTAGCCACCGATACCAAGGCGTCCAGCCAGGGCGGGGGTAAGGGGCATGAGCACAGCCAGGGCCAAAAACAACCCCAACAGGCCCAGGGCGGCCCGGGCATCGTCCGGCTCGGTGATGTCCTCCAGACAGGGCCGTTCCAGGTTGCGTTGCAGCACCAGAATCAGCACCGCCCAGTAGAGGGCAAGGGGATTAGCCAGGGACACCAGGGCCAGGATAATCAGGGTAATAATGGTGGTGCGCCCAGCGGTTTTACGTCCGTAGATAGCCTGCACTATCCGTCCCCCATCCAATTGCCCCGCCGGCATCAGGTTCAGGGCGGTAATCACCAAACCTAACCAGCCAAAGATAGTCAGGGGATGGACATCCACCAGGGGTTGTTGCAGGGTCTGCCCCAGCACCACCTTGGCCAGGGTACCCACCAGCACCGACCCCTGGAAAAACTCCGCCGGCAGCTGAAAGGCACTGCCGGGATGGGAGAGAATTAGCCCCACCACCAGCATGACCAGGGAGACCAGCCCCCCCAGGGCCGGACCAGCGAAGGCAATGTCAAAGAGGGTTGATCGGTTCGGTAGGAGGGACTCAAACCGGGTCAAACCGCCAAAACTACCAATTTGCCAGGTGGGAATCAGAAAGGGAGGGCTGAGGCGAATGCCGTAGCGACGAGCCCAGAGCCAGTGCCCCAATTCATGGGTGACCAGCACCACCAGCAGACCCACCAAAAAGGGGACGGTAGCCGGCCACCGGGAGGGATCCTGAACCAGATCAAACCCCTGGAGGATGGCCCCGGCCTCCAGTCCCGTCAAGATCGTAGCCAGGGCCAGCAGGGCGGCCAAGGCCCACTGGGTAGGGGTGGTCTTAGCTGGATCCATAGTGGCGGGCAAAACCACCACCGTAGGCCGTTGCTCCTGGTTTTCCACCAAGAACAGGCGATAGCGATCGCCCAATCGTTCCGCCAAGGTCTGAGCTAGGCGGGCCTGGGTGGCTGCCGGTTGGCCCCGCAGGTTACCGCGAAAGATCGCCCCCTGATCGTAGGGAATGGTTTCGGTGCGAAAGTAGGTGTCAATCCCAAAAATGCCCTCGATCTGGGCTAGGTCTGCGGCGGGAATGGCTACCTTATGGGGGTCAGGGGTGGGGATAGAGGAAATTGTATCGCCCCTATCCCGGTCCTCGACTAGGACAATCGCCTCTGGGCTGAGGGCTGGGGAGCTGGCCTCGATATTGTCCTGGGCCAGACTGCGGAGACGCCTGCCCAGGTAAATATAGAGGCCGGTGGAGAGCAGTAGCAGCCCCAATACCCCAGCCAGGTTCAGGTGTACCCCCAGGGTCACCAGGCCAAAAAATAACAACCAAGGGGTCATCAACACAACGGATTGTAACCAGGCCAGAATGCCGACGGTGCCGTAGGGCATTGCCCGACGATAGCCCCAGACCAGGATGGCGATCGCCACCAATAAAATCAGCCCAGTAGTAACCATGGTTTATAGCTCTATTCCAGCGTGGCCGCCAGGTGGCAGGCTCGATTGATTAACTCGTAGTGATCAGTCTAACCTTGATAGGCTAGCTAGGAGAGCTAGATAGACCAAATATGCTAAGGTGAGGCCCTGGACCAATTAAACTAGGCTAATAATTCTACGACTGTGACCACCGCTTTTACCAGGGCTAGGACGACTCAAAACTACTTTCACCTGGGTTTTGCCCCTTTGAGTTTGGAAACGGTTTACCAGTTGGCCGATGAGCCAGCCAACGGGGCAGTAGTGATCATGAGTGGTATGGTCCGCAACCAGACCGCGGGTCAAGCTGTCGTAGCCCTAGAGTATCAGGCCTACGAGCCCATGGCGCTGCAGGTCTTTGGCCAGATTGCTGGAGAGATTCGCCAGCGTTGGCCTGGGGTAGGGCGGGTGGTGATTCACCATCGCATCGGTAAATTATCGGTGGGGGAACTCAGCGTGCTGGTGGCGGTGGGCTGCCCCCATCGGTCTGAGGCCTTTAGCGCCTGTCAATTCGCCATTGATAACCTTAAGCACCGGGCGCCGATCTGGAAGAAGGAATGGCACCAGAGCCCAGAGGGCCAGCTCAGCGGTCAGTGGGTCAGTATTGATAACTGTGAGAGCGGCCACCCATAGGAGCCAGGCCACTTCTGGGGGCTCATTCCTGGGCCGACAGGGGTTTAGCTGGAGGTAGGGGGTTTAGACTGCGGAAGTAAGTGCCCCCAACGATTAGCCAAAATCCCAGGTAAGCGATCGCCTGCAATAAATAGAGATGGTCCCGGTATCCCAGCAAGGTCTTCAGTAGGATACCGGGAAACCGGCGCTCCGGCAAAAACCCACTGGTATCCCAAACCAGGGGACCCAAAATACAGGAACTCTGGAACATACACAGATCGCTATAGCGGCCATCAATCTGACTCAGGGCTGCCAGGCCAGCATCTAAATGCTTAAATACCGATAGCACCAGGCCCGCCACGATCAGCAGCAGCAGTACCCCCATCACCTGGAAAAACTGTTTCAGGTTAATGGCTATACCCCAGCGAAACAAAGCCAAACCCACCAGCACCGCCCCGAACAGCCCTACCAGGGCCCCCATCAAGGCACCCAGACCAGCCTCTAGGTTAGTAAACACAAACAGGACCGTTTCAAACCCCTCTCGCAGAATAGCGACACACACCAGACTGAAGAGACTCCAACCCGCGCTCTCGTGATCCTGAAGCACCGAGCCTACCCTACCCTGCAGCTCTCCCTTCAAACTGCGGGCCTGGCGGGTCATCCAGACCAGCATCCAACTGAGCATGACAATGGCAAGGGTGCCAAATAGCATATTCAACAGCGGGGTAACCACTGCCTGCAGGTGGGGCAATACCTGCTGCGCCTGCCGCAAGCCCAGGGTCAGGGCTAGTCCCACCGCAGTACTACCGACGAGACCGGCAATCACCCCCAGGTAAACCCAGGGATAAAGGTTTTCACGACGGGCCTGCTTTAAGCAGGCCATGACGATACCGACCACCAGGGCGGCTTCCACACCCTCGCGCCAGGTAATTAAGGCTGTAGGTAGAGCTGTAGTGAAGTCCATAAATACCCCATGGCGGGTTAATGGTTTAGTAATTAAGGAATAACCCAGGGGGAAGACAAACTTCCTTCAGTCTCTCAGCACCAGGGCTAGGGTTAGAGGTTGTTGACAGGGTTAAAATCTTCAGGTTTGCCGAAGCTGGCTCTGCAAACCTAAGCCTAAACAACAACCTCCAGATTGGAGCAAGACCCTAAACCGCCTCGGTGTTTTTCTCCCCGGTCCGGATACGAATGATTTCGTTCACGGGGCTGACGAAAATCTTACCGTCACCAATTTCTCCGGTGCGAGAAGCGGAAATAATCCGATCCACCACCGTGTCAACCTGGGCATCGTCCACGACGATTTCCACCTTGAGTTTCTGCAAAAACTCAACGGTGTACTCAGAACCCCGGTAACGCTCTGTCTGGCCTTTTTGTCGGCCGAAACCCCGTACCTCAGAAACAGTCATGCCGACAATACCGGCATTCACGAGGGCGATCTTGACCTCGTCTAGTTTAAACGGACGAATAATGGCTTCTATCTTTTTCATAACCTCAACCTAACTTGGGTTTCATGGGAGTTACTGAGTAAGCCTTAGGAAATCCACCATCTAGGAAAACCGTAGTCACGGTTTTCCTAATTGCATCAACGGAACGATTCAGAATTTCTTACCTACTTCAGCAGCCCTATGTTTAACGATCTTCACCCTTAAAATACTGTATTCGCTGCTACAGTGACCCAGGGACGGACCGCTGAAGCCTTACCCTATCGCCCTAACGGCTATTGTTTAGCAGGGGTTTCATGACCAAAAAACCAGCTCCAAAGGCGCTGACCACCACCAGGAGAATGGTGGTGGCTAGCCATAGGCCACTCAGATCGGAGGTTCTAGCGCTACTCTGGTGCACATGGGTGGATGGGGTGGGTTGTTCGGTGTAGAGCACCGGCGAGGTGGGCTGGGGTTTGGGCCGGGGTGGTGTAGAGGGCTTACGTTTAGCCTTGACGGTTGGTTTAGGGCGGCTTGGGGCTTGGGGTTTGAACAGTTTAGTGACCTGGCTAGCCAGCCCTGAGATAGCCATAGAACCGCCGGAGTAAACCGTTGAATTAGGATAGGGGTCAGATGTACTAGCACCAAGGTTTTCTACCCCCAGGGTGGTCAGGGCGCTGCCCCGATCTAGGGATAGGGAGGCGAGGGCATCGGGCTGAGGTAATTTATGGCTTGGGCCGGAATGCTGAGGGCAGGAGGAGTCGGTGGAGGTCAAGGCTGGGTAGGCGTTCTGGCCCGCCTCTGCGCCGCTACCGGGGGCCAGGGTTATACCCTGGGTGGTGTCCGCCACCACCTTCAGGTGAGCTGCCGCCTCGGTAAATTTCAAGATTTCCTGGCGTAATAGTTGATTCTCTCGGTCTAAGCGTTGGTTTTGCTGATTGAGGGAATCCACCAGAGCTTGGGTGGCCTTGAGTTCTGTGGCGATCTCCCGGTATACGGAAATTGGCACCGCTGGTGTCTGGCGCACACCAGTGCCGGTGGTAGGGTCAGTTAATGAGTCTGCGGGGCGAGGTAAGGTCATGGCCTGAAATAGGGTTATAAAACCTGGATATCTTAGTTTGGGTAAGGGGTAGATTCCTGGCCTGGGCTGTAGGGATCAATCACATCCTGGCAAGGGAAATCCTATGTGCCCAAGGGTAAAACAAATTAGTAAAAATGGGCCACATCAATCTGGATTTATAGTCCTAGCAACGGATAACGGGGTAGGGGCTTGAGACGAAGCTGACCATAGGACATCAGTGGGGCCTAGCCTATGCCTGGCAGAGCCTCGAGCAACCCTAAAGAGCTAAGGACAAAACCAAAGCACTGGTTAACGTTGTAGAGAGTGGCCTGCCGACAATAGTCTGGAGAGGTGGTAGCACTGCAGTCCTTTAGCAGCAAACAGTCATAGCCTAGAAAATTAGCATCCTGCAGGGTAGTCATCACACATTGATCGATGTTGACACCGGCAAAAAATAGGGTAGTTTTCCCCAGGTTACGCAGAATACTATCCAGGGGCGTATCCCAAAAACCGCTCATGCGGTATTTGTCCACCCAGATGTCCAGGGGATCAACCACCAATTCCTCTACGACTGCGGCGCCCCAACTGCCCTTGGTGAGCACAGGGGCCCCGCTACTGGGAAGGGAATCGGCCAATCCGATGCCCATGCCGGTGGGGTTATAAACGTGACGCAGGGCCGGACTGATATTCAGTAGATCGGGGCGATTGCCCCAATTGACCCAAAGAATGGGTACACCAAGCTGACGCAGGGGCGGCAGGATCTGCTGCAAAGGGGCGATGGGGGTACGGGCCGGGGTTATATCAACGCCAATGCTAGCTAGCCAGCCAGCGGAGTGACAGAAGTCGTTCTGCATGTCAATCACTAGGCAGGCGGAACGGTTCAGGTCTAGGCGTAATTGCTTGGTCTCAGTCACCACCTCGATCAGCTGTGACGGCGGCGACGGACGGCTCAGGTCCGCTTGGGTTTGGTTAACCCACCACCGGTTAGGCGCCTGGCCCAGGGGATGGAAACTTGGTTGGTTCACAACTTATCTTTGGTCGGTTCACAACTTGTCTATCGAGAGGACTAGATCTGGACCAGGCTAAAGGCTAAGCCGATTAGTAGGGCGGTTACCCCATAGGCGATCGCCACCACCTGGATTTCAGACCACCCGCAAAGTTCTAAATGGTGATGCAGGGGAGCCATCTTAAAAAATCGCTTACCTACTCCATCTGGCCCCTTAGTGGCCTTGAAGTAACTGACTTGGATAATCACCGAAAGGGTTTCGGCGAAAAATAGGAGGGTAACGATCAACAGGGCGAAGAGCTGGCCACTGAGGAGCCCCACTCCGGCCAGGGCAGCGCCCAAGGCCAGGGAGCCGGTATCTCCCATAAATACCCGAGCGGGGTTGCGATTGTGCCCCAGAAAGCCAAGGCAGGCACCGGCCATGGCGGCGCAAAATACCATCAGTTCAGGTTGGTCAGGCCCCACCACCAGAGCCATGCCTAGAAAGGCGATCGCCCCAGTTCCCCCCATCAACCCATCAAGACCGTCGGTGAGATTAGTGGCGTTGCTTTCCGCCACCAGAACAAAACCAGCCAGGGGCCAAAACAACACCCCCAGGGGTAAGACCAGACCCAGGGGCAAGGCAATGGTGGTGAGGCTAAGGGGTTGGGTGCTTAACATCCAAAGACAAAATAGAACCGCCCCTGCGATCTGTAAACCCAGCTTAGTACGAGGGGAAATGCCGCGATTGGAGCGCTGCCGCAACACTTGCCAGTCATCCAGCCAGCCAATGGCGGCGTAGGTCAAGGTTAGTAGGGTAAGGGCGACGGTGGTCCCAGAGAAACCCGTGCCCAGGAGGGCCAGGAGCAGCGCCACCGGAATGAAAAAAATACCTCCCATGGTGGGGGTGCCGGCTTTTTTCAGGTGGCCCTGGGGCCCCTCCTGACGGATAAACTGGCCGGTTTTTAAGGCTTTTAAGACAGGCACTAGCCAAGCGCCTAATAGGCCTGTCGTCAGGGCGGCTAGCCCCAGGGGCAGGGTAAGGGAGCCGGATAGAGAAAAAGAAGCACCCCAGGATAGGTCGGCAATAACAGCGGTGCAGATGGCACCAATAGCCAAGGTCCAGAGTAAGGTTCTACCGGTTAAACTAAGCCGTTTTGATGCTAAAAACTTGGCATCCACGCAGATTCCTTTGAACGCATCACACCACACTCCTTCGGAGTTTACCCGATAATGGGTAGGTTAACCAGAACTCACTGCAGTAAACAGTCGACAAGTCTATAGGCATAACCTCACATTCAACCCAGAACTCAACAATATTTAACAAGGCTATAGCTCAGACCCTACCTATGGCTATATCCATGACTGTCGGTGGTTATAGCAGCACCAATCTGGGATAAAAGCTTGCGAACAACTGTGCCAGAGGTGCCATTGACTTGACGCGAAGCCCTGCTGGGCAAGTTATAGTTTTGGCCACTCCAGCGCTCCTCAGACCAGCGAGAACCGTTATATCGGGTTAGAAGCCCAGAATCATTGAGAAATATGCTCTGTAATCCAATTCTTTAGGGTGTTGGCCTGGGTATAGCGAATATACTCACTTTCCTGGTTACTGGTGCTATTAAGGACCTGTAGTGAAAAGTCAGAACATCGCCAAGCTCCTGACAGCTGGCTCCTAAATTCCTGACCGATCAGCACGTCCCGAATTAAGTGGATACCCCTATTCATTACAGATCTGGCATTGGGGAAATTGGGGACCGAGACCAATCATTTCATCCGCTTGGTAACGCGCCAGGCTACCTGACCGTTTTTACGATAGCCCGATCGCCTGAAAATAAAGCCCGCCTCAAAAAAACTGTCCCCGCTACCCTCAATCTCAGCGGGGGAAAGATCAAGCAGATCCCCTAACTCCGTGGTACTCAACAGCCAGCCGTTTTGGGCGGCGGCCTCTAGCCGGTCAAAGTAGTTTAGTCGATCACCGGAGGGCAGGGCCCCCAAACCATTAAAAACCTCGGTGACAATGCTACGGACAAAACTACCCAAGTCAGTCGGCACCAGGGCGGCACCGTTATCGGGGGGAGGTCCGCCGTTGCCAGAGAGTCCTCTGGCGGGGGGAGGCCGCCGTAGCCCCCTGGCCTCAATAAACTCCGCCGCACTGCCGGATTGATGGTTGATAAAGGCGTGCAGCTCGTCCATTAAGGCCAGGTCTCGGCCCGTAATAAAGGCCCGTTTACCCAGCCGCTGGGGCGCTATCCTGAATAAAGCTATGCAGCGCGTCCATCCGGGCCAGTTCTGGGCCAGTCAAAAAGGTACGCCTGCCCACCCGGTGGGGGGTAATCTCCAGTTGGTGCAGGCGCATATACACCGCACTGCGAGCCAGGGCATAACGGCCCGACAACTGATTCACGGGAAAGTCCTGGGGGGAGTGTAGGCTCATTATGTCCTCTGGAATATCCTTAGGACACATTATAATACACCTGAACTATGACTGAACAAGGGATACTCAGGATTATCCTCGGGACAAACTCCCTTCTGTCTTCTCTTCAAAGGTCCCCTAATTTACGCCACCTGGTACTAGGGCTGGCAACGGGCCCGCTGTTTAGCGATCGCAGCCTGTAGTTCTGGCGTCATGCCCAATCGAGCCTGGTCATAGAGCCGGTCAAACTCCCGCCGGTAGTGGGCCGCCACCGTGGTATTGCGAATCACCAGCAGGGTTTCGTCGTTGGTTTGGTTGGCCGCCCGACTCCAATTGTGGGAGCCCACCACCACGGTTTCGCCATCGATCACCGCAAACTTATGGTGCAGCTTGTCCGTCAGGGGTAGGGTGGGAATCCCTACTGTGGTCAGGGGTTGGGGCCAGGGCTGGTTGTGGGACTCAATCCGGCAATCCGAATCCGGCAGGGCCAACCCCAGCATATCCAGGGCTTCGCTATAGCTACGGTAGGCAAAGCCAGGATCAACCAGGGCCTTGACCGAGACCCCCCGCTGGCTCACCGCCTGGATTTGATTGCTGAGGCCCTGATCGGAGAAGACAAACAGGGCCAGGTGGAGGCTGTGGTGAGCCCGACTGAGGGTGCGGGCGATCAAGCCATTGGCGCTATCGGCCCAGGCCAGGGCGGTAGAGGTGGGGGAAAATTGCAGGGCGATCGCCGATCCCGGCGGGGACACCGTCACCGGCGGACGGTAGGGCTTTTGCAAACCAAACCGACTATCCTGGTTGCCCCCTGGCCCATCCCCCCACAGCAGGTCAAACTCCCGCTCCCAGGCCTGGGCCAGCACCGGGCTCTCCAGCACCAGCAGGCTATTGGCATTGCCCTGACTATCGGGCTCCAGGAAATCTCCGTGGATGCAACTCAGGGTCCAATTCGCCGAACCCGTCACCACCCGGTGGCCATCAATCACCATGAACTTGTGGTGCATCAACCCGCTACCCCGGCTACCATCGGCGGTATCGTCAAGGCGGGGCACCTGGGCCTGATCCAGGATGGTGAGGGCATCCCGCTGGGCCAGTTCATCGGTGCTGAGCTGGCCATCCTGGTTGGCATCAATAAAGTCATAGAGGGCCTGGAGTTTAGCCCGATGATGGGGATCGCGGGCGACATGGCTGAGATCCTGCTGGGTGATCGACTGACTATATTGGTTTTCCAGCACCACCCTCACCCGTACCCCCTGGGCCTGCCGTTGGGCCAGAGCCTGGGCAATACCCGGCAGGGTTAATTCCTGCACCGCCACCGCAATGGTCGCCTGGGCAGAATTAATCCCATCGATGATCACCTGTTCCAGGTTGTCACCGTAGCGCCTGATCCGGCGGTAGGGATCGGTATAAACCGCCGCCTGATTATGGTTGAAATAGACCTGCAGGTAGGGGTCCTGGGGAAGGGAAGCAAGGGTGGGAAGTTGGGCAGTACTACGGCACTGGCTACTGACGAGCAATACCACCAGTAGGCCAAAGGCAAAGCCCAGCCCCCAGCCCAGGCGCTTCAATTTTAGTATGGGCACAGCAAAAACAACCTAGCATTTCCCCTAGTCAGCCCCAGGGGATAGCTAGGTCACCGGCTGGGATAAAAGTTCGGCTAGAGGGCGCAACCCTTTAGCTCGACTTTATCCATTTGAGTCCGGTGCGATTTCCGCTGTGTCCGGAGTGCAGACAGGATGCCAGACTTTTTTGTATATCCCGCACCTAGCTGATATGTAGAAAAGTCCAGGAAAAACTTGGCACGCCAGAACCTGCTCCAGGTAGAGGCTCTAGCATTTGGATAAAGTCGAGTTAAGGGGCTGTCAGAAATCAGGACTGGTAGGTCAGCTTGCGCCAGGGTTTACTAATCAATGCGTTCAAT
Source organism: Leptolyngbya sp. (assembly GCA_040374235.1). Classification (GTDB taxonomy): domain Bacteria; phylum Cyanobacteriota; class Cyanobacteriia; order Phormidesmidales; family Phormidesmidaceae; genus Nodosilinea. The sequence continues at coordinate 4,747 of JBEIUS010000008.1, read as the reverse complement.
TTGCCAGAGAATTTGATTACCTTCGCGGCGCACCCGGGACACGAGCCAGTTGCGCCAGGACCAGTTTTCACCGCGGCTGGTCACGGCGCTGGCATTAACATCCATTAAATCCGCCAGTTCAGAGCTGGTAATTAAATAACCCTGCTTGGCAATTTCCTCAGCAATTTGTAGGGTTTCCAGGGCATGGCGAAGACTCTCCACCCTGAACTCACGAGGTACCGACTCGATTGCTTCGCCGTTTGGGGAAGTACCAAGATCCGCCATAGGACCAGCCATCCTTAAAAGTTTTCAACCACCTGAAAGAGATTTTAGCGCTTAGCTCAGGAGTTAGGTATTGTAATTTAGGCGATAACTCGAAAATTCTATTAAAAAACGAATTAACTGGGCTCGCCCCATGGCCACTCTCCTAGGGCAGGAGGGGCTAGCCCTCAGGCAGGATGGATCCTATGAACCCCTGTTCTAATAGCCATAGTCCCAGCGAGCCTTGTAACCCCGGGTATCAATATGGGTAAACACAGAGGAGCTGGCGAGGCCACCACGATTGCCCCACCAGGGGTCGAGGCGGGCATAAACATCAAAACAGCTTACCCCAGGGACCACGAAGTCGACGGCATCACCGGATAAATGACGGGATTGGGAGGCCCCCCCCACGGCACTGTTAGTGGCGGGATCACGGTACCAGGAGTTAATCTTAATGGGCTTATCCCCATAGAGATGGCGAATTTCCTCCATTACCTTGGCCACACTCAAAATCCCGTAGACGACATTAGAGTTAGCCGGCTTACGATAAAAGCCCGTGGCATTGTCAGCGTGGACGGCTTCGCCCCAGGTAAAGTTACCCCGTTTACCCGGCAGAATCGGGTTTTGAGGGTAGATCGGATCATTGGAGTAGTAGGTGCCAGAAAACCCCGGAAAGGAGAGGGGAATACCTCGGTTGGCAGGGTTGGCGGGCTGTCCGGCATTGCTATCCTTGGGATTGTTGCCAATCTCCGTACCAGAAATGGCAATATCCGGAACGTAGGCGTACCAGGTGGTAAGGTTTTTAGGCCCCAGAAAGGCTCCCTCCAGGGCCACCTTGACATGGTTAGATTCAGGGTTGGCGTAGGAGCTAAGCAAAAATATGGTGCCCTTTCTCACCAGTACCTTCTCGCTATCGGAGAGCTGGCTAGACTGCACTGGCTTCGCTTTAAAGATAGTATCTCCGGTCACCTGGAGGGTTTGGCGCTTACCATCGACCTTAACGTCCGGGGCGTAGACAAACCACTTTTTCGCATCCTTCGCCCCCAGGGTGGCATCGGCCAGCTCAATTTCCAGATGATCCCCCGTGGCTGGTTTGCTACCCAGGAGCTTGTAGCGAGTGCCTTTTTTGACAAATACCTTCTGGTCCGCCGTCAACTGGGTAGAGAGCTTGGGTTCCGCCTTAAACAGGGTATCGCTGACCACGGTGAGGGTAACATTGGTGATCAGGGCCACATCGGGGGTGTAGACAAACCAGGTCTTGTTCTGGGTGCCTGGCAGGGGGTTAAGCAGGGTGACCTGCCAATGGTTGTTACCCACATCAATGTAGTACTGCACCTCAAACTCGCTGCCGTTATTGACTAACACCTTCTCGGCATCGGTCAGTTCGCCCTGCTGTTTAAGTTGCAGCTTAAAGTAGGTGGTGCTCTTTACCCGCAGCTTTGCCCCTTTATAATTACTGCTACCATCGGTATTTCCTGTGCTACCACCTCCACCGGTAGTATTATCCGGTTTGCTGGGAATCACGCCGGTACTTCCCCCGCCGCTGGCCGGGCTCGGCTCGCGCTGGCCGGTCCCCACTGACACGGTCATGGCCAGGGGCGCATCGGCCCGACTAAACCACTGGCGCATGCCCTCCACGTTTAGCACCTTCTCCTTCGGGTTGGTGGGCGAGGGCTTTTTCTCAATACGGGAAATCCAATTGTTTCCCTGCATGAGGTAATAAGCCTCGTCGGTTTCCTTGACCCAGGTGCCCATGATTGTTACGTCCTTGACGATCGCACCCCCCCACAGCCCAGGGCTGCCAGGAGCAAAGCATTGAATGATTAAATATTAAAAGAGAATGACGGCTTTGGCACATTAAATCACTGGGGCTGGGTGGCAATGGCCAGTTGTAACCCTGGCAGGGTTCTGAGTCGATCCATGACGGCCACCACCCGGCCATGGTTGATAGTTTGGTCGGCCCGAATCAACACCAGGGGGTTGCCCCGATCCACCAGCAGCGCCTGCACCGCTGGCAACAATTGCTCCTCCGTCACCGGCTGGTCCGCCACCGCTAGCTGGCCGGTGGCGTCAAGGGTAACGGTGATCGGTCGCTGGGGCTGAGGGGTGCCGGTTTGGGCAGCGGGCAAAGAAACGGTTAGGCCCTGGCTATCGGTGAGGAAAAGACTGGAGAGGAGGAAAAAGGCCAGCACCGCAAACACCACATCGATCATGGGAACGATGTTGATCTGGGGAGCGATGTCCGGTTCGTCGGGTAAACGCATGGCTCAGGCACAAATCTGCATATACCCAACTCTAATCCCTAATGCCCTGGCTAGGCCTTCAGGGCAGTTAAAACTAGCCAGGAATTACTCCCGACGCTCCACTACTCCCGACGCTCCACATAGCCGTAGCCCAACGCCTCCTGGAGAATAGTTAGCATCCGCTGTTCATCCTCGGAAATATCTGGCTGTTGGCTGATCCGATGAACGGTCTCCGCTGACCGGTTGGATAATTCTCCAAATAGTAGAGCCTGACGAATAATCGCTTGCAGCGAGGTAGAACGATCGCGAAGGGAGGGATCGGCCAGCATAGGAATTTAGAAACTGAACGGGGCTGTTCCTTTCTTCAGCGCCTCCACCCAAAATTCCGGACGGTTGTTTTTTTAGGGGTCAGGAGGGGGTAGAACAGTCTCTTCTGCCTTCTGATTTCTGCTCACTCACTAAAGAGTGGCCAATTCCGCCACCAGTTGGGCTTCAAACACCTGTTCAAAGTAGCCCTTTTTATAGCCCAGGTTCCATAACTCCGAGGCGCAATCTTCGCCGGGGTGGGCTGGTTGCAGGGCCAGGTGCAGCACCTGGGCCGCGGCATCGAAGCTGGCCCGGATGCTTTTCACCGCCCCCAGGCCGCGGCGATCGAGGGCCACCGCCACCCGCAGAATGGCGCTCAGTTGGGTGACCAGCTGGCGGTGGTAGCGGGTGGGCAGGTTACGAAAGGTATCGTGTTTCTTTTTAGGACCGCTCTTACGATGGTAACGGGCAATGTTGGCGATTAGCTCCAGCTCGGTTTCGGTGTAGCCCAGCAGTTCCCCATGGCGAATCAGGTAGTAGGAGTGTTTGTGGTGGGCGGAGTGGCTCACGAAATGGCCACAGTTATGGAGGAGGGCGGCGGCCCACAGCAGTTCCTGCTCATCGCTGCTCCAGGTGTGCAGGCTACCCCAGGTCTGCTCAAATAGGTCCATGGCGAAGCGGGCCACCCGCTCCGATCGCTCCAGGTGGACCTTATACTTCTGGGCGGTCTTCAGCACATGGCGCTGCCGCACCGACTGCTGGAACTGCATGCGGTCTTCGATCAGCCCGTGGGTGAGCATCCAATCCACCACCACCCCTTCCCGCAGGGCCCGCTCACAGACGGTGACACTGGGGGCCCCCAGCAGCCCCATGGCCTCGTGTAGGATCACCGCCCCGGCCACGATGATCTCCGCTCGCCGGGGCACCATCTCGGGCAGGGTCAGGCGCTCGGTGTAGCTGGCCCGGCGCAGATCCTCCAGCAGCTGGGTCAGTTCGGTGTAGGTGAACTGGAAACCGTTGAGGGGATCGGGCACCACCCCCAGCCGCCGATGGGCCATCAAAATGGCTAGGCACTCGATGGTGCCGGAGGTGCCAATCAGCCGCAGGGTTTCGGTGGGGGCTAATTGCTGCTTGAGCTCCTGCACCGGCACCTCCAGCATGCCCCGCACGTAGGCCTGGAGGGCGGTAAACTCCGCCTCGCTGATGGGGTTGGTGGTGACCAGCTGGGCGGTGAGACGTACCGCCCCCACCTTGGTGCTACTCAGGTGACGGTGGGGTTCACCGGTACCCAGGATTAACTCCGTAGAGCCCCCGCCAATATCAATAATGGCGTGGGGTTGGCCGTGGAATTCAACGCTGGAGAGCACCCCCAGATAAATGCGGCGGGCCTCCTCCGGGCCGGAGATCAGGTTGACCGCCAGCCCCACCTCCCGCTGGATGCGCTCTAGAAAGACGGCGCCGTTGCTAGCCTCCCGCACCGCACTGGTGGCCACCGCCAGCACCGCCTCCGCCTGGAGGCTAGCGGCGATGGCGCAGCAACGCTTGAGGGCGGCGATCGCCCGCTCCATGGCCGCCTCCGTCAGCTCCCGGGTGTGTTCGTCAAAGTTCCCCAGGCGAACGGTTTCCTTCTCCCGGTCAATGATGCTAAAGGCCGGCAGGTCCGGCTGGATCTTCACCACCACCATGTGGATGGAGTTGGTGCCCACATCAATGGCGGCCAGGATACGATCCCCCTCAATGGCCGCTGGCCGGGGCCTGAAGTCTGAAAAATAGGTCATCCGTTTTACCGCACCCGGCACCGGGGTTAGTCCTACCATCGCCGTCTCCCACCTGCTGTCTAAAGTTTACCGAGGGTCGAGATAGCCAGGCCAGGAATCGGCCCTGGGGCACAAGAAACTTTATCTTGGCGGGAGCTGGGGAGGGGGGAGGGGCGGGAGCCCTGGGGAGGTGGGCAGTGG
>JBEIUS010000147.1:0-8631 GCA_040374235.1 Leptolyngbya sp. | reverse complement strand
GGGGCAGAGTTTGGCACAACCACCGGTCGTCGTCGTCGCTGCGGTTGGTTTGATGCGGTGATCGGCCGCTACGCAGTGCGCATTAATGGCTTGGATTGCCTGGCCATTACCAAGCTGGACGTCCTAGACGATGTCGACGAAATTCAAATTTGCGTCGCCTACGATCTAGATGGCAGTCGCTGTGAGGAACTGCCCGGCAGTGCCCAAGCCTTTGGCCGCTGTCGCCCCATTTATAAAACCCTACCAGGCTGGAAACAGCCCACCGATCACTGCCGATCTCTGGGTGACTTACCTAAAGCGGCCCTGGACTACCTGAAGTTCCTGGCGGAATTAATGGAAGTGCCCATCGCCATCGTTTCCCTTGGGGCCAGCCGTGATCAAACCATCATTGTCGAGGATCCAATCCATGGTCCGAAACGAGCTCTGCTCTACGGGAATGGTGAACCTGGAGAGATTCAGGTGGCCTAGGACAGCAGTGGGCCAACAATGTTTTGATATCTAGTTTACCTACGGGGAAGAGTGTGTTATGGAACTAACGATTGCATGTAAGGCCCGGGATACGAACGCCAAACCCAATGCTTTGCGACGCCAGGGGCTGTTACCGGCGGTCCTCTACGGCCACAATGGCACCGAGTCTGTATCCTTAACCGTTGACCAGAAGGCGGCGGATTTTTTACTGCGCAAGGCGGCAGTGAACAATACCATGATCGATCTAGATATTCCAGACCTACCCTGGCAGGGTAAGGCCCTGCTGCGAGAGGTTCAGTCCCACCCCTGGAATCGGTCCGTCTATCACCTTAGCTTCTTTGCCGTCAAAGCCCAGGACGCTGTGGAGGTGGGGGTAGCCCTAAACTTCCTGGGAGAACCCCTGGGGGTAAAGGATGGAGGCGGCATGCTGAACACCGAGGTGAATGAAGTCACCGTCAAGTGTAAGGCGATCGACATTCCCGAGAGGATTGATGTGGATGTCTCAGGGTTAGAGGTGGGCCAGTCCCTGACCGTAGCCGATCTGATTTTGCCGACAGGGGCGGTAGTGGCGGGAGACCCTAGCCAGGTCATTGCTAGGGTGCTCCAAGGCCGACGCGCCTAGGGATCGGTTGGGCCTAGTTTACAAACGGGCAAAACCCTTCAGGTTATGCCCGTTACCCTTGTGTCAATCCATAGCCCAGATTTAGAAAGGTTGGGTTGGATGAGTCGCCCCAGCCACCACGCCTGCCCTAGCTTTGGCCAGAACCCTGGGGACAGAGTTCTGGCCAAAGCTATACTTTTGAATAGGTCCACTTGAATAGGTCCACCACTACTAAACGCCATGAGCCTAGATGCCCTTAAACCCTGGCTAAACTTCTTTCACCCCATCCTGATGTGGCTATTGTTTGCCGCCACCCTCTATGCCCTCTATTTGGGCATGCAGGCACGTAAAACCCGCCTGGCGGATGCCGAAACCCGCTCAACCCTGATCAAGGGTAAGTTTGCTCTGCGTCACCATCAACTGGGCTCCCTGTTGTTAGCGGTCATGGTTTTGGGTAGTATCGGCGGTATGGCGGTGACCTATATCAATAACGGCAAGCTGTTTTTTGGTCCCCACCTGCTGGTGGGCCTGGGCATGACCGGCCTAGTTGCCACCTCCGCCGCTCTGGTGCCCTTTATGCAACGGGGCAATCAAACCGCCCGCATCACCCATATCAGCCTCAATATAGTCCTGGTGGGCTTGTTTGGATGGCAGGCGGTTACCGGCATGCAAATTGTCCAGCGCATTCTAGAGAATTTCTAGCCCCAGTCAATCTCAAAGGCTATGGTGATCCTTGATATTCCCATATCTGCCCCTCTGCCAATCCTGGTAGAGAGGCTATCAACTGCAAATCCTTTTTCATTCCAGTTTTGGGCAAATCAGGGCTAGGGTGCGGGGGCCCTGCTAGCCATGGGGAGGCGCTTACTGGATAAAAAAACCGCTGATCGTAGTCAGCGGTAAGCCAGAAGAATAAATGGGACAGTTTCCTAGGGCAAGCCACCCTAGTAGGCCAAGCCCATGCTTTTGGTGGTTTCACCGCCCAAATAAACCCGAATGCTGAGGAAGTCGGTGGGGCAGGCTGTTTCACAGCGCTTACAACCCACACAATCCTCGGTTCGAGGCGCGGAGGCAATTTGTCCAGCCTTACAACCATCCCAGGGAACCATCTCCAGGACGTCATCGGGGCAGGCTCGCACACACTGGGTGCAGCCAATACAGGTATTGTAGATTTTGACAGAATGGGACATTGAATCAAAACTCCAATGCGGGTCACTAGGGCGCTTGACAATCCTTTAAGGAAGGCCTTAAAGGATTGTCAAAACAATCTATAAAGTAAAAATTTCCTAATCATGCTTCAGTCTATAACTAGAGTTTTCAGCTCTTAGCCGTCATCCCCGCAAACCTTAATGGATCGTAATAAACTAATCAGAATCGATCTTTGGGGAACGAAAAATCCCTGGACTAGTCCCCGTCGGGTAGGAACATGGATGACCCCGGGGGAGTAATCTAATCTAAACTAAGTTAAGCTAATCCTTCCTCTCCCTGGACCGGCTGCTATGAGAGATTTTTTTGAAAACGTTGCCCGCTATCCCCGTTATCTGATTTCCTTTACCCTGGGGATTTTGTACAACGCCCTGCAGCCCCTCCTGCCCCTGCTACGGCGTCCGATCACCGCCATTGCCCTGGTGGGGGCGACGGTGGCGGGGTTCCTCTTTCTGACCTTTACCCTGCAGGCTATGTTGGGCCTGGGGAATGGGTAGAAGAGCTCAAGTCTGGCAGTCAATAGGAGTTAACCATCATGGCCACTAGTCGGCGAGTAGAACGGGTGGCCTCCCTGATTAAACGGGAGGTCAGTCAGATGCTGGTGAGCGACATCAAGGATGATCGGGTGGGTTCAGGTATGGTCAGTGTCACCGATGTGGAGGTATCGGGGGATTTGCAGCATGCCAAGATCTTTGTCAGTATCTATGGCAGTGATGCCGCCAAGGCGGAGACCATGGCGGGTCTGAAGGCCGCCACCGGTTTTGTACGCAGTGAACTGGGCCAACGCCTGCAACTGCGCCGTACCCCAGAAATCCTCTTTAGGGAAGACCGATCGGTGGAGCGGGGCACCCGGGTGCTCTCCCTGATCAATCAACTCAGTCAGGAACGACAGTCTAGGGAGGGGGAGGCATTGCCCGCCGAGCAGCTAGACCCGCCCGAGGTTGAGCCCCTGGCTATGGATCATCAGGGCTGAGGCGTCGTAGTGACAGCGTCCCTACCCCCTATGGATCAGCTCTCCCTGCTGGCCCAAGTGGCCCAGATGGTGGTGGTACGGGCCTCCGGTCACCTGTTTGATCACCAGATTCGTTACCCAGCCTGGGAGGCTAACCAGGCTACCCTCAGCCATTACCTGCAGGACCTGGGGGTGGGGGGGGTAATTTTATTGGGGGGCAGCGCAGCGGAGGTGGGACTTAAAACCCAGGCCCTACAGGAGCAGTCCAACCTTCCCCTGTTGTTGGCGGCGGACCTTGAGGAGGGCGTGGGGCAACGGTTTAGCGGGGCCACCCAGTTCCCTCCCCCCATGGCCCTGGCCGCCATCGCCGAGCAGGACTACCCGACGGCCTGCCGTTACGCAGAGGCCATGGGTCGGGTGACAGCCCTTGAGGCCCGGGCCATAGGCCTTAATTGGCTGCTGGCCCCGGTGGTGGATGTCAACAATAATCCCGGCAATCCGGTAATTAACGTGCGGGCCTTTGGGGCCACCCCTGAGCGGGTCAGGGACCTGGCCAGCGCCTTTGTGAGGGGGGCCCGGTCTGAGGCGGTGTTGACCACCGCTAAACACTTCCCTGGTCACGGTGATACTCGGGTTGACTCCCACCTGCAACTGCCCCACCTGCCCCACTCCCTGGCGCGCTTACGGCAGTTGGAATTACCCCCCTTTGAGGCGGTGATCGCCGCCGGGGTGGACGCGGTGATGACCGCTCACCTGCAGATTCCGGCCCTTGACCCCAGTTATCCCGCCACCCTTTCCTTCCCCACCCTGACCGGCCTGCTGCGCCAGCAGTTGGGCTTTGCCGGCCTGATTGTCACTGATGCCCTGGTGATGGGGGCGATTAGCCAATCCTACGGCCCCGAGGAAGCGGCCGTGCTGGCGGTGGAGGCGGGGGCAGATATTCTGCTGATGCCCACGGATCCGGAGGGGTGCATCCTGGCGGTGGTGGAGGCGGTGAGAACCGGTCGGTTATCCCGGGAGCGCATCCTCACCTCCCTGGAACGGATCTGGCGGGCTAAGCAACGGGTAGCCTTCCCCTCATTGCCCCAACCCACCGCCAGCCATGCCTGGGAACACCGGCTCCCTCCCCCCCTCTGCCTGGATTGCCTAGCTCAGCCCGAGGCCCAGGGGCTAGCCACGGCGATCCTTGAGGCCTCCATGGCACAACAGGGGGTGGTTCCCCAGGCCTCAGCCACCAGCCCCGGTGATAACCTGGTCTGGGTGGATGACGTGCTCGCCTCTCCCTACCTCCATGCCGCCTGTCCCGCCCTCAGCTTGCCGGCCCAACACCACTACCACCTGCGGCTGATCGACCGGCGGGGCTGTCAGCAGGGGCCCCAGCCCGATCAGCTACGCCCCACCCTGGTGCAGGCCTTTGTCCGGGGTAACCCTTTTCAGGGCTCGGCCACCGTGGGGGATCTGCTGTTCACCTGGGTTGATCGGTTGCTAGCCGCCAATGTGCTGCGGGGAGTGGTGATCTATGGTAGCCCCTATGGGCTGGCGGAACTGCGCGATCGCCTACCCGCCAGCCTGCCCTATGGCTTTACCTACGGCCAAATGGAAACCGCGCAGCAATTGCTTCTCAACCGCCTCGGGCTGGGTCTGCAGCCCCCTGATCGGCCAGTTCAGAGTGCCTTTACCGACTAGGGAGTCGGTGGTGAGGCGAGCCTAGCCATTGTCATTGCTGCCATGAAGGGCTAAGATTGCATGGTTAGTGAGAATATTTCTCATTAACCATGGGACTCTTCAAGACGAAGAGTCAAATTTAAGTTTTAAGGGAAGCACCGATCCAGATTCCTTATCCTCTTATCCTCACAAGGAGGTTCTATGGCTACAAAAACCGTTGCAGAGATGGGCCCCATGTCCATCGACATTGGCATTAGCGCAGCGGATCGACAGGAAATTGCTGCCGGTCTGTCAAAATTGTTGGCCGACACGTACACCCTCTACCTAAAAACCCACAACTTCCACTGGAACGTCACCGGGCCGATGTTCCAGACCCTGCACCTGATGTTTGAGGCTCAATATAATGAGCTGGCCCTGGCGGTAGATTTGATCGCCGAGCGCATTCGGGCCCTGGGTTTCCCCGCCCCCGGTACCTACCAAGCCTTTGCCGAGTTGTCCTCCATCGCTGAGGCGGAGGGAGTGCCCAGCGCTGAGGAGATGATTCGCCAGCTGGTGGCGGGCCAGGAGGCGGTAGTACGCACCGCCCGTTCGGTATTTCCCATGGTGGATAGCGCCCATGATGAACCCACCGCCGACCTGCTGACCCAGCGGATGCAGGTGCACGAAAAAACCGCCTGGATGCTGCGTAGCCTGTTGTCAGCCTAGGAATCGGGTCATCCTGGACCCTCAACCGGGCCCCAGCCGCCGGGCGATATCAAGGCAGTGGCTAAAGCTAGCGCTGGTTTTCACCGCCTGGGGCTCCGCATGGGCCTGGGCAGATTGGTAACCCTCCGATTGTAAGGCCGCCACCAAGTGATCGCGATTCGGGATATCCATCCGTCCCCGTCGACCAATCTCCCCTAGCAGGTAGTAATAGGGCGGCAGGTGGGCCTCCGCTGCCATCACCCCCAGCAGGTCAGCCTGGACTCGCCAGCCCCACTCCTGGGCCAGGATAGCCATGGCTCGGAGTTGATTATCGTCATGGAGGGGCCCGATCCAAAGGGGACCACTCACAACCACCCTGGTTTCACCACCCTCTAACTGGCAGGGGCAAGATACCCGACCCAGCTGGCACCAGGTCAGGGTTTGCAGGTGGCCACAGCCATGGCAATAAGCAATAAACCCATAGGTCGTCTCGTCCAGGGTGACCTGAGGCACCAGGCGCACCATCACCCGGTGAACCTGACCGGTAAACAGGCTAAACAGAGGTTCTACCCCCAACCCGCGGCTGGCGGCGGTCTGGGCAGCTCGGCCCAGCACCAGGCGCAGCCCCTGCTCGTGGACCGCCGGCTGCCATCGGGCATGGGCGGAGTAAATCCGTAGACTAGCCTGGGGATCGTGGCCACTGGTGGAGCGACCATCGGTATTGGTCAAATACAGGAGCCCCCCCAGGCGAGTAGCCCCCAGCCCGCTATCAATGTGGGTTGCCGGGTTGCCAAAGTTATCGATGTCTACCAGATCGTAAAAGTCCCGATTCTGGTAACAATTGAGGCAGAGCCGCTGACTATTTTCATGGGTCAGTCGGTACCGATCAGGGGGCAAAACCGCCAGGTTAGCCTCCAGGATGGAAGCCAGATCAGTATTCCCTTCGTTGGCCCAAACCCAATCTGCTTGAGCCTCCAGGACGTAACGTAGGGGCCTCACCCCGGACCCTGTCATAGTATCTAATACCCTTAACTGACCCCGGGTTTGACGGTAAAGGCGAGCGCAAAGGACAGCGAAATCCCGGGCAATAACACTTTCAGCTCGGTAAAAGGCGGAACCTGGGTTAAAGCTAGCCTGACCTTCCTGGCGCACTATGCCGATGGTCCATACCTAAAGAGCCTCAATTGCCCGGGTCAAGGCCGTTTCCAGACCGGCCTTCGACAATTCGGTTAGGACAAATACCTCCTGCACCGTTTTGCCCCTGCGGGCAATCAGTTTAAAACCACCCCGAATCGGTACCGATACCTTAACCCGCATTTCCGGAGAATGTGCCCGCACGTTAGCAAGCACCCCAGGGGTTACCGTACCAATGCCTGGTTGCTCCAGCAGTTTTTCTAAAATCGGAATCAGACCGGGTAAATGGGTAGAGTGGTTCCAAACTAGGCGACTATCGGAAGTTTGTGTCATAAAAACCGTCTGTTTATAAAGAAACTCTTATGAATTAGATTATGCCTGCTCAAGGGGGGCCATCGTCAAGCCAGCTCGGGTAAGCTGGCTGTGGTATAACTCTGCCTGCTCGAGGGGGCCGGTCCAAACAATAGCCTGGCCTTCGTTATGGATCTGGTGGGTAAGATCCCAGGCACGATCGCTAGCCATGCCAGGAATATACTTCATCAAGCATTCCGCTACATGCTGGAAGGTATTGAAATCATCGTTAAGAACAATAATTTTGTAGTTAGGGTAGGGGCGACGGGTGGTTTGGCTAATCTTTTCTGGCGCGATGGTGGGCGCTGAGGCCATCCCTTGAGGTGACAGCGAAATCATGGCGTAGGGTGATTGCGATAGGGTGACGAACATGCCATTACTAAGATAAATGAACCGGTTGAAATGCGCTAACAGCTTTTCCTGGCAATAGGCTCTCCAGATCCGCTCAGACCCTCTCAAGCGATCGTTGACCAGTTCACCTTTCCTCAAGGGCGAGGCTAGTTCAGGCGTCTCAACCACTATAGAATCAGAGGATATGCTTTTCTCCCTACCATTCATTGCCCCATGTCGCCCTATCTTCATCAGCTACTGATCTTAAGTGCCCTAGGGCTGGGGATGGATACCGCCCTGGCTGGCCCACCCAGGGACGTCATCGCCGATCATCTCCTCAGGTCCAGTTTGCCCTTCGTTACAGAAACACCAGCAGCCACCAATCATAGTACCGATTACAGCCTGGTGCCGGGGCAACGGGTTGGTCCCGTAACCGGCACCACCAATCGGGTCCAACTGGCCCAGATCTACGGGGAAGCCGTCCTTAGGGATGAGCTAGTACCGGTGGGGGAGGGTTTTATGGAGCCCGGCACCCTTGTTAACCCCGGCACCGATCAGCAATTCACCATTGTTTGGCTCGATCAACAGCGCCAGCGTCCGCTCCTGGCTAAGGATTTTGGTCCCGCCTGGCAAACCCCCGAAGGGATTGGCCTGGGTATGGCCTACGGGGACCTGCAGCAGGTGCTAGGCCAATTCCAAGTTTATGGCTTTGAATGGGATTACGGCGGCAGCGTCTCCCTGCAGGGCAGTCGACTAGAGTCCTACTACGGTGAGTTAATCCTGCGCTTGAGCGCCGACCAATCCGCTATTGCCCAACATGTTCAGGCCTATCAGGCGGTCATGGGCGATCGCCTGTTCCCCAGCGACGATCCGAACCTGGCGGTGTTAGACCTCACCATTACCAGTATGCTGGTCTACCTCAATAAACAAACCCGGTGAGTGATCCGGGATCTTTAGCCCTGTGGGACTCAGCCCTATTCAGCATGGCTAAATTGACTCTTGATTACCGATCAGGGGATTTTAAGGGCTATGGCCATAGCCTGATGTCAGCATTTGGGCCATGTATGCTTTCCCGCCAGCAGTATTTTGGTCAGCAATTCTCATTTTAGAGCTCTTGTACCAAAGATAGCGTTTCGAGCCTAGGTTGCCTAACGGGAGCATAGGCTTTTCAGGCAGGGCTATTGAGAATCTTCTCAATAGCTAGGGTCAAGATGCGGTCAAGATTTTCATAATGAGAATTGCT
>JBEIUS010000255.1:0-2529 GCA_040374235.1 Leptolyngbya sp. | reverse complement strand
TGGTGCGGGGGGGCGATCGCAGTCGTTTCTTTGCCCTGCTGGAGCAAGAATTGATCCGGGCTGGCCTCAAAAATGTTGGGGTTTCCGCCAAGGAAGCTCGCAAACGGGGCAGCATTGCCTAGGAGTCGAGCACTGGTACGGCCTGGAATAAAATCAACCACTGGACTAAACCTGTGGTTTTCAACTTGAATGTTAAAATTCAAGGACAGCAGCCAAATTTCTACCAGCCAGGATCACAGAGTAGTTATCCCTCTATCCCTAACCTTACCAAGCCCTTTATCTATGGCTCCGTTATTATTACTGGAGCAATATACCCTCCGCCACCCAGAACAGGTGTTATTAGTCAACGCTCTGGTGGCCGATAGCCCCCAGCAGGTGATCGTGTTTCGCGGCTTTTCTAGCTCCTTGACCGGAGCTACGGCCTTTGACCCTGATTTGCCGGTCTTGCCGGCGGAGGCCACTCTCCAAACCATTGATATTCTGATCGCCCCCTACCGACCTGACCAGCCAAATTATTTGGAGCGGTCAGTCAGCTGGGGGGATATGGAACAACGGCTGCAACCCAGAGATGGGTAATATAGCCTTGTCTGGAGGGCTTAGGACAGGATTAATGACTTAGAGGCAATTCCTGGTTACCAGTCAGTTCAACCAGGGGTAGTCTTAACCATCTAGAGGTTTGACGGCGTAAATATCTCGACCTCCAGTGAGGGCAAAGCGGAGAGAATGGGACAGGTCCTTGCTAGAACTAGTTATGAAAATTCCCAGGGCCACCAGGATCAGTAGGGAGCACAGGCCAAAGATATCTCGATAACTGAGGTTATCGGCAACGGTGCCCAGCACGGGCCCGGCTAGGGCAATACCAATATCGAAGCCGATCATGGCCAGCCCAAAGGTACGCCCCCGATCTCCAACATCGGAGCGATCGCTCATCAAAGCCGCCACCATAGGGATCAGGGTACCCGCTCCGATCCCCTGTACCACGCCCGCCAGTAAAAACCAGGAGGCGCTATCCGCTAACCAGAAAAGGGCCATGGCCAAACTATAGATGCTCAGGCTAGCGGTAATGAAGCGGCCTCGACCGTGCTGATCGGAGGCTCGCCCCACCACCAGGCGGGCGATAAAGCTGGCGATCGCCGAGGCGGTATAAATTAAGCCCACATTCAGGCTCACCCCTGCCTCAGCGACGTAGAGGGGGACGAAGGTGCTGAGGGTGCCAAAGGCTAACCCTACCATTAACAGAATCAGAGCCGGAGTGCGGATCCGTCCTGTCCAAAGATGGCGCCAAAAACCCTGGGTCTGAGGGGGCGGGTTAAGGATATCACCAGGATGGTCTGGCTCTCCCATCCTTAGGGCCAGACCTAAGCCGATGCAGCCTAAGACCCCCATGGCAGCAAAGGCGGTACCAAATCCCCAGACGGTATAGAGATAGCCTCCCAGGGCGGGTCCTAAGGCCATACCTAAGGGATTAACTAAGGTCATGTAGCCAATCAACTCACCGCGGTTAGCCGGGGGGGCAACGTCCACAACCAGGGCATGGTAAGCCACCACAAAGGCGGCAATACTTAGCCCATGAAAGGCTCGAATGGCCACCATAGCCAGTATCGCCACCTGCAGGTTGAGGGCGGAGCTATCGGGCCAGATGGACCGGGTTAACAGCATCACCGCCAGATAGCCGAAGGGGGCGATGGCCACCGCCCCAAGCCCAATCAACATCACCAGCTTGCGTCCGTGGCTATCCGCTAGGTCAGAGAGGCTAGGACGAAATAGTAGTAGGCCCAGGGCAAAGGAGGCCATCACCAGGCCGATTTGTTGACCGCCTCCCCCCAAAGTGGCAATAAACAAGGGCAGGGTTGGCAATAGGCCTGCCAATCCTGCCCAGAAGCAGAGTCCTGCCCCAAATAGGATGGCTAGTTGCCGTTTTACCGTCGGGTTTAAGGTTGAAAAAATAGTCACTGTTACAGTGCTCCCTATTATGCCCTCTGGGCCGCTGCCCGAGGTGGGGGTTTGGGGGGCTCGCCGCCTACTTCATTCAAGTGAAATCCGTTATATATAAACCAAGTCCATGATGGGAACCGTAATTCTGCCCCCTCACCCCAGCCCCTCGCCCCCTGGGCGAGGGGTGCCGGAAAAACCCTTCAAAATCCCTCGAGAGAGGGACTTTAGGTGAGAGAAACTCCAGGTTTCAAGTTAGACGCGGTTTAGGTGTACCAGAAAGATGACTCAGCCTTTGCTTTGATCAATCAACGGTGTGCTCAGCCAGAAGGCCCATGGTTTACATCCCCTGATCTAATGTAAACAAAATTAAATAGCTTCTTCGCCAAACTCTGGAAAAATCATCCTGATTTCTCTGGGCTGCCTTTGGAAATACTAGGGCTAGGAGTTATGACGCTTTAAGGTAAGGGTTATGGATGCCTGTTTGATTGCCGCCCAACTGGCTGTTAATTGTATGACCAGGTCTGAATCGATCGCCCCCGACCTGCCACCCCCGGATCATGTCACTGTCTCTACTCCTACCCTGACGGCCTCCAG
>JBEIUS010000208.1:0-4665 GCA_040374235.1 Leptolyngbya sp. | reverse complement strand
GTCATTTCTGACAACAACTAAGACTCGGTAGATCACAAACATGCTCTTTTGTCATGATCCAGCCCTCACCCTAAATCCCTCTCCCAAATTGGGAGAGGGACTTTGAAGCACCTCCGGCTCCCCTTCTCCCAGTTTTGGGAGAAGGGGCTGGGGGATGAGGGCCACGGGACTTTGGGATCTACTAAGACTCAGGGACCTAATTGGGGACCTCACGGGAAAGGTCGAGTTAGCCAGCCCCTTTCCTGATCAGGGGAGGACAAACCTAGATTAATCCAGGGAAAAGGTTGATTCAGTCAGCCCCTTTCCTGATCAGGGGAGGACAAACCTAGATTAATCCAGGGAAAACGTTGATTCAGTCAGCCCCTTTCCTGATCAGGGGGAGACAAATATAGATCAATCCAGGGAAAAAGTTGATTCCGCCAGTACCTTTCCTGGTTGGGGAGTGCTAAGTATAGGAAAAACTTTAGGAAAAGTTGATGTAGCTAAGAAAAATATTATCAGTGGCATGTCAAAGATAAGGAAATCCTTGAGAGAAGTCGGTTTAATCAAGAAAAATATTATCAATGACGCGTCAGAGATAGGAATTTCCTTCAGAAAATCTAGTTTGGCTAAAGAACTTATTATGAATGGCCCTTTTTCCCTCAGATCCTAGCCCCCGGCAAGGGCAAAGCAGCTGGCAAGTTGAATTCTATCCCCTGGGGGAAGTGTGGCGGCGGGCTCGACGGATTAGATAAATTAATCAGTCTGGGACCGTGATCACCATCCGCCGGTCATTTTCCTCACCATTGTCACCAGCCCTAGGGGGCTAAGCTAAAATTGCTCAGGCTCATTTAGATCACAAACGTTGCCTTTTGCCCTGACTCTGCCCGCCCTTAGCCACACCCCAGACAACCATGGGGGGAAGTACTGATGTGGCGATTGGCTCTGGTGGGGGCATGGGTCCTACTATCCGGCTGTACCGCTCCTCCCCAGGCTAGGGAAGCACCTCCCCCTGCCCTGGTGCCCATGGCTAATTTGGATTGGTCGGTGCAAACCGGCCAGCGATTGATTCAAGCCAGGGCCCGGCGGCTGATGGTGCCCGCCGATCCCCTGACGGTTACCCTGTATCGCCTGGACAAACAGTGCGATCGCCTTCAACCCGAAACCATCCAGGTGCCCCGCCAGGAGGGGCTGACCACCACCGTGGGGTTGATTTTGGCGGAGCAGGCAATTATAAACCTGGAACTATCCGGCTACCGGGTAGGGGTGGAGGGCGATGCCGTTACCATTGACCTGCGGGTTGCCAGGGATTCCCCCCGGCGGCTGCAGTCCCTTTCCCTGTGTGAGCAAAAGGCGCTTTTGGGTAGTCTTAAAGAAACCCTGATCAATCAGCCCGATTGGGGCCTAAGGACGGTACGTTTTACCCAACGGGGTCACCCTCTGGTTTTATAATTCCCATTGGCATGGTGACCTCTTCCTCTATGCTCTTTTCAGGATTCACCATGCTTCAACCTGCTCTACCCAACCTATCTGTAAGCAACCATGGTAGCCATGCCATCAGTTCTATGCACTGCACCGATGGGGAGTCCCCGGCGATGATGTTACTTCCTGAAAATTACTCTATTGTCTGTGATCAAGAGGGTTGGGTGTTGCATGTATCCCTGCCAATGGTCACTGACGACATCATTAGGGCTGTGCAGGCCCTTTATGCCAATCTGAGAACCTGGCTCCCCCCCCGCTGTCAGTTACTTGATTTAGAGCCCGTTAAGCCCGAAGAGTTAGATCGGTTTCGCGATCCCTACGGGGTTTATTGACTGAGGGGCTGGTGGACTAGCTTTAATAGCGGGGAACGGTGGGATCGACCAGGGCGTAGGCATCGATCCCACCGGTCAAATTATAGAGTTGGTCAAATCCTTGCTGGGAGAGCCAGTGACACATCTGGGCGGAGCGCACGCCATGGTGACACATCACCACCGTTGACCGGTCCGCTGCTAAGTGCTGGTTAATGGCATCGGACCACTGATCAAACTGGCTCAGGGGCAGGTTAATAAACCCTGGCACCTGGGCCAGGGCCAGTTCCGCCGGCTCCCGCACGTCAACGAGCTGTACCGGACGATCAGGATCCGCCAGCCACTGTACCAGTTCCTCCACGGAGAGGGACTGGTAGGGTAGGGAAGCAGGGAAAGAATTCATGGATTACAGGAGGCTACCAAGGATCATGCCTAATAGCAGGATAAACCCGAGCTGCACATTTTGGCGGAAAATCTGGCCATAAACCGGGGGGGGGAGGGGAGATCGGCGCAGTTGGTAGAACTGACGCACCCAAACCAGTAGGGCGATGGCGAGACCGATCCAGTAGGGCCAGGCCAGCAGTTGCAGTAGCCCTAACCAGATCAGCAGTAGCCAGGTGCCAAGAAAGCAAAAGCCCACCACCTGGGGGGTGGAGTCAGCGAAAAAGATGGCGGCGGAGTGTACCCCTAAGCGCTGGTCGTCGTTGCGATCGGGCAGGGCGTACACCGTGTCAAACCCTAGGGTCCACAGCACTACCGCTAACCAGAGAATCCAGGCGGGCAAATCCAGGCGACCGGTAACCGCCGCCCAGGGAATTAATACGGCAAAGCCCCAAGCTAGGGACAGGACTAATTGGGGTACCGGGAATACCCGCTTGGCCAGGGGGTAGAGCAGAATCACCGGTACCGCCAGGACGCACAGCCAGAAACTGAGGGGGTTTAGGTAGCGGGCCAGGCCGTAGGCGCAGAGCAGGGCGATCGCTAGTACCCCCAAGCCCACCCGCACCGACAAATCCCGATTAGCCAGGGGGCGTTGGCGGGTGCGTTGGACGTGGGGATCGATATTCCGATCCCAGAGGTCATTCACCACACAGCCGGCCGCGCTGGTGGTCAGACTACCCAAGACAATCACCCCCACCAGGGGCCAGGGAGGCTGGCCAGCGGCGGCCAAAAATAATGACCACAGCGCCGGCACCATGAGGATTAACCGACCACTGGGTTTGTCCCAACGTAGTAAGCGAAGGATGGCGGCTAGGGGGCGAGAACGGCGGGTGGGGGGACTAACCATGGAGCTACGGCAAGGACTGACTGTCTTCAGCATAGCCGCCGACGGAGCTGCTCGGGCAGGTTTTAGCTCACCTCCCCACCACTGCCCCGGGATAGTAGACCCTGAGGTCAGCCGGCCTACTTCCTCTGGTTCCTAAATTCCTGAGCGATCAGCCCGTCCCGGCTGAAGTAGATACCCTCTCCCCATTGTTCTTAACCTTAATTTCCTGGAGGCGCTGCTGCAAATACTCGCCAGCGGTGATTTCAGGATAGCGACGGCAACCGCCGGTACGATGGATAAACTGAGGTTGGGGAGATAGGTCGATATCAGGGCGAGGATGGACAAAAAACGGCAGTGAAGAAACCAACGTTTTGCAGAGCTGTGCCTAAATGGGCGATCGCCTGATCACGGGCTCCTCCCCCGGCCCCTACTAAATCACTGTAGTTAACAATTGGAATGGTGGGTTGGGTCATCTTTATAAAGGCTAAGTAGGACGTTCCCTCCTGACTTCACCTGGAGAGTCCTGAAGGATTTAAGGGGCTTGTAGCAAAAAGCGATGGTTTCGGGCCTGCACGGGTCGAGCATTAAGGGGGAAGAGAGCCTGAAAATCGGCCACCTGGTCGGTAGAAACCTCTAAAGGAGACTGCAAAACCACCCATTGGACTGCCTCAGCACAGGGAGGAGTGGTGAGGGAGCCGAGGTAGCGAAAGCCAGCACGTTGCTCAGGTACCAGAGCCGCCAGGTTAATCATGGCTGGTGCCACGGTAATTTCTTCACTAGGCTGACTGGGCATGGCGTCCCACACCGGTTTGAGAGTTGGGTTGGGGTCCCCTTGCACGATAAAAATACCAAGTACGGCCAGTTCACCCCGATCGTTAGCATGCACCAGATGCAACTCCATCGGAAGCTTAATACCATCAACGGTGTGTTCACTCGGATGGTGGAAATGAAATTGCTTGAGGGCAAAGGTTTGGTTGTTAAGGGCAATAGTGCTGCCAGGATCAACGTTGACCTGAATGGTATGGCCATTGTTCATGATCCGCAGGGGAACTTTCTGGTAGTCGATGACGATAGCGCCTGGATTAGCCTTGACGGGTTGGCTTAGATCAATGGGAGACTGCTCTTCCCCTGAGCTACAGACCTTAAATTCTGGGGAGAGTTCTCCCCAGTGTTCTGGACCGGTTATACCATCGTAAGTCCAGTCGTAAGTTTCTGCCCTAGCCAACTCTGGCTGGAAAACAAGATGGCTTAACCATAGGATTGTCAGTAAACCAAGCAAAGTAAATGAAGGGAAAACCATTGGTGGGTTCATGACAAAGGTGCTATGGGGAACATAACCTGGCCCATCGACCAAAGCGGGTAACAGCACCAGACGAAACATTATCCTTACACCATTAGCAACCGCCGTATCATTTGGGAAAGATTTCTAGCCAGTCCTTCTGCATACTGATAACATGCCAGCCCTGTTGCTGAGCAGCTAGAAGAGAAGCATGATCGACTTCACCATAGACAAACTCCCGGTCTTCATCATCATGGTTGACCAGGAGTTGTAGGGAGGTATGGGGGGAGCTTTGGCAGTAGGTCAGCATGGCAATATCTCCCCCGGAGCGGACATTACCACAAGCCAGC